>CAZNAL010000069.1:6732-11191 GCA_964571055.1 uncultured Oscillospiraceae bacterium | reverse complement strand
TTGGTTGGGCGTTTTCAGCTTGCCCTTTTTGATATCGCGGTTGGCGATCCATTTGGCGATGGGTAGCGCGGCGTTTTTTCCCGCTGTGCCGGAGAAGATGAAGCCGTCTATATCCGTTCCGCAGCGGGAGGCATAGCTGCGCGCCAAAAAGGAGCCCATGCTGTGGCCAAAGAGAATATAAGGCAGATCGGGATATGCCGCTTTCGTGTTGGCGTGCAGGGTCTGCATATCCTTGATTAAATTTGTCCAGCCGTCCGTTTCGCCGAAATAGCCGTCCGTTCCCGTGCCGGAGGTTTTTCCGTGACCGATATGATCCTGCCCCGTCACCACAAAGCCGCGCTCACATAAATAAGACGCAAAACCGCTATACCGGCTGATGTGCTCTGCCATGCCGTGCGTAAGCTGCACGACGCCGCGCGGTTTTTCCGCGTCCGGTATCCATGTGCTGACATAAACGTCCCCCAAACCGGTTGAGGAAGGGAAAAAGGATTCCGTCGTCATAAGATATGCCCTCCTAAAAAATGCAATACTGCGCCATCGCGCAATGGAAAGAATAATCTAGTATACCATAAAAAGTATAGCTCTGCTTTGATGTTTTAAACTATGTATTAGTTTTACTTATTGCAAAACCCATAATGATAGCTTATAATAAAAAAATCGACAGAAAGGGAATGAAGCGTTATGACAGCGGATCTCGATCTTTACAGCATATTTTGCACCGTAGCAAAATGTGGCAGCCTTTCGCACGCGGCGCGGGAGCTTTACGTCAGCCAACCCGCGATCAGCCAATCCATGCACAGGCTGGAATACATGCTCGGCTGCACGCTTTTTACGAGAAACAGCCGCGGTATAACGCTTACGAGTGAAGGGCGCATGCTCTACAGCTACGCGGATAAAGCGGTCAGCCTGATCACCGCCGCGGAGGACAAGCTCAACCGCATGCGGACGCTGAAAAGCGGCGGGCTGATGATCGGCGCGAGCGATACGCTGTGCCAATACTTCCTTTTGCCGTATTTAGAAGAATTCCATATGGCCTATCCCGACGTGCAGCTCCAGGTAACCAACCGCACCACGCCGGAAACGGTGGAGCTTTTGAAGGTAGGTAAGGTGGATATCGCGCTTGTAAACCTGCCCGTTGAGGATAGTGCGCTTTCCACTCGCGAGGTGCTGAAGGTCCACGATGTATTTGTCGCGTCCGAAAGGTTTGCAAAGCTCAAGGGCAACCCTGTGCAGCTTAGCGATCTTGCGCGCGAACCGCTCGTGCTGTTGGAGCAGGCGTCGAATTCACGGAAATATTTGGACGACTTTGCATCCGTTTGCGGCGTGACGCTGCATCCGGAGATCGAACTGGGCGCGCATTCCCTTTTGGTGGAGTTCGCGAAGATCGGCCTTGGCATCGCTTGCGTGACTTATGAATTCGCGGCGCAGGCCATCAACAGCGGCGAGCTTTTTGAAATCGAGCTGACGACCCCCATGCCCTCAAGAAACATCGGTCTTATTTCCTTGGAGGGCGTCCCGCTTTCCGCCGCTGCTGACAGGTTTATTTCCATCGTTTTGCATCAGGAGGTAGAAAAGGAATAATATGGCGTCCAAAGGGAACGGCTCGACGCCGATACTCGCGTCTTATATCATGCTGGTCGCGCTTGTTCTTGCGGGCGTGACCGTTTTTGCGTTGTTCTATTCCGGCCAAGGCGCGTCGGCGCTCAATAATGCCAGCGCCGCCTTTAATGAAGCCGTTCAAGAGGAGCGCGGCTTGGACATTCAAACGACGCCCGCTCCTACCCCCACCCCCGTCCCCGTTTCCGTGACGGGGCGTATTATTCCCTACTACGACACGGGTCTTTGGGGGTATAAGAACACGGCGGGACAGATCGTGATACAGCCAGCCTTTACGGAGGCTCATGAATTTGCAAATGGCGTAGCTTTTGCGAAGAAGGACGGCGTGTTCGGCCTGCTTTCCGTAAACGACGTATGGCTCGTCGAGCCTGTTTGGACGAATGTACAGCCCTTTTCGGACGATTACGCAGCGGTGGAAAAGGATGGAAAATGGGGCTATATCGACCGAAGCGGCAAGGTTGTGATCGACTATACCTTCCGCGAAGCGGGAAGCTTTCATTGTGGGCGCGCCGCGGTGCGAAGCGGTTCGGCGTTTGGGTATATCGACATCTTTGGCAACATGGCTGTTAGCGCAAAATGGCGTAAGGCCGGCGATTTTGCCGAGGATTTGGCCTTTGCGACCTCCGACGAATACGAAAAGGATCGTCACTACATCATCGATAAGGTGGGCGAAAAGGTGGCGACGCTCGGTTCAACCATCCAAGGCACCGTCTTTTCCGAAGGCTTTGCGGTCGTTGTGGAACGTGGCTCGACATACTATTACTTGAATTCCGTCGGGCAATCCGCTTATAAGCAGACCTTTCGCGACGCGCGCGCCTTTTCGGGGGGGCTTGCGGCGGTGCAGAACGAGGACGGCTGGGGCTTCATCAATACGCTCGGCTCCTTTGAGATCCCTGCCCAATACGCACAGGTGCAGGACTTTAGCGACGGCTGCGCGGCGGTTTTGGATAAGTCCGCCGGCAAATGGGGTTATATCGATCCAAAGGGAGAGGTAAAAATAGCGCCCCTGTACGATACAGCCGAGCCTTTCGCGGACGGCTTTGCCATCGTATCGCTTGGCAGCGAGTTCTATTTACTGGATAAAAACGGCGAAAGCAAGTTATTCTATACGAAATAAAAATACTGCTTGCAATGCTTGAACGCTTGTGTTAGAATCGTCATGTTTGAGTTCTAGGCCGAAAGGCCATGCGATATATGTCGGTAAGGAGGTGTAATGCATGGGTAAGTTTTGTGAAGTATGCAACAAGGGTGCTATGTCCGGTAATTTGGTGAGTCACTCCAATCGTAAAACCAAAAGGACTTGGGCTCCTAACGTTCAGCGTGTTACCGTCGTCGTGGGCGGCGTTGCGCGCAAGATGAACGTTTGCACGCGTTGCCTTCGTTCCGGCAAGGTGCAGCGCAGCGTCTGAGAAAAAACGCTTGGACGGACGTCTTCGGACGTCCGTTTTTATTATGTAAAGAATTGTTTTATCTTCGAAACAGAAACCATTCAAAGCATACAATACCGATAAAAGAAAGTATGATCGCGTTCCAAAGGCTGAGGTGAAAGCACAGCCAAAGGGGCGTCAGAATCAAAAATAAACAACCGCAGCGAAAGGTGCGTCGCCTTACGCAGCCTCTGCGTATGCGAACCGTTGAGGGTCTTGTTTGCATATGGAACCTCCTATCTTCACTGCTATCATGATACGCGTAACGCGCCTTGGACGTTCACGCCCGGAAGAATGAAGGAATACAATAGAAAGTATAATTCTTCGGGGGTAATGGTATGTCCAAAATGGTTGAAATACGAGACGTGAGTCTCATTTATCATGAAATGCAGGGCGAGACGCTTGCCCTGAAGGGGCTGAATCTGGACGTCGAGCAAGGCGAGTTCGTATCCGTGGTCGGCCCCTCCGGCTGTGGAAAAACGAGCATGCTCTCCATGCTTGCGGGGTTGCTGCAGCCCTCTGGCGGTGCGCTGTGGGTCGGCGATTCATCACCCGGGTATGTGTTGCAACGGGATCACCTGCTGGATTGGCGCACGATCGAGGGGAATATCCTGTTGGGCTTGGAGGTGAAACGGATATGCAGCCGTGAAAAGCGCGAATATGCGCTTTCACTGCTGGAAAAGTACGGCTTATATGAATTTAAGGACGCGTATCCGCGCCAGCTTTCCGGCGGCATGCGCCAAAAGGTCGCGCTGATTCGGACGCTTGCGTGCTCTCCGGCGCTGCTTTTGCTGGATGAGCCCTTTTCCGCGTTGGACTTTCAAACGCGCGTGCGCTTGGCAAACGAGATATACGACATCATCCGGCGTGAGGAAAAAACTGCGATCCTTGTTACGCATGATATATCGGAGGCAATATCCATGAGCGACCGCGTCGTTATCTTTTCCGGGCGGCCTGCCAGCGTCAAAGCGGAGCATAAGCTGGCGCTTCGGGAAGGCACGCCGCTGCGGCGGCGCAGCGAAGAGGGCTTCAAGGAGTATTTCGATACGATCTGGAAGGAGCTTGACAATGAAGAAGATCAATAATACGGAGCAATCCGAACAGCATGCCGATTTTTTGCGCGCGCAGGCGCGTAAAACGCGCCTGATCCGTTTGCTGCGGTATGTAATTCTCGCGATGCTTTTGTTCGTTTGGGAAATCGCAGCCTGCGTGGGCTGGATCGATCCCTTTATCGTAAGTTCGCCTTCCCGCGTGGCGGCGACGATAGGCAGGCTGTATCAAAACGGTGAATTGTTTTTGCATATTGGCGTTACGCTTTTTGAAACGGTGGTGGGCTTTCTTGTGGGAACGCTGCTGGGGACGCTGCTTGCTATGCTTCTGTGGTGGAGCCGCACGCTGTCGCGCATCATGGATCC
>CAZNAL010000069.1:0-6722 GCA_964571055.1 uncultured Oscillospiraceae bacterium | reverse complement strand
TGGTGCTCAACGCGCTGCCCAAGATCGCGCTGGGCCCGATACTGATCGTTTGGTTCGGCGCGGGCGTAAAGAGTATCATCGTGATGGCGCTGCTTATTTCCACCATCGTTACGATCATGAGTGTGCTTGCGGGCTTTATGGAGATCACGGATGAAAAACAGCTTCTGATGCGCACGTTGGGCGCGAGTAAATGGCAGATATTAAGTATGGTAGTCCTCCCCGCCTCCGTGCCGACGTTCATGAGCGCGCTGAAAATCAGCGTCGGCATGAGCTGGGTGGGCGTAATTGTCGGCGAGTATCTGGTATCCCGCGCGGGGCTTGGGTATTTGATCGTCTATGGCGGGCAGGTTTTTAAACTGGATCTTGTCATGGCGAGCATCGTTGTGTTGTGCGTGCTTGCAGCCTTGATGTATTATGGTGTGGCGTATTTAGAGAAGCGCTTCGCACACTGGCGCGCGCAAGCCTAGCATTATGTAAGCTTTTCCAGTTTTTGGCACAGCGCCGCCAGCGCCCGTTTGCGGTGACTGACGGCGTTCTTTTCCTGCGCGGTAAGCTGCGCAAAGGTTTTATGAAAGGGCGCGTAATAAAAAAGCGGGTCGTAGCCAAAGCCGTTGTCGCCCTGTGGGGTGTTGAGAAGCTCCCCCTCCACCTCGCCGCGCGCGCATACATCCGCTTCGCCGCGTCGTGATAGGCATACGGCGGTGACGAACCGGCATCCGCGCTGCGCGGGCGGTACGTCGCGCATCACATCGAGAAGCTTTGCGTTATTGTCCGCGTCGTTATGACCGTTTCCTGCAAAGCGCGCGCTGTATACGCCGGGTGCGCCGCCAAGCGCGTCCACCATCAGGCCGCTGTCGTCGGCTAACACCGCGTCGGCTGCGGATAAGGACAATATGGCGTGCGCCTTGATCGCGGCATTTTCTTCAAAGGTCGCGCCATTTTCCTCAACGTCCGCGTCGATACCGGCTTCTTTCAGCGTAAGGATATGGGAAAAATAAGGCGCGAGGATGGTCTTGATCTCCTCCACCTTATGCTTGTTATTGGATGCGATGAGAAGCTGCATGCGTATCTCCTTTGTAGTAATATGGCGTGGAGGCTATTCCAGCCTATTGGGATAAAGCGGCAGGCTGACAGCGGCGGCGCTATACGAAATCGGTTCCCCCTCCACCAGTATATCCATCGTCTGCACATCTGTAAAGGTACAAGCCGTTAGATACAGCGTATCGCGCGCCGCGTCCAGAAGACCTTCGGTTTCGGCGGCGAGCGCGAATTCCTTGGAGAAATTTATGGTTGCCGCGCCATCCGCAAGCTGTGCGTCCAGCAGTACGGTGCCTTCGGGGAAGCATGCGGTGAGGGCGTTGTTTTGCGGCCCGTCGATCAACGCCTGCACGGCGGAAGCAAAGCTGGGCTGCGTGCTTTGGTAACGCGTCACGGGCACGTTTAGGCTTGCCGACGCGTTGGGGAAATACAGCGTCATAGCGTGCAAGGCTCCCGTGGAGGTCGGAGCGGCGTCCTCTTCCGCGTTGAGGGCAAAGGCGGACATGGCGCCGTCTGCTGCAAAGCGCTCGATCGGTTCGCCGTTTACGTTCACGGATACCGTATCGATCGTGGGAAACGCTGTAAGCGTATTCACAACGGAAGCTATGCGCAGGTATTCCTGTGCGGCGTCATCGGGCGGCGCGCAGGAGGAAAGCTCCACCAATGCCTGTTTGTCATCGTTTATGCGCAAACGGATGGCCGTACCGTCGGGAAGCGGCGCACGGAGCCCGTATCGCTGCAAAACAGACCTGTTTTCTTCCGTGTCAACAAGATACCCCAGCGCCGCCTTGCCGATCCCCTCCTCCCACGGTATTTGCCGCATGAAGGGAACGAGCAATCCGTCGTCGGAGGCATAGTATAGCATGGTATCCCGAAAACCCGCATACCCTTGCGCGTCCTGCGTCATGGTTTCCACTGCCGCTTCTTTTTTACAGGCGCAAGCAAAAAGCGCAAGTGTTAGTACAAGTATCACAAGCGATAAACGCCGCATAAACGGTATCCTCCTAAGCCTTTTGCTTAAAGCCTATGCGGAGGAAGGGACGCGCATGCGGTCAGCTTTCGTGTCGAAGCGACTTAATGACGCTTTCGTCCGGCGTGACGAACAGGGTCTTGTTGGTGGTATAGATGACCATGCCGGGCTTTGCGCCGCCGGGTTTTTTGACGAATTTACGCGGCGTATAGTCTACGGGAATATTTTCGCTGCCCCGCGCCTTGCTAAAATACGCCGCGAGCATCGCAGCCTCCATAAGCGTTGCGCCGGACGGCGCGGCGCATTTTACGATCACATGTGAGCCGGGGATTTCCTTGGTGTGCATCCAAATATCCTCGCCGTCGGCAACGTGCAGCGTGAGCGTGTCGTTTTGCTTGTTGTTCTTTCCGATAAAGATATCTGTGCCATCGCTGGAAACGTAATGCATCGGCTTTGAGGGCGGCAGCTTTCGGACTTTCTCCTTGCGCTTTCCTTTTAGCGGCTCTTTTTTCAGATACCCCTGCTCTTTGAGCTCCTCGCGCATTTCCTCCAGCTCCGCAAGCGTTGTGCATTTGGAAAGATTATCGAGTTGTCCTTCTAAATACGAAAGCTCGGTCATGACCTGCTCGCGTTGGCGCAGCGCCATGTCACGCGCGGCTTTCGCTTTCTGATAACGCTTGAAATAGCGCTGCGCGTTTTCGCCGGGCGTGTGTAAAATATCCATGGGGATGATGCACTTCTGCGGCGGATCGCTGTAATAATCCGTTACGACGGCCTCCGCAGCGTTCGTCTTGAGGGTGTGAAGGGATGCGGTCAGCAATTCGCCGTACCGCTTGTCCTGCGCGATGCTTGTTTCCGCGTTGATGGCGTCGGCATACAGGGACAGTTTTTTTTCACATCGCTCCATATTGTTTTGCAGGATTTTCCGAAGCGATGCGCCGTGCTGACGGATATGATCGTGAAGTTCGCTTTGCGCATACAAAGCGTCCATGGCTTCAGCAATACTCTCTGTGCGTTTTACGTACTTGCCGGGCGGAGAGAACGGATACGCCGACAATGGTTCGCTGAAGGCGTTGCAAAGAAGGGAGGGCGAAAACTCATCCTGCGAAAGTTTCTGATAAAATGTATACAGCCAATGCGCGATCGCCGCGCGCTCCTGCGCGCTTAGACGCGGCGCGTCGTTTTCCTCCGTAACACAGGAAAGCATGACGGAAGCGACGCTGGGCGACAGACCGTAGCAGGCGGCGGAAAGAAGCTTGTCCGCTCTGCCGTCATTTTGCAGTATCGCTTCAAAATCGGAAGCGCGCATATCGCGCGGATCGCGCTTTATCTGCGCGGGCGGAAGCGTGTACGCCTGTCCGGGCAAAATCGTGCGAACACCCGAAACGCCGAGTCCTACGCGGCGTATTGCGTCCACGATGACCCCGTCCTCGCGCAGCAGTATGATATTGGAGTGTTTCCCCATCACCTCGATCACTAAGGTATATACGGTATCGTCTCCAAGCTCGTCGCGGCTTTGTATGGCGATACGGATCACGCGATCCATGTTCGGTTGTTCGATGGAGAGTATACGTCCGCCGCAAAGACGCTTGCGCAGCAGCATGCAAAACATGGGCGCGTCGATGGGATTCGCGCGCTTCTGTTCCGTAAGGTATGCGCCGCCATGCGCGGCGTCCGCGCTTAGAAGAAGCTTCTTGTTCGAACCCTCGCAGCGAATTGCGAAAAGCAGCGTATCCCGCTCGGGCTGGGCGATCTTATCGATTTTCCCGCCCTTGAGCGTTTGCATTTCACGCGTGGAAGCGTATAAACATAATCCGTCCATTGCTGTCATCACCTAAATAGTAATACGTGTTATATTATAACGCGTTACTAAACGCGTTTTATACGAGCTCGATGCTTGAACAGGATACCTCATACGCGATGCGTTCAAAGGAGGTTCCGTTCGGAAAGGACTTTACATACGTCCGGCTTTGCAGTCTGCCGGCAATGTGCAGCGTGGAACCGACGGAAATATCGCGTGCAAGGTGCGCGTTTCGCCCCCAAGCGATGCAGGGAAGATAATCGGATTTCCCGTAGGGGCGGTTGACCGCGATGAGGAGATCGGATATTTCGCGCATGAAGGGCGTTGTGCGAAATATCGCGGGCTTGCAGAGAAAACCAGTGAGCTGCACATCGTTTTCCGGCTCCTCGTCCGAAAAATCGATATCCTTGGCAAATACCGTCACGAGCAAGCGGTTGCCCTGCTCCGTTTGCTTTTTATAGGAACGAAGCTGTCCTAAAACGAAAATGCGCTCGCCCGCGCGAGGATGGATCGGAAGGCGGCCGGGAAAGGTAACGGGCAGTTCGTCGATCACGCCGCTCAATCGGGGCACCAACAGCGTAAAGCCGTAGAATGATTCGTCAAACAATGCGTGGTTGAATACGGGCTCCTCTTTTACCTGACCGCGAAAAACGGCTGTGTTATTTTCGTTTGCAATACGCATACTTCTTTTCTCCTCATAGTGTATGAACTACTATGATAGTATGCGCAACGCCGACGCTTTATCAGACCGTTGTTTCCTCCGCGCCGCTTCCTGCCTGCCCGGCCGCGTTGATATAGGCGTCCGTTACCACGTCGTCCAGCAGCGCCATAATCAAGAGCATGCCCTTGCCGGCGCGGCTCTCGATCATCACATCCTCCGTATTCACAACGGTTTTTTCGCCATGGAACTGTTCCACCGTGATGGAAAGCGGCTCCTTTACATGGAAAGCGGCGGCGATACAGCATCCGTTGGAGCCGTTTTTCTTAAAATCAAAAGCCTTGAGCCCCTTTCCGTTGCGACCCTGCAGGTCGTGGTCGAAAACGAAGCTGCGCTTTGCGTAGCCGCGATCCGAGATGGTGAGGATCTCCCCTTCCTCCGTCAGCTGCTCGAAAAAGACCACATGATCGCCGTCCTCCAGCTTCATGCATTTTACGCCCGCGCTTACGCGTCCCATCACGGGGATGCTGTCCGTAGCAAAGCGAATGCTCATGCCCGCGTGCGAGAGCAGCAATATGCTTTCGTTCCTATAGGGCTGCACGCCTAGGAGCGTATCGTCTGCTTTGAGAGAAATGGCCGCGATGCGCTTGGCCTTTGTGCAGTATTCCGCGGCGGCGGTGCATTTGATCATGCCCTGCGCCGTATAGAAATAGAGATTGCCGTCGGTCTGTTCCTGCATGCAGGCGACCGCTTTTTCCTCTTTGGCAAGCTCGATGAGCGCGTTTAGGAATACGGGCCTTCCGGCGGGCTTGGTTTCGGGGAATTCTTCGGCGCCCAAGGTAAAACAGTTGCCAAGGTTCGTGAACAGCTTGATGCGCGCGTCGGTTGTGGTATCCAGCACGCACAGCATGCGATCCCCATCCGGCTGTTCTTTGGCATATAGGCGCTTGGGGATGCGCCGCACGCGCCCGCTGCGCGCGATAGTGATCACGACGTCCTCGATCACCTTGAGATCGTCCTTGGCTACAACGATCTCTGTTTCGCCGTCGATGAGCGTTGTAAGCCGCGGCGTGGCGTATTTTTCTTTGATCTCCAACAGCTCCGACTTGATGAGCGCGCAAAGCTTTTTCTCCGAATCCAGTACGGCGGTAAGCTTTTTGATAAGCTTGTTGATCTCGGCGTATTCCTGCTGAATGGAAAGCATTTCAAGGTTGGTTAGCCTCTGTAAGCGCAGATCCAAAATAGCTTGAGATTGCACCTCGGAGAGGTTAAACTGGCGCATAAGGCCTTCCTTGGCCTCCTTGGGAGTCTTGGACGCGCGAATGAGCATGATCACCGCATCGATATTGTCCAGCGCGATCATGAGGCCTTCGAGTATGTGCTGTCTTCTCTTTGCGGCCTCCAGATCATATTTCGTGCGGCGTGTGACGACTTCCTTTTGGTAGCGGATATAATAATCCAGCACGCGCTTTAAGGAAAGCTGCTGCGGCTTGCCCTCGGCGATCGCCACGAGGTTTACGCCGAAGCTCAGCTGCAAATCGGCATACTTAAAGAGGTATTGCAGTATTTTCTCTGCGTCGTAATCCTTCTTCACCTCGATCACGGCGCGGGTGCCTGTGCGGTCGGATTCATCGCGTATATCGCCGACGCCCGCAAACAGGAGCTTCTTTTCCTGACTGACGCGCAGGATATCCTCCAGCGCCTTTGCCTTGTTGACCTGATATGGAAATTCGGTGACGACGATGAGCTTTTTGCCATTCTTCGCGTCCTCGATATGCGTTTTTGCGCGCATGATGATCTTGCCGCGGCCTGTTTCATAGGCTTCGCGCAGCTCGGAGGAAGAAAGAATATGCCCGCCCGTTGGAAAATCGGGACACGGCAGTACCTGCATAAGTTCATCGAGCGAAATGTCCGGCTTTTCCATTTGCAGTATCACGGCGTCGATCGCTTCGCCAAGGTTATGCGGCGGTATGTTGGTGGCAAGACCCACGGCGATGCCGCTTGCGCCGTTGACCAGCAAGTTGGGAAAGCGGCCGGGCAGCGTATCCGGCTCCTTGAGAGAATCGTCGAAGTTGAGGCTGTAGTTGACGGTATCCTTGTCAAGATCGCGCAAAAGCTCCAGCGCGAGCGGCGCCATACGCGCCTCGGTGTAACGCATGGCGGCGGCGGAGTCGCCGTCCACGCTGCCGAAGTTGCCGTGGCCGTCCACCAAGGGACCTCGCATGTTGAAGTCCTGCGCCATGCGCACCATGGCG
>CAZNAL010000068.1:0-11208 GCA_964571055.1 uncultured Oscillospiraceae bacterium | reverse complement strand
TGTCCAGCGAGAATATCTTTCTGTCCTGCAGGCTCGCGGGCACGTCGCCGCGCACGATACGCTGCGCCAAGCCCTCCGCGATGGCGGTTTTGCCCACGCCCGGCTCGCCGATGAGCACGGGGTTGTTCTTGGTTTTGCGCGAGAGGATGCGGATGACGTTTCGCACCTCGTCGTCCCGCCCGATCACGTGGTCGAGCTTGTGCTTCTTGGCAAGCTCCACAAGATCCTGCGCGTACTTGCCCAGCGCGTCGTAGGTGCCCTCCGGGTTGTCCGTCGTCACGCGCGCGCCGCCGCGCACCTCGTTGAGCGCCGATAGAAACGCGTCCTTGTCGATACCGTACTGCTGAAACAATTCCCGCGTGCTCTTGTCCGGCTTTTCAAGCAAGCCTATGAACAGGTGCTCCACGGACACGAAATCGTCCTTCATGCGCTCGGCTGTTTTTTCCGCTTCCATGAAGGCGGCGTTCAATTCCGTCGAAAGGTACGTTTCGCCGCCTTCCGTGCGGGGCAGCGCGTCTACGCGGCGGCTTACTTCCTTGAAAAACGCGTCCGCGTCCTTTCCCATGCGGGCAAACAGGCTCGCGATCAGCGAATCCTCCGCGCCAAGCAACGCGCAGAGCATATGCGCCTGCTCCACCTGCGGGTTGTGGTTTTCCATCGCGAGATTTTGCGCGTTCTGCACCGCCTCCAGCGATTTCTGCGTCAATTTATTTACGTTCATAAGGGCGTCCTCCTTAATGCGATCCTCGTTTTAGCACTCGACTTGTTCGAGTGCTAACAGTATAGCATAGTATGCTCGAATTTCCATGACATAGACGTTATGCAAAGGTGAAAGAAATGTGAAGATGAAAAGGGCAAGAGCCATACGACCCTTGCCACAATCGAAACGGAGGGTATTCTACGCGCACGCGCGCTTTTTCCTTGCTAACTTTATAAGAAGCGGCACGAAAAGCGCCCACAGTGCGCCGTTATACGCGCTGCCCGTAGCGGGCACGTCCAATGCGGAGTCTGTTTCGGCGAGGTTGAAATTGATCTCCGCCTTGCCGTCCGTAAAGTATATGCGCAGCTTGTGCGCGCTGTTTTTAAGCGTTGCGCGAAACGCCTCGGTCAGGCGCAGCACGAGACCGTTCTCCGTTTTTTCCACCGTGAAATCAACGCTTCGCTGCAGGGGCTTCCCGTCAATGCTTGCGCCCGTGAAGCTTTCCGCGCTGCCGTTTACGGTGAACGCGCCCGCGCTTTCGGACGCGGCGGGGGCCGCGGCGTAAGCCGTATTTTCGTAGGCGGACGTCGGGAGGATGTTTGTGCGCGCGGACGGCGCATTGGATGCCGCTTGCGGTTTTACGCCGATGCCGATAAAGCTCGTTTTCTCGTTGCGCACGTTGGTATCGGGATAGTAGCGATACAGAACAATATCCTCAGGCGACATATCCAATTTAAGCGTTTTGACGAAAATGGTGATCTTATTGCCAAAGGCGGGATTATCCTCTTGCAGCGCGAAAGCGCCAACGTCCTGCAGAACTAAATTCCATGTGTAGTCCATGCCTGCGGGCGGCGTGAATTTGCCCTCCGCGTCGCTGAAAAAAATATCAAGGAGCGAATGACTATCCTTATAATCATCATGCCATACGGTGTAGAGCCAGTCGTAATCGATCAGCGGCGATTGCTCGGCGCCTTGGTATTTATTAAAGCAGAAGTAAAAGGGCTGAGTGATCGTAAGATAGGCGTTGTGGATATAGAGCCCCGCGAGGCTGTTTCGCCCTACATGCCAGCCCTTATTCGGGTCCGGCTCCGTGGGGATGAGAGGCTGGTAAGCCTGCGTATAGAGGAGCTTTTCATGCCCCGGTACCTGATAAAAGCGCTCGCTGTCGTCGCGGGGTTTGACCGCGAACGGCGCGACCGTATCCTTGACCAGCTTGATCTGCGCGTTGAGATCGCTAAGGCGCTGCTTTAATATCACTTGGTCTCCTGCGGGCAGCTCCTGAAGGCGTGCCGTCAGCGAGAGCTTATCGATGCTCGCGGCGGTCATGTAGAGCGAGAGGGCGCAGTTTTGAAAGAACGCGCGCGTTTCGTAGCCCTGATGCTCCCTGCGGTACGCATCCTCCCGCTTATGCCATTCATAGAATATGGTAAAGAGTTTTGCGCTGGGCATGGGAAGTCCGGCTGTCGCGTAGTCGGTGGTCAGAAAGCTGCCAAGGCCGTAGGTGAATTCGTCGAAGTCGCACAGCGCGCCGCTGGGCGCGTTGACCTTGGGGATATGGCGGGTGAGGGCGGCCTTTCGCTGCTCCATGGCCGCGTCGCTTGTGATAAGGTGTTTTTTATAATCCTCGTCGATCTGGCGCAGCGCGCCGTAGTAGGTCTTGACGAGGCCGCGGCTGTCCGCGTCGAGAAATTTATTGATCGTTGTGATGGCGGAGGCGGCTACGACGCTGTTGTTGACCTCGCCGATCTTCGCCATCAGATCGTCCTGCTTTTGCATCATTTCGGCGAGCTTGTTGAGGACCTCGGCGTTGGGGTCGTTCTTTGGTACAAGAAAGGAAAAAAGCGTCTCCACCGCCCAAAGCGCCGTATCCTTGGGATCGGGCAGCGCCTCAAGAAGCCCCATACCCGTATCGAGCAATTCCTGCTCTGTGACTTCGCCGCCAGCGAGCGCGGCTAGCTTACCGTCGCTGTAGCAGGTATCATAATATTGATCCGCATCGGCTTTTGCGTCGTTGATCGCCGCTTCCAGCTCCGCGTCGGTCATGGCGCGCGCGGGGCGCGCGAAACATAAGCAGGCGGTCAAGAGCGTGAACAGGGCGAGGAGGGCGGATAGGGTACGTTTCGCGTATGACATCATCAGGCTCCTTTGTATGTAAGCAATCGATCATTTCGCCTATATTATACGTCTTGGGACGCGAAATTGTTAGACGCGGTCGCAAAAAAACATTCATAGGGCATAAAAGTTTTTATCCTTGCCAAAGCGGGACGAATAGGGGATAATAAACACATATTTTCATGCGGTAAAAACCCGTCGGCACGGGCGAACATATAGCATTTTTTAACGGGGAGGTAGAAAACCATGCAGCTTTTACAGGACCGGATTCGCGCGGAGGGCCGCGTGCTTCCGGGCAACATTATCAAGGTGGACGGCTTTTTGAACCATCGGGTGGACACCGGCCTTATGCGGCAAATGGCAAAGGAATTTGCCCGTCACTTTGACACGGAGGGCATCACGGCGGTACTGACCGTCGAAGCAAGCGGCATCGCGCTCGCCACCATTACGGCGGAGGAGCTGGGCGTGCCGCTTTTGTTTGCCAAGAAAGCGAAGTCGGACAATATCGAGGGCGGCCTTTACAGAAGCGAGATCTATTCCTATACCTATAAAAAGGCCGTTACGCTCATCATGGCCAAGGACTGGCTGGGTCCTAAGGACAAGGTGCTTATCATCGACGATTTTCTCGCCAACGGCGAAGCGCTTCGCGGCTTGGTGGAGATCGTGGAGCAGTCGGGCGCTACGCTCATCGGCATGGGCGTGGCGGTGGAAAAGGGCTTTCAGCCCGGCGGCGCGAAGCTTCGGGCGCAGGGCGTAGACCTGTATTCCTTGGCGATCATTGAAAAGGCCGACGAAAACGGCTTTGAATTTCGATATGGAGAGTAAGCATATGATAGACGCGAACAAATTCATTGAAGAACAGGTTTCCGCTCTGCAAAAGCAGATCGGCGATCATAAGGTGCTCTTGGCGCTTTCCGGCGGCGTAGACTCCTCCGTGGTGGCGGCGCTTCTTATCAAGGCCATCGGGGACAAGGTCTATTGCGTGCACGTCAACCACGGCCTCATGCGCAAGGGCGAAAGCGAGGACGTGCTGCGCGTGTTCCGCGACGAGATGGGCGCAAACCTTACCTATGTGGACGCGGTAGACCGCTTCCTTGACAAGCTCGCGGGTGTGGACGACCCGGAGCAGAAGCGCAAGATCATCGGCGGCGAGTTCATCCGCGTGTTCGAGGAAGAAGCGCGCAAGCTTTCGGGCGTGGCCTTCTTGGCGCAGGGCACCATTTATCCGGACATCGCCGAAAGCGGCGACGACGGCCACAAGATGGTCAAATCCCATCACAACGTGGGCGGACTGCCCGAGGACCTCAACTTCGAGCTGGTCGAGCCGCTCAAGACCCTCTACAAGGACGAGGTGCGGCAAGTCGGCTTGGCGCTTGGGCTGCCCCGCTCCATGGTATTCCGCCAGCCCTTCCCGGGTCCCGGCCTCGGCGTGCGCTGCCCCGGCGCCATCACGCGCGACAGGCTTTTCTGCCTCCGCGAGGCGGACGCGATACTCCGTGAGGAGTTCGCCCGCGAACATCTTGACGAGACGGTGTGGCAATACTTCGCCGTGGTGCCGCCCTTCAAATCCACCGGCATCCGCGACGGCGGCCGCACCTTCGAATACCCCGTGATCCTTCGTGCCATCAACTCCACCGACGCGCTCACAGCGACCCCCGAGCAGCTCAAGTGGGACGTCCTCTGCCGCATCCGCGACAGGATACTCACGGAAGTCCCCGGCGTCAACCGCGTGCTGTGGGACATTACGGAAAAACCTCCCGCCACGATCGAGTACGAATAACATGATCAAACAACAGCCCGGAAAACATAGCGTTTAACGGGCTGTTTCCTGTTTAACAGAGGGATTCCATAAAAACGGCCGCATGGGATACGGAAAAGCAGATTCAGGAAAAGACCTCGAAACGGGTATTCTACGCCGAGACGATGAAACGTGCCATAAGGCGATGAGGAACATGCGCACAGTCCAAATCATCAAATGGATAGTCGCAGGATTCTTTCTGCTCACAGCTGCGGCATTTTGCCCAAGCTGGTGCAGCCTGTTTGCGCTGCTTGCCGCTATCCTGCTGTTCCCTCCGTTGGAGCCGCAGCTTGGAAGGTACTTACGGCCGCGCTGGAAGATTGCAATCCTTGTATAGCAGTATATTGTTATTTCCGCGCGAAATCGTGCGAACGCGCGTGAACTTACTCGAAATATACTGTTTCATACTGTGCGAAACGATACGAATCGATACGAAACGGTACGAAATGCCGCGTTTTACCATATGGCTGTACCCTTGTACAGCATCGCCTTAAAAGGTATAATATAGAAGAATCAAGCATTCTTACATGTCAGCACAAAGCATAGGGGGTAGTGATTCATGGCGCAAAATAAGTCCTTATCGACGCAGGAGGTCGCGGATATCCTGCACGTAAGCAAATCTACGATTTATGATTTGATCAAGCGCGGCGAGATCAATTCCTACAAAATCGGTCGCAAGGTTCGTTTTACGCAAGAGGACATAGACGCGTATATCGCGCGCTCGCGGCATGAGCAAAGCACAAAGCCCGTACAGCGCGTGGAGGCTGCCAGCACGCTTCTCAATCCCAAAAGCGACGCCGCGCCGGACATTACCATTTCCGGGCAGGACGTGGTGCTGGATATTTTGGCAAACCAAATGCTCTGCGGCGGCATACGCGTGGGAAGAGCTTACCTTTCCAGCTTCGAAGGCCTTTTATCCCTGTATGAGGGGAAGCTGGAAGCCGCCTCCTGCCATCTGTATTCGGCGGAGGATAACCAGTTTAATACGCCCTTTGTAAAGATACTGCTCCACGGCGTTCCGGCGATCCTGATCAATATTTCCTATCGTACGCAGGGCTTCTATGTCCGAAAGGACAATCCCAAGAAGATCACCGGCTGGAACGATCTTAGCCGCAGCGATATTTCGATATTGAACAGGCGCTGCGGCTCCAGCTCGCGTATCCTGCTGGACGGCCAGCTAAAGAAAAGGAATATAACCGCTTCCTCCGTCAAGGGGTACGACCGCATCATGCGCTCGCATCTTACCATGGCTGCCGCCATTGCGGAGGGCGAGGCGGACATCGGCCTTGGAACCGAGCGCGTATCGCGGCAGATCGACGGCATTACGTTTATCCCCTTGATCGAAGAACGGTACGATCTCGTCATCAAAAAGGAGCTGCTGCAAACAAAGGCGATACAGGAAATGCTCAAAACCATGGCGTCGCAGCCCTTCAGAAGGGAAATTGCGCACTTTTCGGGCAACGACTACAGGGACATGGGCAAAATCATCGCGGAGGTTTAACGATGCTGCAGGTCATGACGCCGGACGAGGTGCTGGAGCTTATCAAGGCGGAATTTTCTCCTTTACAAAACCATAATGAAACCGTGAATCTTGACGAGGCGGCAGGCAGGGTCTTATCCGAGGACGTCGGCGCGGAAGAGTACGTCCCGGATTTTGACCGTTCTACCGTAGACGGGTATGCCGTGCGCGCAAGCGACACCTTCGGCTGTTCGGATGCCATCCCCGCGATTTTGCCGCTTTGCGGCGAGGTGCTGATGGGCGCGGCGGCAGCGGAGGTTCTGCCCGCGGGCGCGTGCCGCTATGTGCCGACGGGCGGCGCAATCCCCAAGGGCGCCGATTGCGCAGTGATGATCGAGTACACCGAGGATTACGGCGACGGCACGATCGGTATTCTCAAAAGCGGCGCGCCGGGGCAAAACATGATCTTCAGGGGCGACGACGTTTTTCCCGGCAAGGTTGTCTTAAAAAAGGGAAGGCTTCTTTCTGCACAGGATATAGGCGCGCTTGCGGCCATTGGACGCGTACGCGTGCCGGTGGAAAAGAAGCTGCGCGTAGGCGTGATCTCCACGGGCGACGAACTGGTAGCACCCGAAGAAGCGCCGCTTCCGGGGCAGGTACGGGATGTGAACGCCCCGATGCTCTGCGCGATGCTCAAAAGCTTCGGCGCGGACGCGGTCAATTACGGTATTTGCAGGGATGACGTATCTTTGCTTTCCCAAACGGTGCAAAAAGCGCTCGATACATGTGATGCCGTGCTTCTTTCCGGCGGCAGCAGCGTGGGCGTGAAGGACGCCGCCGAAGCGATCATCCGCTCCATGGGAACGCTGCTTTTGCACGGGATCGCTATGAAGCCTGGGAAGCCCACGCTCATCGGCAAGGTGGGCAAAAAGCCGCTGATCGGCCTTCCGGGGCATCCGGTGGCTGCCTATTTTGTAACGCGGCTGTTCGTGCTGCCGCTGCTTGCCCGCTTGCAGGGGCGCACTCTTTCCCATTACACAGTACCCGCAAAGCTGACCGAAAGCGTGGGCGCAAACCACGGGCGGGCGCAGTATGGCTGCGTGCTGCTGGAACAAAGAGAGGACGGCCTCTACGCGCATCCCATCCGGAGCAAATCCGGTTTGATCACAACGCTCGCGGGCGCGGACGGGTTTTTCTGCATCGACCGCGACTGCGAGGGTCTGCCCGCGGGGGCGGAAATACAAGTTACCATAGGTTCGGGGGAGTAACAGGCATGGCTTTTGCGTACTTAACAAACGTACCGCTTGCGCAGGCAAAAAAAGAATACGTTGAACTTCTGCAAAATAACGGGTTAGGCCCCAAGCCGGAGCTTGTTCCGGTGCAGGCGGCCTGCGGGCGCACCACGGCAAGCGCGGTGTACGCGCACATCTGCGCGCCGCACTACGCGGCAAGCGCCATGGACGGCGTAGCGCTTTGCGCGAAGGACAGCTTCGGCGCGACCGACACGACGCCCGTCACGCTGGCTAAAGAAAGCTTTACGGTCGTGGATACGGGCGATCCGGTGCCCGAGGGGTGCGACGCGGTCGTCATGGTGGAGGATATCGTAAAGAACGGCGACGGAAGCATTACCCTGCACGCGCCCGCAGCGCCTTGGCAGCACATACGGCAGATCGGCGAAGATATTTGCGCGGGCGAAATGATATTGCCATCGCTTGTTGCCGTAACGCCCGCCTCCATCGGCGCGATGATCGCGGGCGGCGTGCTGGAGGTAAGCGTGCTTAAAAGGCCGGTCGTGGGCATCATTCCTACGGGCGATGAGATCATACCGCCCTGCACGGACCCCGCGCCCGGCAGTATATTGGAATTCAACTCCGCCATCTTTTCCGCGATGCTCCGCGAATGGGGGGCGGAACCCGTCACCTACCCCATCGTGCCGGATGCGTTGGAGCTTATCAGGCAGGCGGTAGAGAAGGCCTGCGACGAATGCGATATCGTGCTCCTAAACGCCGGCTCCTCCGCCGGACGCGAGGACTTTTCGGCGCGCGTCATAGGCGACGTGGGAACGCTTCTGTATCACGGCATCGCCATGCGCCCCGGTAAGCCCGCGATTCTTGGTTGTAAAGGCGCGAAGGCCATACTTGGCGTGCCCGGCTATCCCGTATCGGGCATCATCGTTATCGAGGAACTGCTGCGTCCGCTCATCGACCTGTGCCTTGCAAGGGGCAATGAAACAAAGGCGTACGCAAACGCCGTTCTGACCAGACCCGTGGTTTCAGGTTTCAAATATCAAGAATTCGTCCGCGTGCGCATGGGCTATGTGGGCGATAAGCTGACCGCGTCGCCGCTAAGCCGCGGCAGCGGCGTCGTATCCTCCTTTATGAAGGCCGACGGCATGCTGGAGATCCCGCAGGGCACGGAGGGGTTCGAGGCGGGGGAAACCGTCGGCGTAAGGTTATTGAAGAGCGAGGAAACGCTGAAAAACACGCTTGTGGTGATCGGCAGCCACGACCCGCTGCTCGACGAGCTTGCGGATATGCTGCACAGCGACAACCGCGCGGTGTATATGAGCTCCTCGCACGTTGGCTCCATGGGCGGCATCATGGCGCTGCGGCGGGGCGAAGCGCACGCCGCGGGCTGTCATCTGCTTGACACGGCAAGCGGCGAATACAATAAGGCGTTTCTGCGAAAGTATTTTCCCAAGGGCGATGTGCGGCTGGTTCGCTGCGTAGGCCGCCAGCAGGGCTTGATGCTTCCTAAGGGCAACCCGAAGGGCGTAAAAACGCTTGCCGACGTCGCCAAAGAGGGCGTGCGGTATGTAAACCGCCAAAAGGGCTCCGGCACGCGCATCCTGATGGACTATCTCTGCGAGGTCAACCACATCGACACGGGCAGGATCTATGGCTATGACCGGGAGGAGCTGACGCACACCTCCGTCGCCGCGCAGCTTGCGTGCGGCTCTGCCGACGCGGGCATGGGTATCTATTCGGCCGCCAAGCTGTACGAGCTGGATTTTCTGCCCCTTTGCATCGAGGAATACGACCTGCTCATTCCCGATTACGCGTGGGATACGCCCATGGTGCGGCAGATGATCGAAACGCTCAAAAGCGACGCGTTCAAGGAAAGAATCCTCGCGCTGGGCGGCTATACGATCAGCGCACCGGGCGAGCTGATACCGTATATCGGCCCGATGGCGGGAGAGCCTACGGCATGATAGACGGCTGCAACAGAAACATCAACTATTTGCGCTTATCCGTGACAGAGCTCTGCAATCTGCGCTGCCGCTACTGCATGCCCGAGACGGGCGTATGCAAAAAGGCGCACGACGAAATGCTCACCGAGGACGAGATGCTAGAGGCTGTGCGCGCAGCCGCGTCCCTTGGCATAGAAAAGCTGCGCATCACGGGCGGCGAACCGCTTGTCAAGAAAAATATCCTTTCCATTTGCGCGCGCGCGGCGGCGACGGAAGGCATCCGGGAGGTTTGTATCACGACCAACGGTACGCTGCTTGCCGATCTTGCAAAGCCTCTTCGCGGCGCGGGCGTGAAGCGTGTGAACATCAGCCTTGACACGCTGAACGAGAAGAAATTTGCGTATATCACGCGCTGCGGCACGCTTGCGGACGCGATGAACGGTATCCGTGCGGCGCTTGACGCGGGTTTTGATAAGGTGAAGCTCAACACCGTTTTGATCGGCGGCTTCAACGATGAAGAGATCCCGGCGCTTGCGGAACTGACCCGCGTGTATCCGCTCGACCTTCGCTTTATCGAGCTGATGCCCATGTATGACGGCGGCGATTTTGACCGCGGCGCGTTCATCCCGTACACAGCGGTGCTGGAAAAGCTCCCCGCGCTCCTGCCGGACGCACCGGACGGCGGCGTGGCAAAGCTTTACAGGCTGCCCGGCGCGCTGGGCGACATAGGACTTATCAGCCCCGTCAGCGCGCATTTTTGCGGTGATTGCAATCGCATCAGGCTTACGGCGGACGGAAAGCTCAAGCCCTGCCTGCACGCGCCGGCGGAATATCCGCTCAAGGGCTTGGATTATGAGGGCATGCGGCGGCAAATACAGGCTGCGATTCTTGCAAAGCCCGCGTGGCACGGCGCGCTCTCCTGTGACGAGCGAAGCCGCGCGGGGCGAAACATGAACCAAATAGGAGGCTAGAGGATGGAGGACTTTTCCCACTTTAACGAGCAGGGGCGCGCTAAGATGGTGGACGTAGGCGAAAAGCCCATAACCGCAAGGACAGCGGTCGCTGCGGGAAGGGTGCTCGTCAACGAACATACCTTTGCCCTGATCCGTTCGGGCGGCATGAAAAAGGGCGACGTGCTCACAGTCGCGCAGGTCGCAGGCGTCATGGGCGCGAAGCGAACGCCGGAGCTCATCCCGATGTGCCATCCCATCCTGCTTTCCAGCGTCAACCTTACGCTCTCGCTTGACGAGAAGGCGCTTTCCGTGGAGATTCGGGCGGAGGTCGCCTGCGACGGGCGCACCGGCGTGGAGATGGAGGCGCTTACGGCGGTCACAACGGCCGCGCTGACGGTCTACGATATGTGCAAGGCCGTGCAGAAGGATATGCGCATCTGCGACATTCGCCTTCTTGAAAAGGCGGGCGGCGTGCACGGCGATTATCATAGGGAGGAAGACAGATGAAATACACGGCGGCGGTGATCACCATCAGCGATAAGGGCTTTCGGGGCGAGCGCACGGATACGAGCGGCCCCGCGCTTTGCGAACTCCTTTCGGCACACGGCTTTGCGGTCGTCCATACGGCCATTGTTCCGGACGACGCGGCAATGATCCAAGAGGCGCTGCTCCAATGCGCCGACACGCTGCGCGCGGCGCTTGTTTTGACGACGGGCGGCACCGGCTTTTCCCCACGCGATATTACGCCCGAAGCGACGCTTGCCGTGATCGAGCGCGAAACGCGCGGCATTCCTGAAGCGATGCGCGCGGAGAGTATGAAGATTACCCCGCGCGGCTGCCTTTCCAGGGGCGTCGCCGGCATTCGGGGACGCAGCTTGCTTGTGAACCTGCCGGGCAGCGAGAAGGCGGCAAGGGAAAACGTGCTTGCGGTGATCGACGCGCTCAAGCACGGCGTGGATATGCTGCTTTCGGAGGGCTCCGCCGACTGCGCGGCGG
>CAZNAL010000067.1:0-11538 GCA_964571055.1 uncultured Oscillospiraceae bacterium | reverse complement strand
CGCCTGCACATTTTCCATGTGTCCTTGAAGTGACGCTTACGCTTGTTTTCCCGTGCCTCACCAGCCAACGCGCGCAGCGCCCTTGGCTTGTGACATGACGGAGCCGAGCGCGCCCGGTGGGCGATGCAGCGAGGCGGAGGAACGCAAGGACAGGAAGTGTCGCAAGGCGCGCCCCCGCGCCGCAGCGATACGACCATGTCCGCAGAGCCGGAAAATAGGTAATGCAACGCGCCATGCTTTTTGCTTTGCTATGCTTCAACCGCTTGTTTTCCCGTGCCTCACAAGCCAACGCGCGCAGCGCTCTTGGCTTGTGACATGACGGAGCCGAGCGCGCCCGGTGGGCGATACAGCGAGGTGGAGGAACGCAAGGACAGGAAGTCTCGCAAGGCGCGCCCCCGCGCCGCAGCGATACGACCATGTCCGCAGAGCCGGGAAAATAGGTAGCTACAAGACGAATCTGTAAATCTTTAGATTAGGATAAAAGAGAAAATCACCGAAGGCACAATGGGATTATCAGACCGTAGTCCGAACGCCCAATCCTTCGGTGATGTTAATAGTATACTCGAAAATTCGGAGAAAAGCAATACAAAGCTGGACGATAGGCGAAAGCACAGGGAGTATAGTAAGTGGTACCGTTAAGGGTTTTGCGCAAGGCGCGCCCCCGCGCCGCAGCGATACGACCATGCCCGCCGAGCCGAGAAAATAGCTGGCAGATAAAAAGCAGACGGCCGAAATGCCGCCTGCTTGTTTTGCGTCGTTATGCCGCTTGCCCGTCATATTTACGCGCCAACTGTCTCCTCAGTCGGTATCACGGATTCGACCTCATCCACAAAATCGGATTCGGACACGGGCGGATAATCGGGCATGGCGTAAGCGCTTTCGCTCCCGTCCTCGCGCAGGCGGAAACGGGCGATCAGCTCGTTGAGAAGCTGCGCCTGCCCATGAAGCTCCTCGCTGGCGGCCGCGCTTTCCTCGGAGGTGGCGGAGTTGGTCTGCACAACGTCGGAAATCTGGCTTACGCCCAAGGTGACCTGCTCGATGGAAGTGGACTGCTCCTCGGCGGCATTGGCGATCTTGGTTACGATATCCACGACGGCGGATACCTTTTTGGCGGCGGATTCGAAGGCTTCACCGGTGATGGAGGCAAGCGCGTTACCCTTGTTGGCGGAGGAGACGGCCTTATCGATCAGCGTAGCCGTGCTTTGCGCGGCCTCGGAGGATTTCTGCGCGAGGTTTCGCACCTCGTCCGCAACGACGGCGAAGCCCTTGCCCGCGTCGCCTGCGCGGGCGGCTTCCACGGCGGCGTTGAGCGCGAGTATATTCGTTTGGAAAGCAATGTCGTCGATGGTCTTAACGATCCTGCCGATGTCGTCCGAGGTGGTGGCAATACCCTTGATGGCTGTCATCAGCTCCTTCATCTGGGCGTTGCAGTCATGGATGGATTCGCCCACCTTGGTGGTGAGCATGACGGAATTCTTGGCGAATTTCGCCGTGCTTTTGACTTGATCCGAAATGCCGTCCAGCGTGGCGGAGAGTTCTTCGACGGAGGCGGCTTGCTCGGTCGTGCCCTCGGAGAGCGACTGCGCGCCGACGGCAAGCTGCGAGGCGCCCGCGGAAACCTGCTCCGCGGCGCTTTGGATATCGCGCATGACGGCGGACATCTTCTCGCTCAACGTGTCGATGCTGCTGCCGATGTTCTTAAAATCGCCCACAAACTCGTTCTTAAGCTCCATGGCGAAGTTGCCGTCGGAAAGCTCCTGCATGGCTTCGTCGATCTTGGCGATGTAAGAGCGAAGCGAGTTGAGGCTCGCGCGCATGCAATCGCAGGTCTGGCCCAGCTCGTCCTTGCTCGTGTAGGTGATTTCTGTGTTCAAATTGCCTTGCGCCAACGCTTTCATGCCGTCGTTAACCTGCATAAGCGGCGGTACGATACCTTTTCTGGTGATGCGGATAAACACGACGCCGGCCACGACCATGAGGACCGCCTCGATGATAACAAGTCTGCGCGCCCGCGTGTAGGAGGCTTTTGCCTCTTCGGAAAGCGGCTCGAGCTCTTGATACAGAGAAGGGCTGCGCCCCACGGAGGTGCTCACGGCCTTGTCAAAATAGCCGTTGATGCGCGTGATGGAAACAAACGTTGCGGTAAGCATGGCAAGGCACATGATAAAGGCGAGAATGTAGCCTATGGCCAGCTTCCATTGAATGGATAGATTTCTCATGAACAAACCCCATTTCTTTCGATTTTCATCGTACTCTATGCCATACGGCGCCCATAGCGACGCCGGGGTATACGAAAACGCGGGATCAACGGGAGGAGGTGTGGCAAACAAAGCGGTAGCCTTGGTTGCGAACGGTTTTGATGTAGCGCGGCGCGCGCGGATTGTCTTCGATCTTTTCCCGTATCTTGGAAATATGCACCATTACGGTATTTTCGTCGCTTTCCATGGTGTCGCGCCCGCTTTCGGCGGCGGTCAGATTGATGCATTCGTAAAGCTGACGCTTGGAGAAAACCTCGCCGGGCGCGCGCATGAGCCGAAAGAGTATCTTGTATTCGGCGAGCGTCACGGGGATCAGTGCGCCGCGCCGCGTCAGCGTCAGCGAGGCGGGGTCGAGCCGCAGATCGCCGAGCGTCAGCGCGTGCGTCTGCGGCGTAAGCTCCAAGAAGCGGCGAAGCTGCGCGCGGGCGCGGGCGGCCACCTCCAGCGGGTTAAAGGGCTTGGCGATATAATCGTCTGCGCCCAGATCAAGTCCCAATATTTTGTCGCTGTCCTGCGCTTTTGCCGAAAGCAGGATAATGGGAACGGCGCTTTCGCTTCGTATGCGCTTGACAAGCTCAAAGCCGCTGATGTCCGGCAGCATAACGTCCGATAAAACAAGGTGGACGTTCGTATTCCGCAGGAGCGCAAGCGCCGATAGCCCGCTTTCCGCGGGAAACAGACGCATGCCGCTGTTTTCAAGGTAAAGCCCTAGCTCCTCGACGATCTTGGGGTCGTCTTCCACAATCAATACGTTGCTGTGCATGGCGTTCCCTCACTGGCCGGATCAAGCCCAGCCGATCTCCACGACGTCCTCTTGTTGCAGCAGCCGGGAAAACGCCGCGTCGCCGCCGTTCACCTTCATGCGGATGGTGCCCTGCGGGTTCTTGAGATCCAATCCGCAGCGCCCCAGCAGATTCATAACATAGTAATGGGAGTGTGCGCCGTCCAGCGGCAGCTCGATTTTCTCACCGTTGAGCGTGAGCCGCAGAGAGGACGCGGACGTTTGCGCCGTCTGCGGCGCTTCGGGTGTGTGCGCGTCTTCCGGTATGTCTTGCGGCTGCGTGTGCGGCGCTTCGGGCGCGGCAGGCGTCGGCTCGGGTTCGGGTTCTGGCGCGCCGGGCAGCGTGATCGCCATGCCGTCGGAAAGCGCGGTGGCGGGGGCGAGGGGAACGCCGTCGCAAACGAGCGTATCTGCTGCTAGGTCGGGCGCGTAGAGAGCGCAAAGCTCCCCGAGCGTGTAGACGGTATGCACCGTGATCCTGTCGCCCTGCTTGAGGGGAACGTCCTGCGCCTGCGCTTCACCGTTCACATCCGCCCAAGTGCCGATGCGATGCGTATGGCCGCAAAGCGTAACGCTGCCTATGGTCTGCAACGGCAGCCCCACGGCTTCATAGAGCGTAGCCTGCGCGTCTTTGCCGTGGACGGCGGGAACGAAGGTGATGACGTCGCCGGGATAGACCAGCGTATCGATGTTCGCGTCCGCTTCGTTGGAGGTAAGGCGCGCGTGCTCCGGAAGCCCCCCTTTGCGGGTGAAGGCTTCGCCATTTACATAATAGGTAAGGCTGCGTCCGGCGCGGCCTAGGATCTGCGAGGTTTGGAAACCGGCCATCAGAAGCATGTCGATCATGCGCATTTCCCGGGAAATAAGCAGCTTTAACGGCTTATTATTCACGGTTACGCCCCAAAACTGGAAGGATTGCTGCTGCATGGCGGTCATGCCAATGCCGATGGGGGTCACGAATTCCGGGCTGGAAAGCGCGGGGAAGGCGGACTGTACGCCGCGCGGACTGCGGGAAACGCCGGCTGAAATCTTGGCTTCGTCCAAGCCTAGGTGTGCCGAGAGCTTTTTGCCCAAGCCCGGTATTTGGCTGCCGCCGCCCACGAGAAAAACGGCTGCGGGCACGTCGCCGTTGCAAGCGAGGATGCGCTCGGCTATGACGGCGGCGAGGGAATCGATCGCGCCGTCGATCGAGGAAAGGATCTCCTGCCGCGGGCGCGAACAGGGGAGGCCCAGCACATCGTCATACTGGATCAGCTCGCTGCTGGTGCAAAGCGCCCGTTTGATCTGCTCGGCCGTTTCAAAATTCACAAGGCAGCTGCGAATGACAGCCTCCGTGATCTCGTCGCCGGCGACCGTCGCCATGTCGTAGGCGAATACCGCGCCGTCACGGCAAACCGCCACGTCCGACGTGCCCGCGCCTATATCGACGAGCGCCAGATTAAGAAGGCGAAGCTCCGGCGGGATCAACAGGTTCATCGCGGCGATGGGTTCCAGCGTGAGGCTCGCGACCGTAAGGCCGCAGAATTCGACGGCGGCATAAAGGCTTTCGATCACGCTGAAGGGAAGAAATGCGGCGATGAGCTCCACGGACGCGGTGGTGCAGGTGTGGCCTATGAGCGATGCCACGTCGCGGCCGTCCATCGCGTACTGCACGATGCTGTAGCCTACAAAATAAAAGCGCATGGAAAGCGGCGCGTCCTCGTTTTGGATGGATCTTTGCGCCTGCTCGATGGCTTCGCTCTCCATGCCCAGCACGAATTCCGCGTCCAGCGCCGTTTCATCGGGCGCGGGGCGGTCAAGCCGCGTGCGCACCGTCTTGAGCGCGCGTCCGGCCGCCGCGACGGCGGCGCTGTGCAGCGTCACGCCCAAGCGCGCTTCCAAGCGCTGCTTGACCTTGCCGATGAGCGCGCCGACCGCCTTGATGTCCTCCACCTGACCGTCTGTCATGGCGCGGTGGGGGTGCTCCAGCTGCTCATAATCCAGTATGTGAAACGCGTCGTCCTCGCGCCTTGCGACGATCCCCACAACCGAGCGGGTGCCGATGTCCAGCGCGAAAACCGGCTCCTCCTGCGGCGCCGTCTTGCGGGTGTTCTTGGCGTAATACCTTTTTGCCATGCGTTTGCCTTTCGGTTAGACCGCTATAGTCTTTGCAAGCTCACAAAGCGCCATGTCGTCCAGCATCAGTATGTTGGTCGTGCTGCGTTCGCCCCGGCCGATGCCCAGCACGAACTGGCTGTTTTCCCAAAAACCGCCCTCCTGTGCCTGCGGTACGCGGGTGATGGTCTCCACGGTGTCCACGGAATCCACGATGAAGCTTAAAACCGTCTCGTTGTCCTGCTCCAATATGATGAGGATGGATTGGTACTCCCGAAGGAAGGACTCCTTGGTATCCTCCAGCACCTTCAGTATTTCCGGTTTATAAAGGGTAGCGGAGCGCTCAAAAAGGGTTTTGACGTCCGCGAGCGTGGGTTTGCCGGTGGGGTTTGCCAAATACTGCTCATACAGCGCGGCGCTTTCGTGGAAGCGCTCGTGCGGCTCCTCCAGCTTTTTAAGCTGACTCGCGACGGATTGATTGGCGGGCGTGTAGCTGTCATACCATTTGCCCAGATGACAGCCGTGAGCATTGGCGGAAAGCGGGAAGGGCGTCTTGCTCACGATGCATTCCCGCAGGGTGTTGACCCAAGTTTCGTGATCGGCTTTATAGGAATCGATCATATCGCAAAAATCGTGGTATTGGCTTTTAAGAGACGGAAGGCCGAAAAGCGTCCTAAGATCGATCAAGGGCACCACATACCCCCGCACGTCCACCAGGCCCAAGCAATACGCGGGCACCTGCGGGATGGGGGTCACAACGTCCGGCATCAGCATAATGCCGGATACGTGGCGTGCGGAAATGGCGCAGAAATGCCCGCCCACGCGAAAGGTCAGCGAGGGAAAATCCGCGACGTCGCCCGAAATGAGGTTGCGTTTCATAGTTATAATGTCATCCCTTCCGCCGTCTTGCACGGACGGCTTGCATACCAAAGTGTCAAACGGAAATGTAAGGCGTCTACGACTTGCCGATAGCTGTACTTATAGACATATCTATCATACCAAAAATAACCGGGCAGCGGCACAGGGAATACGCGCATAATTCTAAAAAATTTTTAAGAAATAGAAGAAACGATTCATATTTTAGCTTAATATGGCGCGGCAAAACGGCAGACGGCGTGCTTTCGGGGCGTTAAAACGGCGTAAAATAAGCAAAAACAGGAGGATTCCGGCGAAAACGGCATAAAACGGGTGCGGCGGAGGGCGGCGGAAAACATGGAAAAACACGGTTTCCGAGCAAGCCGCGCCGCGTGGGGAAGGTTGACGCTTTTTGCGTGAAAATGCTATACTCAACATAATAATACCATGCCAAAACTGGCGATTGCTGTACATTTGCAGAAAATGCCACGGAGGGCGGGACGCATTGCGGGCGTTGCAGCGGGTGCGGTGTGGTATGCACAATGCTTATTGGAGGAGGTGGACCCTATGCCGTTCGATATGTTCGGTGAGGTAGAGAAGCTGTCCATGGGCATGGATGCCGCTTGGAAACGCAACGAAGTCATCATGAACAACATAGCCAATAACGATACGCCGGATTTCAACCGGTCTACCGTGGCGTTTGAGGAGCATTTTAAGACGGCGCTGGAGGCGCAGGATGGCTTTGCCCTGAAACGCACGCGGGAGAAACACATGGATATAGGCGCCGGCACGACGCCGCGCATCAGCGTGGAGGAGGACGAATCCACGACCATGCGCATGGATGGGAACAACGTGGACATCGAAAAGGAAATGACGGATCTGGCGAGCAATGTGATCTATTATCAAACGCTGCAAAAAAAGGTTTCGAGCGAGTTTTCACAGCTTTCCACCGCCATTAAAGGAGGCGTGTAAGCATGAGCTTTTTAAAAGGGTTGGACATCAGCGCGTCGGCGCTGACGGCACAGCGGCTGCGCATGGACGTGATCGCGGAGAATCTTGCAAACGTCGATACCACGCGCACGGCGGAAGGCGGGGCGTACCGCAGGCGGTACGTTGTGATGCAGGAGAACAAGCAGCATAATTTCGGCGCCTTTATGGAGCGCGCGCTGGGTTCCTCGCAGGACAGCGGCGTGAAGGTGACGGAGATCAAGGAGGATACCGCGCCCTTCAAGCTGGATTATAATCCCAACCATCCGGACGCGAACGAGGAAGGCTATGTAGAGATGCCCAACGTGGATCTCGCGGTGGAGATGATCGACATGATGGCGGCGACGCGATCCTATGAAGCCAACATCACCGCCGTAAACGCCTTCAAGAGCATGGCGCTCAAGGCGCTTGAAATTTGATAGGAGGGTAACAAGATGCCGGATATTTCTTCCGTACAGGCGGTAGCGAACGTCATCAACGGCCTTTCCGCGTCGGGACAGGCCTCCTCGGAAAAAAACGGCGTGTTCTTTCAGGATTTCTTGAGCACCGCGCTCAACGACATGACGGACACGGGCGAAACCTCCATCGCGTTCAATGATGCGCTGCTGATGGGGGAGTCCAACAATCTGCACGATCCCATGATCGCGGCGACGGAGGCGGAGCTGAGCGTCAGCCTCGTGGTGCAGATACGCGATAAGGCGCTTGACGCGTACAACGAGATCATGCGCATGCAGGTTTGAGAGGGGAAATATAGATGCGGACGCCGGCGGTTCCACAGCTCAATACGACAGGCGGGGGCATGACGGGGGATATCCTGCTCATGATCCTGTTTCTTGTATTGATCCTTGTGGGCGCGTATTACGCGACGCGGATGTTCGGGCGCATGGCGCAGCGCGGCATGCTCATGGGAGGCGGCAAAAACGCGTTCCGTCCGGGGGCGTATATCACGCTGATCGACCGCCTTGCGGTGGACAAGGAGCACAGCGTGCTGCTCATCAAGGTCAACGACGAATATTATCTCATCGGCATGGGCGAGCAGGTGACGCTGCTGGAAAAGCTGGGCGCGCTGCCCGAGGCATTGATCGAGCAGGCGGAAGCAAAAACGCCCAACGCGTTTCAGACCATACTGGACGCGTGGAAGGAACGGGGGAAGCATGAAGAAGAATGACCCCCGCGGTATGAAACGTAAAACGGGACGCTTGCTGCGCGTGCTTTCTATCGCGCAGCTCGTCCTGATCCTGATGGTGAGCGCCATCGGCTGCGTATCGCAGGCGGATATCGACGCGGCGCTATCGGCGCAGGCGGAAACGGCGGACGAGGAAATGCCCGCCGCGACGGAGGGGATCACGGACCCGCAGGACGAGCTGACCGACGAGGAATTCCTCGAAGGCGAGCAGGCGGAAACGGAGGACGATCCCAGCATACTCGGGCAGCTCACGGCGCTTTTGGGCAGCCGTTCGGCGAGCGTGCGCATCATCGTGCTCTTAACGCTTTTGTCCATCGCACCGTCGCTGCTGATCATGCTCACCTGCTTCGTGCGCATCATCATGGTGCTGGGCTTTACGAGAAACGCGCTGGGCTTGCAGCAGATGCCGCCCAATCAGGTGCTGATCGGCTTTGCGCTGATCTTGACCCTGTTTGTGATGTCGCCGGTCATTGAGGAAATCAAGACCGACGCGTACATACCCTATGTGCTCGAGCAGATTGATCTGGAGGAGGCGGTGGAGCGCGGTTCCGGTCCCTTGCGGGAATTCATGCTGCGCCAGACCCGCGCGGACGATCTTGGCATGTTCTTCCGCTTCACCGGGGAGGAGATACCGGAGGATGTGATGGATTCCTCCATGAAGATCGTGATACCCGCTTTTCTCACGAGCGAATTTAGGCGGGCGTTCGAGATCGGTTTCTTCATCTACATCCCCTTCATCGTGATCGACATGATCGTGGCGAGCACGCTCATGTCCATGGGCATGATGATGCTGCCGCCCATCACGATCTCGCTGCCCTTCAAGGTGCTGCTTTTCGTCGTGGCGGACGGGTGGAGCCTGACGGTGCAGTCGCTTCTTTCAAGCTTCGCCTGACCAAGCCCCGCAAGGGGCGCGCATCGATAGGAGTTTAGGCATATTTGGCATGGGAGGTGGAAAGGCGCGTGACACAGGAGCTTATTATCACCGTGATGCGGGACGCGATCATGACGGTGCTTAAGTGTTCCCTTCCCCTGCTGCTTGCGGCGATGCTCATCGGCATCATCGTATCCATCATACAGGCGGCGACGCAGGTCAACGAACAAACGCTCGCGTTTGTTCCCAAGATCATAGGCGTATTTTTGATGCTGCTGTTTGCAAGCGGCTATATCGTGTCCGAGCTTACGGACTTCTTTGCGCGCATGTATGGGTATATTGCCCAAATCATGTTTTGATGGCGGCGCTAAGGGAGCTCCAAACCGTCGCGCTCGACTACATATTGCTGCTCTTTTTGCGGGTGGCGGGCATCGTTTGGTCGAATCCCATCTATGGCCGCCGCAGCATTCCGGGACCCGCGCGCATCGCGTTCGCGCTGGCGCTGACCTACTTCTTCTTTACCAGCGTGCCCGTCACGGTGCAGCCGGAATACAACACGCTGCTTACCTATGCGCTGCTGTGTGTGAAGGAAATTTTGATTGGCGCGGTGATCGGCTTTGTGCTCACGCTGTTTTTCAGCATTTCGCACTCGGCGGGACAGATGATCGACATGCAGATCGGCTTGGGCATGGCCAACGTCTACGACCCGCAGACCAACGCGCAGGTGCCCTTGATGGGCAATCTGCTCAATGTGGTCATGATACTCGTGTTTTTTGCGGTGGGCGGCGATAGGAAACTGATCAGTATCCTGTATCTGACCATCGTGAAGATACCCGTCGGCGGCGTTACGCTGACGGCGGATACGGCGCTGGCTTTTGTGGAAATGTTTACGGATATGTTCATTTTGGCGGTGCGCATGGCGCTGCCCATCATCGCCGCGGGCGTGATGACGGAGGCCATTATGGGTATGATCATCCACACCGTGCCGCAGATGAACGTTTTTGTGGTGGGTATGCCGCTGAAGGTCGCCATGGGGTTTGTGGTGCTGCTGCTGATCCTGCCGGTGTACGCGGAGCTTTCCACGGTGATTTTCGATGAGATGTACGTGCGCTTGAGCGAGCTGCTTGCCACGATGGCGGGGGTATGATGCAATATGGCGAGTAACGAGGGACCCGGCGGCGAACGCACAGAACCGGCAACGCCTAAAAAGCGCCGCGAGGCGCGGGAAAAGGGGCAGGTTCGAAAAAGCCAGGAGCTGGTGTCGGCGCTGATGCTCATCATCATGTTCGGGGCGCTGTCCCTGCTGGGGCCGGGCATGTGGAGCAACATGCAGTCCCTTGTGCACAGCGGCTTAACGCTTTCCTGGCGGCAGGGCGAAGCGCTTTTAGCTTCGGATATTCCCCGCCTTTTGCAGCTTGGGGCCACGGAATTTGCGCGAATCATCCTGCCCTTGCTGCTCATCGCCTTTACGGCGGGTATCTGCGTCAACGTCGTGCAGATCGGCTTCCTGTTTTCCTCCAAAGCGCTCCAGCCCAAGTTCAGCAGGCTGAACCCTTTGGAGGGCATCAAGCGCATGTTCTCCACGCGCACGCTCTTTGAGATGGCAAAAACCATCGCCAAGGTCGTCGTGATCGGCGTGATCGCCTACGACGAGATCATCAAGGCCGCGCCAAGCTTCACCATGATGGCGGGCAACAACGTCAAGACCGCCATCGGCGCGACAGCCCTTGCCATCCGCAACGCCGGCTTCAAAATCGGGCTCGCGCTGCTCATCATCGCCATATTCGATTTCCTTTACCAGTGGTACAAGTACGAGAAGGATCTGCGCATGACCAAGTACGAGGTAAAGGTGGAGTACAAGCAAACCGAGGGCGATCCGCAGATCAAGGGGCGGATACGCCAGAAGCAGCGGCAGTTGGCGGCCATGCGCACGATGGAAGCCGTACCGCAGGCGGATGTGGTCATCACGAACCCGACGCATTTCGCCGTTGCCCTCAAGTATGACGCGGAGGTGTCCGACGCGCCGGTCGTGATCGCGAAGGGGCAGGATTATTTGGCGCAGCGCATCAAGCAGATCGCGCGGGACAATGATGTGGAGATCGTCGAGAACGTCGAGGTGGCGCGCAGCCTTTACAGCATGTGCGAGGTGGGCGACGCGATACCGCTGGAGCTGTATCAGGCTGTGGCGGAGATCTTGGCACGGGTATTCAAAAGCAGGCAGGGAAAATAGCGTTACGCGAACGCAAGCGAAGAGTTGCAAGTTGTAAAACGCGGCAAAGGTGAACGTCCATTGCCGGACAACGGGGAGTAGGAATGAAGTTTAAGCTGCAAGACGTGCTCATAGCCGTTGCGATCCTCGCGGTCGTGATGCTGATCATTCTCCCCGTGCCCCCCGTGATCATGGACGTCATGCTGGTGCTTAACATCGCGGTGTCCCTGATGGTGCTGCTCATGACCATCTACATCACGGAGCCCTTGCAGTTTGCGTCCTTTCCGACGGTGCTGC
>CAZNAL010000066.1:0-11539 GCA_964571055.1 uncultured Oscillospiraceae bacterium | reverse complement strand
AGAAAAACCACTATGGATTTTTTATTAAGTGTCCAACTTCATTTTACAATCGACCCTAGATTATTCTTATTACGATCCTCATTTCATTTTTTAGGAGGGCATATCTTATGATCACGGAATCCTATTTCCCATCCGCCACGGGTTTGGGCGACGTCTATGTTAAAACATGGATACCCGACACGCAAAATCCCCGCGGCGTCGTACAGCTCACGCACGGCATGGCGGAGCACATAGAGCGGTATGACGGTTTTGCGCAGTTCTTATGTTCGCGCGGCTTTGTGGTGACGGGGCAGGATCATATCGGCCACGGAAAAACCTCCGGCACGACCGGGATCGACGGCTATTTCGGCGAAACGGGCGGCTGGTCGAATCTGATCAAGGATATGCAGACGCTGCACGCAAACACAAAAGCGGCTTATCCAAATCTTCCCTACATTCTCTTTGGGCACAGCATGGGTTCCTTTTTAGCGCGCACCTACGCTTCCCGCTGCGGCGCGGATATGGACGCTTTCATTTTCTCGGGCACCGCGGGAAAAAACGGCGCGCTTCCCATCGCCAAATGGATCGCCAACCGCGACATCAAGAAGGGCAAGCTCAAAACGCCCAATCAATCGCTTGACAAGCTCGCCTTCGGCGCGTATGCCAAAGCCATTCCCGACGCAAAAACGCCCTTTGACTGGCTTTCTCATGACAGTTCTATCGTGGACGCGTATATACAGGATCAAAAATGCGGCTTTGTGTTCACCACAGCGGCCTTCCGCGACCTTTTCGACGGCTTGATGGAAATCGGTCAAAAGGATTGGGCGAGCAAGGTGCCGCAAAAGCCCATTCTCATCATGTCCGGCTCCTGCGACCCCGTAGGCGGCAAAAACGCCAAAGGACCCCGGGAGGTTGCCAAAGCCCTTCTTGACACAGGGCATAAGGTGGTGCTGAAAATCTATGAAGGCGGCCGTCACGAGATGCTCAACGAGCCGGAAAAGGAAACCGTCTATCAGGACATACTCGCTTTTTTGGAGGGAATCGTCTGATCATGCACGCCGATTGGAATACGCTGTATGAGGAATTGCAGCATTGCGAAAAATGCGAACTCTGCAAAGAGCGCCATACCGTCGTGCCGGGGGAAGGCGACCCGCACGCCAAGCTCATGTTTGTGGGCGAGGGGCCGGGGCGGGACGAGGATCTTTCCGGCAGACCCTTTGTGGGTGCGGCAGGGCAGCTTTTGGATAAGATGCTTGCCGCGATCGACCTTCAAAGGGAAGACGTTTACATCGCCAACGTCGTCAAATGCCGTCCGCCTCAAAACCGCACGCCGCTCGAGCATGAGGCGGAGGCATGCCTGCCGTACCTTCGCGCGCAGTTCGCGTTGATACGCCCCAGCATCATCGTATGCCTTGCGCGACGGCAGCGCGGTATCTGTACGATCCGGAGGTACGCATCACGAGGGATCGCGGCAAATGGATCTGCAAAAAAGGCGTTTGGATGCTCGCGACCTATCACCCGGCGGCATTGCTGCGCGACGTAAGCAAAAAGAAGGAGGCTTGGATCGATCTGCAGATGATTCGAGATAAGCTCAATTCCATCCAAGCTAAGGGTTGAACATTTTTCGTCCTTGTTCTATAATAAATCGTTAAGTGAATTCGTATCAACGGGAGGTTACCTATGTCCGGACATTCCAAATGGGCAAATATCAAGAATAAAAAGGAAAAAACAGACAATCAGCGCGGCAAGATCTTCACCAAAATAGGCCGCGAGATCGCCATCGCCGTCAAAGAGGGCGGGAGCGACCCCGCAAACAACTCCAAGCTGCGCGACGTGATCGCCAAGGCCAAGGCCAACAACATGCCCAACGACAATATCACCCGTTCTATCAAAAAAGCGGCGGGCGAGATGGGCAATGTTAACTATGAAGAGATCACCTATGAGGGCTACGGCCCCAACGGCATCGCCATCATCGTAGACGTCGTGACGGACAACCGTAACCGTACCGCCGCCGAAATGCGCCATTTGTTCGATAAAAGCGGCGGCAGCATGGGCAATACCGGCTGCGTCTCTTGGATGTTCGACCGAAAGGGGCTTCTCGTTATCGAGCGCGATCCCGCCATTGACGAGGACGAGCTGATGATGGTTGCTTTGGACGCGGGCGCAGAGGACTTTGTCCCCATGGACGATGTGTTTGAGGTCTATACCGCCGTACCCGATTTTTCCGCTGTGCGCGAATCCCTCGAAGCCGCCGGCTATTCCTTCCTTACGGCGGAGCTGAGCCGCATTCCGCAAAACACGGTTGAAGCAAACGATCCGGAGCTGGTGGACAAGATGGAGCGTCTGCTGGAGCGCTTCGAGGATAACGACGACGTACAGGAAGTCTTCCATAACGCGCTTATGCCGGAAGAGGATTGACCCGATTTCCCGCGATAGTACATACCCTGCCGTTTTCGGCGGGGTATTCTATTGTCAGAAGAACGCCTTTGCGGTATAATAATGCTGATATAGTTTGGAGGAAAATATGGCAATCCGCAAAATACAAACCTACAATGCGCCCTGCCTGTATCAAGTATGCAGGCCGGTTGAGAAATTTGACAAAAAGCTAAGCGCGCTCGTGGACGATCTTTTTGATACCATGTACGACGCGCAGGGCGTGGGGCTGGCAGCGCCCCAGATCGGCATCCTTCGCCGCATCGCCGTGGTGGACTGCGGCGACGGGCCCATCGAGCTCATCAATCCCGAAGTCATATCCACAGACGGCATGCAGGGCTGCTTTGAGGCGTGCTTGTCCTTCCCCGGCGAAAACGGCTATGTGGAACGGCCGAACGTCGCGACCGTCCGCGCGTATGACCGCAAGGGCGACCTATATGAGTATACGGGCGAGGAACTCTTAGCGCGCGCGCTGCTCCATGAGATCGACCACTTGGACGGCTTGGTGTACAAGCGTCTTATCACCGACCCGCCGGAAGGCTATACAGAGGACGAGGAATACGAGGCAGCGGAGGAAACGGACGACGAAGCAGTGAAAGGCGACGGGGAAGAGGACAAATGAGAATCGCTTTTTTAGGCACTCCTGATTTTGCGCTCGCGTCGCTGCAAACGCTGATCGACGAAGGTCACACGCTGCAGGTGTTCACCCAGCCCGATCGCCCCAAGGGACGTCACGGTGAGTTAACGCCGCCGCCCGTAAAGGTCCTTGCGCAGAAAAACGGTATTCCCGTTTTTCAATGCCCGAAAATACGCGACAGGGAAGGCGTTGAAGCACTCAAGGCCTTCGCGCCGGATCTGATGGTGACGGTGGCGTTCGGGCAGATTTTATCGGAAGAAAACCTTTCCATCCCGCGATACGGCTGCATCAATGTGCACGGAAGCTTGCTTCCGAAATATCGCGGTGCGGCGCCCATCCAATGGGCTGTGATCAACGGTGAAACCGAAACCGGCGTAACCACGATGATGACGGATGTGGGGCTTGACACCGGCGACATCCTCATGGTAAGAAAAACGCCCATCGATCCGGACGAAACAGCGGGCGAGCTTTTTGACCGTCTCGCCGCCATGGGCGCGAGCGTACTGCGCGATACCATCGCGGCTTTGGAAAATGGCACGCTACAGAGAACCAAGCAGGACGCGTCCCTTGCCACCAAATGCAGCATGATCAAAAAGGAAGACGCGCATCTTGATTTTTACCTTTCCTCGCAGCGGATACACGATTTCGTGCGCGGTATGAATCCTTGGCCTGTGGCCTTCTCCTCTATAGACGGCGACATCGTAAAGATATGGCGCACCAAGAAAACCGTCTATTCCGCACCCGACAGCGCCACGCCCGGAGAATGCGTCATCGCAGACGCGAAGAGCGGCTTGTTCGTGCGTACCTTGGACGGCATGATCGAGATCGCGGAGCTGCAATTTCCCGGCGGAAAGCGTGTGGACGCAAAAGCCGCGCTGAACGGACGGAATCTTCTTGGAAAGGTGTTCCATTGAGCAGCCCGCGAAGGCGCGCTTTGGAAGCGCTCATCGATATTACGGAGCACGGCGCTTACGCCAATCTGCGTTTGAAACAAGCGGCAGAAGAGGGCGCGGACGCTTCGGGCTGGATCAGCGCCGCCGTATATACGACGCTTGATCACCTGTATTGTATCGATTACTACATCGATCACTTTGCAAAGGGTCGATTGAAGCCGCAGATCCGCGGTATCCTTCGTTTGGGCGTATCACAGGCTCTTTTTATGCAGGTTCCTATGCGCGCCGCCTGCGACGAAAGCGTTAAACTTTGCAAGGAAATCGGTAAAACTGCCCTAACGGGCTTTGTAAACGGCGTCATGCGCAATCTTTGCCGCGCGGCGCAGGAAAACGCGCTGCCCGCGTTTCCGGAGGAGCCGGTTTCCCGCATGGTGGTGCAATACAGCTATCCCCGTTTTTTGGTCAAAGCCTATGTCGGCCGCTACGGGGAGGCGTTTACCGAAGCGATGCTAAGCTATCGACAGCACGGCATGACGCTGCGCGTGCAGCCGCCCTTTACCACGCGGGACTTGGAAGCATACCTTACCGCGCAGGGGATCGCATACCGCAGGGGAACACTTGTAAGCGACGCGCTGCATGTGGAAAAAGGTTTTTCTCCCTCTCGCGATCCGCTGTTTGCAAACGGTGATCTGACCGTACAGAGCGAAAGCGCGATGCTTGTTTGCAAGGCCTTGGATATACAGGATGGCCGCATATTGGACGCGTGCTGCGCCCCCGGCGGCAAAACCGCGTATCTCTCCGCGCTCATGGCGGGCAGGGGAAGCATTCTGGGGTTTGAGTTGCACCCGCACCGCGTTTCGCTTACGGAAAAGACGCTCGCGCGGCTGCATGTGCAAAACGCGCAGATCGTTTGCGCGGACGCAACGCTTACACAGCCCGCGCTTATCGGCACGATGGACGCCGTGTTGATCGACGCGCCCTGTTCGGGGCTTGGGCTTCCCGACAAACCGGACGTTCGCTACGCGAAAAGCGACGACGCGATCCGTTCCCTCGCAGCCCTGCAGCGATCCATATTGGACGCCTGCTGCGATTATGTAAAGCCCGGCGGTACGCTCGTCTACGCGACCTGCACCATATCGTCTCCTGAAAACGAAGAACAGATCGCTTCGTTTTTAGCGCGGCACAAGGAGTTTACGCCGCAAAGCCTCGCCCCGTATGTGCCCGCGTCCATGCAGTCGCAGGCTGCGTCGGGTATGCTGCAGCTTTTCCCGCATCTGCATGAAACGGAAGGCTTCTTCTTGGCGAAATTGAGGAAACGCGTATGAATGAATCGCTTAGCAGCATGACACTGGAAGAATTACAGACGCTTTTGATCGGCTGGGGCGAACCCAAGTTCCGCGCCGGTCAGGTTTACGCGTGGCTTTCCAAGGGCGTGCGACCCGAGGGCATGACCAACCTTCCCAAAACGCTGCGGGAACGCTTGTCCACGCTTCCCTACGGCGGCGCGCGCATCTACGATAAGCGCCTTTCCGAGAAGGACGGCACGATCAAATACCTTTTTGTGCTGGAGGACGGTAACCTCGTAGAGGGCGTGTTGATGCGCTATTCCTACGGCAATACGCTCTGCATTTCCACGCAGGTGGGCTGCCGCATGGGATGCGCGTTCTGTGCGTCCACGCTGGAGGGGTGCGTCAGGAACCTTTCGGCGGGCGAGATGCTGGGCTTCATCAGCTGTGTGGAAGAGGATGTGCCGCACGAGGCTGACGCCGTCCGCACCGTGACCAACATCGTTTTGATGGGCAGCGGCGAACCATTGGATAATTACGATAACGTACTGCGGTTTTTGCAGATGGTTTCGGACGAAAAGGGCAAGAACATCAGCCCGCGCAACATATCGCTCTCGACCTGCGGCCTTGTGCCAAAGCTTCTCCGCTTCACGGAGGAAGCGCCGCACGTCACGCTGTCCGTATCGCTGCACGCGCCCAATAACGCGATCCGCGATCAGATCATGCCGGTAAACCATACCTATCCCATGGAGCAGCTTCTCTCGGCTGCCAAGGGCTATGCCGAAAAAACAGGCCGCCGCGTCATATTCGAATACGCGCTCATCGATTCCCTCAACAGCGACGAAGCCGCCGCGGAGGAGCTTGCGAGCAAGCTTCGTTCGATCAACTGTCATGTGAATTTGATACCCCTCAATCCTGTGGAGGAACGGAAACTGCGCGGCGTAACGCGCAAGCAGGCGGAGCAGTTTATGGCTTGGCTGGAAAAAAGACATATTTCCGCAACGATCCGCAGGGAGATGGGTTCCGATATCCAAGGCGCCTGCGGCCAGCTTCGCAGAAGCGTGCTGCAAAATAGCAAAGAAGGAGAAACCGGTACATGATCTATGCGGGTATTTCCGAACAGGGAAAGCGCGAGCGTAACGAGGATATGCTTTTTCTGCCCAACAAGGGCGAGGTTTCCTTGGTTATCGTTGCGGACGGCATGGGCGGGCACAACGCGGGACGTACCGCAAGCCGTATCGCGGTGGAAACCGCGTCGGCGCGCGTGATCCACGGCGGCGGCTTGCCGCCGGAGACGCTGCTGCGCGAAGCCGCGCAGGAAGCCAATCAAGCCATCTACGATCACGCGCATAAGGTTCGGGAATGCCGGGGGATGGGTACCACCATGGTTATGGCGCTGCTGTTTCGTTCGCACTATGTAGTCGCGAACATCGGGGACAGCAGGTTGTACCATTATAAAGACGACAGGCTTTTCCAAATCACCAAAGATCATTCTTATGTTGCGGAAATGGTCGCCGCGGGGTATATCACCCCGGAGCAGGCGCTCACGCATCCCCAGCGCAACATCATCACCAGCGCCCTTGGCGCGCGCGAGATGGAAAAGATGGACGTCTTTGACAACGCGTGGAAGGAAAACGACATTTTGCTGCTTTGTTCGGATGGGCTTTATACCGCGCTGGAATCGCGCGAGATGGCGCGGGTGCTAAAAGAAGAACAAGACCTGCAAACCGCCTGTTCAACGCTTGTGCAGCTTGCGTCTTATGGCTCCAGCGACAATATCACCGTCGTGCTGGTAAAAAACAACGAGGAGGCGTGTTGATATGAGCGATTGGGAAAACCGCCTTATTTCAGACCGCTATCGCATCATCTCCTCCGTGGGCAGCGGCGGCATGGCCAACGTCTATAAAGCCACGGACGAGAAAACGGGCGGCGTCGTAGCCTTGAAGGTACTCAAGGAGGAGCATCGGGAGGACGCGGATTTCGTGCGCCGCTTTGAGCGCGAAGCACGCGCGGTTCTTTCGCTTTCGCATCCCAATATCGTGCGCTCCTTCGATGTGGGCGAGGATGGCGACGCCAACTATATCGTGTTTGAATACGTTGAGGGCAACACGCTCAAGGATATTATCAAGGACGAAGGATGTTTAACGCCCAAACAAGCCGTTTCCGTCATGAGTCAGATACTCGACGCCTTGGAGCATGCACATAGCTGCGGCATCATCCACCGGGACGTTAAGCCGCAAAACGTGATGATCACAAACGACGGCAAAGCCATGCTCACGGATTTCGGCATCGCGCGCGACGCCGCCTCCACGACCCGCACCTTCGCGGGTACCAACATCATCGGCTCCGTGCATTACCTCTCGCCCGAACAGGCCCGCGGCGATCATGTCGGCCCCGAAAGCGACATCTATTCCTGCGGCATCATGCTCTATGAAATGCTGACTGGCGAGGTGCCCTTCGCGGGTGACAACTCCGTCGCCATCGCGCTCAAGCACTTGCAGGAGGACGTAAAGCCGCCGTATCTGATCAATGGCAAGGTCTCTCGCTCGCTTTCGGACGTGGTGTTAAAGGCCACGGCAAAGAAACCGGAGCTGCGTTATCAATCCGCTTCGGCCATGCGCGCGGACGTACTGCGTGCGCTTAAGGAGCCCCACGGAAAATTTGCCCGCCTCCCCAAATCGACAGATAAATCAGATGACGCGGCGCAGCCCGCCGCACCGCGCCGCATGAGCATCGGCAATATCGCTATCTTTATTCTGCTGGTGTTGGGCATGTTTACGGCGCTGTTTTTCACGGTACGCGCCATGCGCGAAAGCAAGCTGATCGAAAGCAAAAGCTTTGTGATACCGTCCCTTCTCGGCAAAAAAACGGAGGAGGCGGAGGAGCTTGCAAGGCTGCGCGGCTTTATCATCGAAGAAGCCTCGCGCATGCCAAGCGACCAATATGCTGAAGGTACGATCATCAACCAAACGCCGTCCGGCGGCACAAAGAGCAGCGAGGGCGCTACGATTTCCGTGACCGTCAGCAGCGGCAGCGACCATGTGACCGTCCCCAATCTGATCGGCATGAATCTTCCCGCTGCGATCGAACTTGCCATGGAAAACGATCTGAAGCTCGCGGAGCCTATCTATATGGCGAGCGACAAACCGGACGGACAGATCATCAGCCAAGACCCCGTCGCGGACACCTCCATCTTCAAGGACGACGTGATCGAGGTTTGGGTCAGCGGACAGCAGGATATGAATATCGACATGCCGCAGTTCGTCGGCCATACGCTGCCCTTCGCGCTCGATGAGGTTAAGAGCTTGGGATTAAAAAGCGTGCGCATCTATCCCGTAACACCAGAGAGTAAAGAGGTGCAGGAGGAAAGCATCGTGCGTCAAAACCCCACCCCCGGCATGAACGTTAACAAAAGCGCGCCCATCGAGCTGTACGTCTGCCGCACCTTCCTTGGCAGCTACGCCTCCGATATCGCCTTCAACGTGGATATCAAGGACGAGGATAAATCCGTCGTGGTTACGGCAAAGCTGGACGAGTGCACGGAGATCGTCCTCTACGCAGCTACCCTGCCCGTTGGCGCGCAGCAATCCGTTTCCTTTACCGGGTATCTTCCGCAGGGCGGCGAATACACCTGCATAGCCTACGTGAACGGCGAATCGGTACGAACCAACACGTCCGTATTCTCACTTCGATAAGGAGCGTTGTGATTTGGAGGGAATGATCCTAAAAGGCGTAGGAAGCTTTTATACCGTATTATGCGGCGAACAGACGTATACCTGCAAAGCGCGCGGCCGTTTTCGCAAGGAAGGGCTGTCGCCGGTTCCCGGAGACCGTGTTGCCTTTGCGCCGGAATCCGAAACCACGGGGCGGATCGAGGAGATCAGGGCGCGCAAGAACCTGCTGACGCGCCCTTGCGTATCCAACATCGACAAGCTGATGATCGTGATGGCGCCCGTTCCCAAGCCGGATCTTCTGCTTACGGATAAGCTGCTTTTGCAATGTGAGCTTCTTTCCATCACACCTGTGATCGTGATCAACAAATGCGATATGCCGCAGGATCAAACGCACCTTGCCATTGTGGAAAGCTATGCACACACCGGATATGACCTGCTGGTCGTTTCCGCGCATTCAGGCGAAAATCTCCAAGCGGTGAAAGACGCGCTGCAAGGCTGCGTTTCCTGTTTTGCCGGGCAGTCCGCCGTAGGCAAATCCTCGCTTCTCAACCGTCTGCTTCCCGAACTGGAGCTGGAAACGGGCACATTATCCAAGAAGACCTCCCGCGGCAGGCATACCACGCGCGTTGCGCAGCTCTGGCCGGCCTACGGCGGCGCCGTGGTGGACACGCCCGGCTTCAGCCTGTTCGACCTTCCCGATATGGAGTTGGAAGCCCTCTCAAAGCTCTATCCCGAAATGCGGGCGGTAACGGGGGAATGCCGTTTCGCGCAATGCCTGCACTTCAAAGAACCCGCATGCGCCGTAAAAGAGGCGCTGGAACAGGGACGTATCAGCCAAAGCCGCTATGCGCGGTATTGTCTGCTTATGGAAGAATTGAAGGAAAAGAGGAAACATCAGTATGATTAAGATCGCGCCTTCCATATTATCCGCCGATTACGCCGCCTTTGGCGAAGCGGTAGAGCACATCGAGACTTGGGGCGCAGACTATGTGCATTTTGACGTGATGGACGGCGCTTTCGTGCCTACGATCACCTTTGGACCCGCTCTTTGCCGCGATATTCGCAAGCATACCAAGCTGCCTATCGACGTGCATCTTATGGTCGAGCATCCTTTAACCTTTGTGGAGCAGTTCAAGTCGGCGGGCGCAAACATCATCACCTTCCATGTGGAAGCGGACGCGCATATCCACCGCACGCTGCAAGCTATCCATGAAGCCGGATTAAAGGCAGGCGTTGTGCTCAATCCCGCCACCTCGCTCGATACGGTGGAATACATTCTGAAGGATTGCGATATGATCCTTCTGATGAGCGTAAACCCGGGCGCGGGCGGTCAAAAATTCATACCGGAAACGCTGGAGAAAATTCGCCGCCTTCGCGCGATGGCCGAACAAGAGAATCCCGACTTGGACATCGAGGTGGACGGCGGTATCAATCCAACGACGGCGCCGCTTTGCATCGCTGCGGGCGCGAACGTTCTCGTCGCAGGCAACAGCATATTCACATCCGATGATCCCAAAGCCATGGTAGCGCGCCTTCGCGGATGAGCCGCCAAAGAATCCTCTGTATAAACAGCCTCCCGTGCTTCACATACTATCCGTATCCAGCACAGGAGGTTTTTCTATGGAACGGGATCACACGATCGAATTGTTGAACAAGATCTATGAAGGCTCTGAAATGGGGCGGGACGTCCTCGGCAAGCTCATTCCGCTTTGTTACGACGGGTCTCTCCGCTGCGCGATGGCGGAACAGTTTGCGGAATATCATCGCATCCTCGTCGAATCGGAAAGGCTGCTTCTTTCCGCCGGGCATATCGCAAGACCCGCGTCCCGCGCCGCGCGCATGCCCGTATATACGTCGCTGCGCATCAATCTGAAGATCGACGGCACGTCCAGCCATTTGGCCGAAATGCTGATGCAGGGCAATTTGATGGGCTATATCGACATTGCGCGGGCGCTTTCAACCTTCACGGGCGCCAAAGAGGAAACGCGGCATCTCGGCGAACGCCTTATGGCGACGGAAGAAAACAACATGAAGCAGATGCGGCATTTTCTCTAAATCGGCTCCTCCGTCAACGCCCGAAGCACAGCCTGATAGGTCGCAGTGGCGCGCTCTTGCCAGTGGTCCCGCGCCTGCTGCGCCGTTTCTCTGTCCGGCAGTATCAAAGAGATCGTAAAAAACTCCGCGTCGCGCTCGCGGGCTCTGAAATTGACAAGGCATGTTCCGTTGGGCAGTTCCTTGTAGGAGGAGGCGTATTGCGCCTTATACTTCATCGCCTGACGGTTTTCCTCGGCGTGCATGGCAAGCGTTTCGCGGAGGGAATGGGGCAGCTCCTCTTGAAAAAGCTCCAGCACTTGCTCGCCCACGGGCGTCACGCAATACGCCTGCCCGAAGGATCTTGGCACCGCGGCTATCGCGCCGACCTCCTCCAGTTCGTTAATCGCGTTTTGCATTTCGAAATAGGGGAGTATATCGCATTCCATTCCCAGCGTGACCAGCTGATCGCGCGTAATTTCTATTTGCAGCGCGTGCAAAAAGTAAAGCATCGTCAGTTTGTCTTTGGTTACGCCGTTAGAAAAATAAGGCATATGCACTCCTTGCATGGGTTCTACCCGCCGCTTTTCTATGAGTATAGCATAA
>CAZNAL010000065.1:0-11645 GCA_964571055.1 uncultured Oscillospiraceae bacterium | reverse complement strand
CCACCCAAAGCACAATATATACTTGCGCATTGATTGATAAAGCGCGCTTTGCGCACAAATTCACAGGATGAAGTTGATTTATGCTCCATATTTCGACGTATCCTTGCGCTTTATTTGTGCGTAAGCCATAGCGTATCGGCAAGGATCGGCGCTAGGCCTTCGCATCAATCTTTCAAGATGTCAAACATAAATATTTTTATGTTTATCATTAAATAATTGTTGACATACATTATCCGTCGTGATATGATGCACGGCAGAAACCAAAGAAAGAGGTACGCTTATGAACACGACGGAAACAAAAATCAAAAAATCAGCCAAGGCTGTGGATATCGCAACGAAGATTTTCTATATCGCCATGACGGTATGCGTGTGCATGATCGCCGCGGGTATGATCTGGTCCCTTGTATATCCCGCCGCCATGACGTATCAGCTCAACGACCACGTTACCCTTGCTTCGCCGCTTTTCAACATGAGCTTTCATTCGCGCGCGCACATGTATTCGTGGTGCATCTACACGCTGGCGGACAGCTTCGTGCTCATCGCGATCCTGTATCTTACCAACCGTATCTTCCACGGCATCAGCCTAAGCGGCGCGCCGTTTGAAGCCGTGCACGCAAAAAGGCTCAAAACGATCTCCATCCTTATGCTGCTCGACGCGATCGCCGTTCCCGTGGTTTTCCGCACGCTGGTGGATATGCTGCTGCATCCCGAAGTGGTCGAGCACGGCGTGAACGGTACGTTGGCTGTCGTGGCGGTGGTTTTCCTTTGCCTTTCCTATATCTTTCAATACGGCAGTGAGCTGCAGCGGCTCAACGACGAAACACTGTAGGGAGGATGACGATGGGGCAGATCATTTTACGTTTGGATCGCGTGATGGCGGATCGCAAGATGTCCTTGAACGAGCTTGCGGCGCGCGTCGGCATAGCGAACGTCAACCTGTCGAAAATCAAGACCGGCAAGATCAGCGCGATACGATTTTCTACCCTTTGCGCCATCTGCGAGGCGCTTAGCTGCCAGCCGGGCGATATATTGGAGTATGACGCGCGGGAGGCTTGAACCTCACCGTTCCCGCCTGCGCCGCTCCCGTTTGGACGGACGCTCGCAGAAGACTTCATTATACTTTGCCTCCTTATGGTGCGCCCGGCAAGCCACACAGTTACCGTGACGTGAGCAGTGCTTCCGCTTGCAGGGGCAATCGGGATTGCGCAGGCGGCACGCCATGGGCGTATAGTGCATGCCGTCCGTTATCTGCGCCGGCGCGGTATCGCGAAAGCCGAGGCGATGATAGACCTCCGATGCATAGGGCGCGGCGTTCACCGTGATGCTGCCCGACGCATTGTCGGCACAGGCGAGCGCGAACAGGCGCTTGCCTACGCCCTGCCGATGGAACGCGCCGTCCACAAAAAACAGCGCGATATGCTCTCCCCCGCGCCGCGTTGCAAGCATGCCGATCAGCCGCCCGTCCTGAAACGCGCCGTACATGGTAAGCGTCCCGGTATACGCGGGGTCGTGGATAGCGTCATAGAAGGCGCGCACGCCCTGCTCGCTATAATCCGGCGCCTCGTACTGCTGAAACGCAGTCCACGCAAGCGACAGCCCCGCGGGGTGCTCCTCCTTGGCAAGCATCCGAAATTCCATACGTTGTTCACCCTTTTGCATCGCTGATCCTTCAATTAATTATAACACACCGCATCGCGCGTATGATCGCCGCTGGTTTTTCCCATAAGCTCATTGCATGATGCCGAGCTTGTCGCGATAGATCGCGGTCATAGCGTACACCGTGCCTGCGCCCGCCTTGGTAAGCGCCGCGGCACAGGCGGAGAGCGTGCCGCCCGTGGTGCGCACATCGTCGATAAGAAGCAAACGCAAGCCTTCGCAGTTCGCGGCGGCAAAGGCGTCCTGCATGTTTTGTGCACGTTCCTTCGCATTGAGCGCCGTCTGCGTGGGCGTCTCCCGCAAGCGGGTAAGGATATCGGTTCTGACGGGAAGCTGATAGCGCGCGCCCAAGCGGTCGCACAGCAGCGCGCTTTGGTTAAAACCGCGCCGCCGCAGACGCTTAGGGTGCAGCGGAACGGGAAGGATGGCGTCGATGCGCCAATCCTCGGGGATCGTCATGTGCGACGCAAAAAAATTGGCAAGATAGGTCTGTCTTCCATACTTGAAGCGATGCAGCGCGCCGCGCACGGGTTGCGTATAGCATAGGCCTGCACGAAACCCGGCGACACCCGCCGGAGGCGGCAGCATGGCGCAGGGCCGCACGGCGGAAGCGCAGTTTTCGCAAACCTCCCGCTGCGTTTTCGCTTCGCGCCCGCAAAGAACGCATACGCAGTCCCGCGGATAGAAAAGATCGAGGATGGCTGCTTTGATCCTTCGCATCAGCCCTGCTCCAAAAACGCTTTGAGCGCGCTGTAGCGGGCGCGTACCTGCGCGTTGTGCACCATGCGCAAAACACTTTCCTTGTTGCCCACGATCATGACCTGCCGCCTTGCGCGTGTAATGGCGGTATAGAGGAGATTCCGCGTCATCAGCATGGGCGGGCCGCCCGCAAGCGGCAGCATCACCACCGGGAACTCGCTTCCCTGACTTTTGTGGATGGAGATGCAGTACGCAAGCTCCAATTCCTCCAGCATCGTATATTCGTAGAGCGCCTCCCGCGCGTCGTCAAAAAGCACAAGGATGGTCTGCTCCGCCGTGTCGATCTTCATGATCGTTCCCAAATCACCGTTATAAACGCCTTCGCCCAGCTCTGTCTCTCTGCCGCGCCGCCGCGTCCAAGAAAGGCGGTAGTCGTTTTTGATCTGCATCACCTTGTCGCCCTCGCGAAAGGTAATATCGCCGAATTGGCGCTCGCGCTTGCCGTATTGCGGCGGGTTGAGCGCCGCCTGCAATCTGGCGTTCAGGCTGTATACCCCCAGCGCCCCCTTCTTCATGGGGGAGAGTATCTGCACATCCTTGAGGGGGTCGCGCGTGTCCAGCCGGTTTGTGCGCCCGCCGTAAAGCGCGATCAGGCGCGCGATCACCGCTTCCGTCTCCTCGATCTGCTCAAAGCCGAAATCCTGCTTGTTGGATAGATCGATGCCCTGTCCCGCGTTGACGGCATGCGCGTTCAGCACGATGGTGCTGCGCTCGCTCTGCCTGTAGATCTCCGTCAGCCGCACGACGGGCACGCGCCCGCTTGCGATGACGTCGCGCAGCACGTTCCCCGGGCCGACGGAGGGAAGCTGGTCGGCGTCGCCCACCAGGATCAGACGCGTTCCCTGCGCGGCGGCCTTGAGCAGCGCGTGCATGAGCGGCACATCCACCATGCTCATCTCGTCCGCGATCAAAAAGTCCGTCAAGATCGGGTCGTCCTCGTTTTTTTGAAAGCCGGAACCGTTGCTGTAGCCGTATTCCAACATCCGGTGGATCGTGCGCGCTTCGCATCCCGTCGCCTCGCTCATGCGCTTGGCGGCGCGTCCCGTGGGCGCGCAGAGTTCGCATGTCAAGCCAAGCCTGTCCGCCAGCTTGATGATGAATTGAAGTATCGTCGTTTTGCCCGTGCCGGGGCCGCCGGTGATCACGAGCACGCCGCTTCGCATCGCAAGCAGCACGGCCTCCCGCTGCTGGCCTGCAAGCTCGATATGAAGCTCCTTTTCCATATACGCTATCTGTGCAGGCAAGCCAAGCATGGGCGTTTCCGGCGTCTGCGCAAAGCGAAGCAGCCGCTGCGCGCAATCCTGCTCCAAATAGGCAAATACAGGCAGAAACACCATGTCCGTCCCCTCGACGAGCTTATATTCCAGCTCCTTGTTGAGGATCATTTCATCCACCGCCCGCTCCACGGGCAGCAGCTCTGTTTCCAATAGATTCTGCGCGACCTCCAAGAGCTTGTGCCGCGGCAAGCAGGTATGCCCCTCCCGCGACGCCCATTGCAGCGTATACGCAACGCCTGCGTGCATGCGGAAGGAGGATTCATGCTCGATCCCCGCTGCCTCGGCGATCTTATCCGCCGTCTTAAAGCCGATGCTCTCCACATCCGCGATCAGGCAATAGGGATTCTCCCTGATTTTTCCAAGGCATAAAGGGCCGTATATCTTGTAAAGCTTGATCGCCTGCGTGACGGTGACGCCGTATTCCTGCAAGGCCATCATAATATCCCGCATATCCATTTGCGCGGCGTAGGAATTGGCGATGGTCTGCGCGCGCATGCGGCCTATGCCTGGCACCTCCGTAAGGCGCTCCGGCGTTTCTTCCATGACGGTGAGCGTGTCCATGCCAAAGGTCTGCACGATGGCGCGCGCTGTGCTCTCGCCCACGCCCTTGATAAGCCCGCCGCCCAAATAGTTGACGACGGCGTGCAGCGTGGCGGGCGCGAGCGTCTTGCTGCCCTCCGCCTTAAACTGGCGGCCGTAGGTCTTATGCGCCGTCCACGTCCCGCTAAGCTCCACCCTCTCGCCTACGCTGCATAGGGGTAACGGCCCTACCGCCGTGATCTCGTCGCCGTCGCCGTCCACGAGCTCCATAACGGTAAAGCCGTTTTCTTCATTTCGATAGATGATGCGTTTGATCTCGCCCCGTATTTCTTCCATGGGTTTATTTTACCATATTCGAGGCTTCCGCACCATGCCCTTACTTATTCTATTCTTTCAGCCGCGGCAATATTAGCCTTGACGTCGGCGCAGCAAGCATGGAACCGCGTCATTTCCTCCGTAGGCAGCGGAAGCTCTATGACCTCCTCCGCCCCGCGCGCGCCGATCACGGCGGGAACGCCCGCGAACAAGCCGTGCTCCCCATATTCACCTTCCAGCGCGGCGCTTACGGGAAGTATTTGCTTCGCGTCCCGCAGCACGGCGGAGGCAAGGCGCGCCGCGGTGGCGCTGATGCCGTACTCCGTACAGAACTTGCCGGAGAAAGTAACCCATCCCGCGCCGATGACTTCCTTTTCCATCGCCACGCGGTCAAAGGAAAAGCGGGGATCGCGCGCGTCAAAAGCGGCAAGGGGCTTACCGCCGAAGGCGACCGAAGACCACGCCGCCATCTGTGACGCGCCGTGTTCGCCGAGCATATAGCCCGAAACGGAAGAAGGATCAAAACCGGTCTGCCGTGCAAGCGCGCTCCGAAGCCGCGCCGTATCAAGACCGGTGCCGGTACCAAACACCCTGCCGCGCGGCAGACCCGACAGCTTCGCGATGCGCGCCGTCACCACGTCGCAGGGATTGGTGATGTTGATGATCACGCCGTCAAAGCCGGCGTCCATCACCTTTTGCACATAGCCGTTCACCGCGCGAATGGTAAAGTCCATCTCGTCGGTACGGTTATGATTGCCGCGCAGAATATCGATATTGCCCACGCTGTTGATGATGAGGTCGCAATCCCCCAGCGCTTGAAAATTCCCCGTTTCCACCTTGACGCGATGCCCAAGATACGGCACGCTGTCAAAAAGATCCTGCCTTTCGCTTACGGCCTTCTGCTTGTTTTGATCCACCAGCACAAGCTCCTCCGCAACGCCCTGCATCGCTAAGCTGTAGGCGCAATGCGCGCCGACGTGTCCTACGCCGATGACGCCTATTTTACGTTTTGTCATCTTTTCATCCTCCTGTTTTTACATGCCAAAGTGCGGGAACAGCGTCAGCGTGTACAGCACGGCAAGCGCCATATAGAGCACAAGTATCACGCCATAAGCCGCAAGCGTGCTCTTCATCACCTTGCTTTCGTTCCCCACCTCTCCCACGGTGGCGCACGCGGCTACGGTGTTGTTGGGGCAGATCAGATTGCCCAGCGAAGCGCCCGCGTTCTGCCCCGCAAACACGGTGACGGGATTCATGTTCAGCGCCGCCGCCGCTTCCATATGCATGTTGGCAAACATGATGTTGGAGCCCAAGCCCGTGCCGGTAACGAAGGAGCCCACGGTACCGATAAACACAGCCGCCGCCGGATACATGCCCTTTGCCGTCCCCGCTATATCCCCCGCGATCAGCGACATCATGCGGGTATTGTCAGACTGCATGATGTAGGCGACCACAAGAAGGCTGCCCATGGTCACCAGCACCGGAAGCACGCTCTTACCCGTGCGGGCGCAGGTCTCGCCAAAGCGTTTCCAGCTTACCCCCAAGGTCAAAGCGCCCAGTATCGCGCAAAGGAAGATGACGCAATCCACCCATACGATGTAGCCGAATACCGTCAGATACTGGAACGGCACGGTGTAGCGGATGACCGGCAGCAGCACCAGCATGTAGATATAGGGAGACATGGCCTTGAAAGGACCGTAGACGCGTTTGGATTCTTCGGAGAACGCATAGCGGTATTCCGCCGGGGTGTTGATCTTAAACACCTTGACATACGCTACGGACAGCAGGATGGAGATAAGCCCCGTACCCATGGAGGTGACCTCCGGCCCTACGAAATTGGAAAGGAAGAACATCACGATGCCCGTGGTAGCGCCCGCGTAGAAAAGGTAAGGAACGATCCCCTTGAAACCTTTTCGGCCGAAAGCGATGGCGGTCATGATAAAGGGGATCACCAAGACGCCAAACATGTGGATGCGGCCAACCATCGCCGAATTGAGCGCGGTCGTGCTGACGCCCGCCTCCACCAGCGCTGCGCCGCCCGATATGGTGGTAAGCCCCGCGCCGCCCCATGAGCAGGGCGTGGCGTCGCCAAGAAGCGCGATAGCGATCGACGTAATGGGATCAAACCCTAGCGCTACGAGGAAAGGCGCCGCGATTGCGGCAGGCGCGCCCGCGCCGGCTGCCCCCTCCAGGAATATAGGTACCATCATGCCGATGATAACGACCTGCACGCGCCTGTCGTCGCTGATGCGCGCCACGGTATCCTTAACCTCGTTGATCGCCCCCGTCTCCCGCAGGATATTCAAAATCACAAATGCGCCAAATACCATCGCGACGATCTTGAGCCCCTCCTTGATGCCCTTCCACAACAGCACGTCCGTCGCGGCAATGTTTTCCTTAAAGCCAAGACCGTTTACGTTAAAATAGGTGAAGGCCAGCGCCAGCGTCCACAGCAGCGCCACCGGCGCTACCTTCATAGCGGGTTTTTTGCATGCCAATATGCCAACGAGCACCACGATGATCGGGCTCAAGGCCAATGCAAAGTTCAATAGTTCCATGTGTGTTTACCCTCCTGTAAAAAATAAATCTATTGCAAAAAGGCTCCGTCCTCTCGGACGGAGCCCATGCAAGCTTTGCTTTGCCTCCTAGAAGGCTGTGGGAACCGGCGTCGAAGGACGATGTGCGCGTATGCGCGTAAGCAGAACAGCCAGGCTAATCAGCGCAAGGCTAATCAGGCTAATCAGGCTAATAAGGCTAATGGAGAGCATCCCCAAGGAAAGAATCAAAGAAAGAAAAACGGACGCCACAAGAGCGCCCGTTAAAGAAATCACAGCAAAAGAACCCGCCGCGTAAGACATAGCAGAAGCGTTGTTTGCGTTCATAGTCATGGGGGTTCTCCTTTCCGGCTCGTTACAGCCGTTCATGCGCTAATGGAATGTAATATAGCAAAGCAAGCGAGGATTGTCAAGTGATTCTATCGTCGGCGCAGCATGTTTATTTTTCCATATCAGAAAATCCCGTGGTATACCCGCATATATTTCTACAAGAAAAACAAGGGGGTATCCTGCGTTGCGAATTTTCGTTATCACCAAAAAATCCTTGATCATCGCCGCGTGCGTGCTCGGCGTCATATTGCTCGCCCTGATCGTCTGGCTGTTCTTCCTCGACGGCAGCGCCACCGCCGTCCAGTCCACCGCCGCCTATGGCGACAATTACGAACGGGTCGTGCTGGCGGGACGAAAAAAGGAGGTCCCCGTCTATTGCGTGGAGCGCGCCGATAAAGCCGTCGCGCTCACCATCGACGCGGCGTTTGAGGACGATAAAACCGATTTCATTTTGGACACGCTGCGCCGCTACGACGTAAAGGCGACCTTTTTCCTTTGCGGCTTTTGGGCGGAAAAATACCCGGACAAGGTGCGCGCCATGGCGCAGGACGGCCATGTGATCGGCAACCATTCCGCCACGCACCCGCATATGGCGAGCATGCAAGCGGGCGCGATCGAAAAGGAGCTTGCCGCCTTTGAAAAGGTGGTCGAGCCGCTGATCGGCAAGCGCACAACGCTTTTTCGCGCGCCCTACGGCGAATACAACGATACCGTGATCCTCACCGCGCGCAAGGCGGGTTATGAGGTCGTACAATGGGATGTGGATACCATCGATTGGCGTGAGGAGCGAACGGCACAGGACATCCTCGATACGGTGCTGCCCGCGCTGAAGCCGGGCTGCATCATACTCTGTCACAACAACGGTTACAAGATCAAGGAATACCTGCCGACGTTGCTGGAAAGCGCGCTTTCGGAGGGCTATACCTTTGTGACCGTCGATCAGCTGCTCTTGGAGGGCGAGACCATCATCGACGTAAACGGTATGCAGAAAGCGGCGTAAAACAGGCGTAAAAGCATAAGCAAAGCGGAAGAATCGGTTCATTCTTCCGCTTGTTCAACTCTGGATTCTTTGCCGCGCCGCCCGCAGCTTGCATCACGCGCCCTTTTTCGCGGCGAGCGAAAACGCGGCCTCATCGCAGATGAGCGCAACGTCGGGATGCAGCTGCAAAACGGATGCGGGTATCTCGGGCGTAACTGGCCCAAAGAAAGCTCGATACAGAATTTCCGCCTTGTCTTCGCCTGTAATGATCATCACGATCCTGCGCGCCGCCATGACCGTACCGATGCCCATGGTGAACGCGGCCGTCGGCACTTCGTCAAGCGATGCGAAGAAACGCTTGTTTGCGGTGCGGGTCATTTCGGTAAGCGCGACCTCATGCGTCCACAGCGGGAAATGATCGCACGGCTCGTTGAAGCCGATATGTCCGTCGTGACCGATGCCGAGCAATTGGATATCCACGCCGCCCAGCGCCTCGATCTTGCGCTCATACGCCATGCACATCGCCTCCACATCGCTTGCAAGCCCGTCCGGCACGGCGGTGTTCTCGGGACGAATGGAAATATGCTGAAACAGGTTTTCCTGCATGAAATAGCGATAGCTCTGCGGATGCGTGGGGGGCAAGCCCTTGTATTCGTCCAGATTGACGGAGCGCACGCGGGAGAAATCGATTTCGCCCCGCCGCTCGCGTGCGATCAATTCGGCGTAAAGCGGCAGCGGTGTGGAGCCGGTGGCAAGCCCCAGTACGCACGCGGGCTTCGCCTTGATAACCGCCGCAAACTGATCCGCCGCAATCACGGCGGCCTCCTGCGGGTTCTTCGCTTTGTACAGCTTTGTGTAGAGCATAGGATACCTCCTCTTGATATTCATATTCATCGTAGCGGCAAGCAGGCCGCGACGCAAGTATGCTTTAGCGCTAGATCGCGTCCGTCTCGTTGATGACCAGCGTATCCTTTTCCATAAGCCGCGTGTTGCCCTTGGGGATCAGGATATCCTCCCCGCGGCGTATCATGATGATCAGGTTTTGACCGAAGGGTATCTCGGAAAGCAGCTTGTTCGCCCACGCGTCGCCCTTGCCGATCACCCTTTCATACAGGCGCACGCCCTCGATGCTTTTCGTGGCTTTCCCGCTCAGCACCAGCGTGTCCCCCTGCTTGAGCACGGTTTTGCCGTTGGGTACGATCTTTCTCTCCCCCCGTATCAGCAGCACCAGCAGGGATTCGGGTGGCAGCACAAGCTCCCGCACCTCCAAGCCCGCCCATGGATGCGAAGCGGAGACCGTGGATTGAATGAACTGCACAGGCACCTCATCCACGTAATCGGTGAAGGTCTTCATGACATCGGCCTCGTCATCCGTCATTTGCAACCGCTTCGCCGCAAAGGGTATGAGCGTACCTTGGAAGAGTATGGAGAATAGGACGATGAAAAACACAATGTGGAATAAATCCTGCCGGATCACCGCCGGATCGATCACCGCCATGATCGCAAACACGATAGAGGCCGCACCGCGCATGCCCGCCCACGACACGAGTATTTGTTGATTAAGATTACTCTTAAACGGAGATAATATGGCGAATACTGCGGCGGGGCGCGCCACAAACGTCAAAAACAAAGCGACCCACAAGCCCGTGAGCGCAACGCCGGGAAGCTGCGAGGGCAGAGCGATCAGCCCCAACAAAAAGAACAGCACCATCTGCATCAGACCCGTTGTAGCGTCAAAGAAGTTCACAAGCGCCCGCTTCTTTTCGATGCGCTGGTTGCCCAGCACGATCCCCACGATGTAGGCGCTCAGATACCCATTGCCGCCAAAGTAAGAGGGCGCCGCATAGGCGATGATCGCCACGGCCACCATGAAGATCGCGTCAAAGCCCGCGGTGGAAAAGCGGAACCTGTGTAAAAAAAGCATGGACAGCGCCGCGACCGCCGCGCCGAAGGCAACGCCGTAAACGATCTGCGCAAAGAGCATATACGCAAACGTTCCCGCGGAAGCCTGCCCGTCCATAAGGGAAAGCACAATCACGGTAAGCATGTAGGAGAAAGGATCGTTGCTGCCGCTTTCCACCTCCAGCAGCGACGCCGTGTTATAGCGAAGGTTCAGACGCTTGGAGCGCAGGATGGAAAACACGGAAGCCGCGTCCGTCGAGCATATCACAGCGCCGATCAAAAAGCTTTCCAGCAGTGCGATTTTCAATACAAAGCGGCAGAATAAGCCCACAAGACCCGCCGTGATCACCGTACCCAGAGAGGAGAGCAGCACGGCCTTAACAGCCACGGGGCGCGCCGCACTCCATTTGGTGCCAAACCCGCCGTAAAACATGATAAAGATGAGCGCAATGGAGCATATTTGCTCCGCAAAAGCGTAATCGTCAAACTTGATCTTGATAATACCGTCCGCGCCAAAGAGCATACCCAGCAATATAAAAGCGAGCAGCGTAGGGATACCCAGTTTGGAAGATATGCGGTTAAACAGCACACAGGCTACGATCACCGCCGACGCCAATAATAAATAAGAAGCCAAGTCATCCCCTCTCTTTCCGCTTGTTCAAAGTCGTATCCGGGGTACGCGTTACCCTTGCGCCGCAAGCGCCTTGATGCGCTCAACCGCTTCCTGAACCAACCGCCCCAGCGCAAGTTCGGGAACGCCCACCACGATGTTGTCGCAATGATTGATAGGGATCAGAATGCGCGTTGCGCGGCTTTGCCCTATCGTCTTGGCCATTTCCGGCGTGATCTCCCCGTACAGAGCGTCCGCGATCACGATGCCGATGGGCCCCACGATCACATCCGCTTTTCTGCACGCCACCACCACGGCATTCTCGCCCGTCGCGGCGTGATCCGCGCCCGCCTTTCGCATGGCTGCCGCAGCCGCGCTGTTGGCGCCCACCGCCGTAACCACGGCGTCCGGCAGGCTCTGCTTCAGCGAGGCTACGAGCTGTTTGCCCACGCCGCCGCCCTGCGCGTCGATCACCAATATATTCATAGGCTGCACGTTACCCCTCTCGCTCCATTTTGGAATTATATTATAGCATAGAATATGCGGCCTTGACTATCCACATACGGTATGTTACGCTTGAAATACAATATAACGCACAGTTGTGCGTAATACTATTTTTTCGGAGGGCGTCTGTTATGCTAAGCGAACGAATTGAGCGCATCCGCCAGAACTACGTCAACGCCAAGCCGCAGATCTCCTGCGAGCGCGCGCGCATCTGGACG
>CAZNAL010000064.1:6551-11821 GCA_964571055.1 uncultured Oscillospiraceae bacterium | reverse complement strand
TTTTGCCGTTATCTGCCCGGTGAATAGTCGTCGGTGTACATGTTCGAGTTGATGTTTACGGTGCACAGTTTGGATGCGTTAAGGGTATCGCCCGGCGTATACGCGCCTGTGACCTCGATCTTCATAACATAATCACTGTCGTCCGGCCACCATTCGGGAACGTACCATTTCTTTGCATCCGTTACGCTTTCACTGTTTTCGGGGATGCTCCATATGGTTTCCGTGGCTGTTTCGCCTGTTTTTTTAAGTTCTATGGCTTTTTCGTAGTTCCATTCGGGCACATACGCATAGACTTTTTGCGGTTTGTACACATAAGACGGCTTCACATAATTCGTCGTCTTCTTGACGCGCACTTCCATCTCGAACCCGTATCCGGACTTCATGACGCCGTCTGCTGTTTTCCGGAGATAGTCTATCGTCTCCGTGATAGTGATATTGCCGTTGTATGAGCTTCCGTTATCTTGCCAGCCGACGGCCTTGTATCCGTTTGTTGTCGATGGCAGGGGCGGAATTTCGATTTTAGGCGCGTTTGCTGTAGCTTCGGCAACTTCCGGCAAGCGTGTCACGGTGATGGAATCCGCTTTGCTGTTATTGCCTTCGCTTTCCTCGGCAACGGTGCTCCGCGGGTTCGCTGTGGCTACGATTTGATAACTGCCCGGCTGCGTGAATGTGTATTTGGCAAAGGACAAACCATAGCGTCCAACGCTGACGGTCGTGTTTGTGCCTGCAACCGTATGGGATACGCCGTCCGGACCAATTATCTTCAGTGCTGCATCGGTCGATCCGCTCGATTGCCCTATATTCTGGATCTTTATGGAAAACAGGGTTTCTACTCCAAGCGGAATACCGGAGCGAGGCGTTACTTCCGCGACGCGGAAGTCAGGGTAATACACGGGCGTATAATACCCGCTACCCATGCCGGGGCCTCAGCCTCCGCCTGCGCAGCCCGCGTACGTCACAGTCGCTACGCTCATAACCATAGCAAGTGCAAGTATGATAAATACTACTCGTTTCATGGTTCTTTCTCCTCCTTCGCTCTTCACTAGCTGTACCCATTTGCGCGAATGACATCGATATACTCTGTCATGGATGGGTCAACATTGTAGTACGGAGAGACAACGTTTTGATACATAGGAAGTATGCTTCCATCGCTTATGCCGATGACGACTTCAATGTCCACTTCTCTCCATTCTCCCTGCGCGCATTGCATCTCCTCGTAGGTCGCGGCGCTGGCGTGCAATATCTGCTTAAATACGCTGCATCTGAGTCTGTACAGCCCGTCGGCGTCTCTGTACAGCATTGTGGCATCGGTGACGACAAAGCCTTCTACTGTCAGCTCCTTTGCCACAATAGAACCGTAAAGGTCTTCTGCGTCTTGCGATATATCGTGATCCGAGGGGAACACGGTGCTTAAACGCGAATATATCGTGTCTTTTGTATCCGCCATGTAATCGAAGAAGGCGTAGATCTCGGCGTGCCGCTTTCCAATGTCCGCTATCGCCGATGCGGAATCGCCCAGCTTCTTAAGGCATTCTACATTGTTAAGATATCCGCTTCCCTCCGCCTCCGTTTCTGTGGCTGCGAAGCGATTCACAGGTTCTTCGTATAGCCATGTCGGGATGTCGGCACTCACGTTGCTATAATCGGCCGATGTCGGCCATTTCGCAGTGCGGAAGGACTCGACATAGGTTTCGCAATACGGCGGCTGCAGCCCCATTTTTTGCGAATACTCTACCGCCATCTGCCGCATTCTTTCAGTTTGGTTCTCGTTGTATTCCGTATCCCCTACGACAAGAGCCGGAGCCGGCGGCGTGTACGGCTCGTCGTTGCCGCCGCTATCCCCGCTGACCGGAGATAATAATACCACACCGGTCTTTTGCGGTTTTTCAGTTTTTTGTGGATCCTCTGTTTCCCTCGGTTCGAGGGCCTGTTCGCTATCTCGGTCCGTGATATTTTCGAACCCTTCCTCAATCACCGGAGCCGTTGTCTCTTCCGGGATAATGATGGGGTTATCAACGGAACGGGGTTTTCTGGAACACCCTGCCATTATCAGGAGAACGGCTAGGCATATAATGCATATCGTCTTTACGGGTTTCAATGTTGCTGCCTCCTTTCGTTTGCGCATGTTATCATTTTTCGTAGAGCTTATACATGATGCCGTTCGCCGCGGGCGTAAATCCGGCCAGCTCCAATAGTTGCTTGTCCTCTTTTGTGTGGTAGGTGCGCGCAAATTGCTCTTTTGCTTCGATTTTTCCCGTGTTTGTCGGGCTGTCGGCTGCGTATGCAATCGCTTCAGCCGGAACCGGAGGGTACTCCGTTGCGTCATAGAAAAACCGTTTTGCCTGTACCAATACGCTCTGGTTTCTTATGGCGGTGCGCAAAAACTTGACGGAATTGACCCAGTCCGTCTTTTGTTCTGCGCGTATGTACCGAATGTATATGTACTCGCGCGTATAATGTCCCTCGTACGGCAACAGCGCCAGTTCTTCCATGACTTCAAGACATTTTCTATGAGACAGAGGGAGGTTGTCTTCCTTGCGAATAATTGCGTCTCCTGCGCCAAAGGTGTTTTTTGATGTGTTGTATACGTTTGCTACTTCGTATTCCACATAACTGTCCGAGAAGCCGTGGAATACGCAACGCATTTGGGTTACGGCTACCTTGCGCTCCGTTCCTTTGAACTCGGTCGGTATAGGAAGATCAACGAGGTATTGTGATTCACGAAAAATCACATATACGTTATCAGCCATTGGGTACTCCTTTCATGTGCCGGGCGCCATTCTGTGTCAGGTCGAGCTTTCTTCGCTTTCCGCGTCGTTGACGCGATACATGATCCCGTTTCGATCCTGCGTAAAGCCATTCACTTCCAGAGCGTGCTTGTCGCTCGGTTTGTGATAGGATTGCTCTATTATAACTTCTGCTGACTCCGGATCTGCAGGGTCAAGGGTCTGCGCGAGATTCTCGCGGCTGTTCTGCTGCATGATCTGCGCCACCATCTCATCGACGTTCGCATCTTTGTTTTTCTTGGTGTCTATTTGCATTGTCTGATAGAAGAAGCGGCGAGCGCGCAGCGCACCATTGTTGCTTTTAACGGCGTCCGGAAGGTCTTTAAGGATACGGTCCCAGTACGGGTCTGCTTTTGCGTCTATGTAACGGATGTATATGAATTCATGTGCATAGCGCCTGTCACAAGGAAGGTAACTCTGTTTTTCCAATACCTCGATGCATTTTTGATGCGCGTCGAGGAGCTTTTCTCTATGTGGAAGGGCCTCATCATCCATGACGGGACTTAAAATATCTATCGGTGCGTTGTAAACCGTGACAATATCAACATCCGCCTTGCTTCCCTCCATTTGCGGGTACATTATATGCATCCGGAGAACAGAGGCACGCCTTTCCATCCCTTTTGTTTGCGGCGTATGAGGGATATCCATATTAACGATATATCTTCGTTCAGTTTCGATAATAACCTGTTCCATGGTGTTTCCTTTCTTGAAGTCTTCATTCTCAATCGACGGCTTTTCCGTCAGTCTTGCTATCCGTGTGGTCGGGGAACAGTCTTCCTTCGTGCAGCAACTTTCGTGCGATCCTCTCGATTTCCATCAGTTCGTCGATCAGCGACTTAAGCGACTCCACGGTATTGAATCCGTCATAGTCATGCGCCAGCCCGTGCATGAGAGCGAGAGCTTCGTCCACGGAGGTCAGGCTCGAAAAAGGGCCCGCTTGCATGGCATGGTCAGATTTCTTTTCCATTTTGTTTCCTCTTTCTCTTATTTTGTCTTACGCTTCTACCTGCCCATTGTCCAAACGAATATAGTCTTCTGTGACGCCTAGCAGCGCCGCCAACCGCGGTATAATCGTGGGATCCGCGTACATGTACTCTTCGCCGCATTCCATATCCTTGTACGCTTTAAACGGCATACCGAGTTTTGCGGCCGTTTCTTCAGCCGTCATTTCCTTCGTGAAACGCGTGAAAGCAATGCGTCTGCCCTGCGCTTTCATGATGGAGTACCGTTCCTCAAGGGATGTGGTTTTCTCATTATTGGCGAACAGCTCGTGCAACTGCACCTGTAGCGTGTCCGAGATGCGTACGAGGGTCCCCGTTGACGGAGCTTCACTGCCTTCTTCTATCCGTAGGTATGTCTCCGTGGTCAACCCAATTTTGTTCGCCATATCCGAAGGTGTATACCCTCTCTTTTTACGCCATCGCGCGAGGTTGCTTGCAAAAGGCATCTGTTTCGCCCCCTATTTTATAGTATCTTTTTATTTCGCGTTTGTTCCGCGTTTTTCTGTTTTTTTATGAAAAATATGGGTAGATTTGTTTTATTTCACGTCATTCTGTCCGCTGTGGCGCGACACCACGTCGAGATACTCGTCCACGGTTTTTTCGAAGTCCATGCGCAAGTACCCGCGCGTCAGTCCCTCGTACGTGAGAAGATGCTGCACATTGAGTACCTTCCCGTAGAAGCACTTATCTTCTTTTGAGTATTGTATGGTGCCCGTATAGCCCTTGTATTCCATGCATTCTTCCATATAGCCTCCTGCCTGTCATTGCAGGCGTTCTTGCGAAGAGCCCCGCTGCAAAGCAGAGGGAGCGTCATACCTTTTTTGCAGCCTTGCGGCGTTCGTATAGGCGAAGGGGCTTCAAGCAGACACCGTTCACGATCTCATATCCCTCTTTTTGAAACAGCGCCGCGTCATCCGCATTGTCTCCGATGATTCCCTCTTTAAAAGCGTTGTTCCAAAAATACTCCAGCAGCTCGTCACGATGTTCGCATTCCCCTTGTCTATACACCTGCGGCACATGCCCGACGGCGGCAAAGGAATTTGTGCACAGCTTCTCCATCGCGTCCCTGATTGTTATGCGAAGAATATCGCCCCGCACCGATTTGGACTTAGTCGTTGCGTACACGCCATCGATATAGATCATCTGGCGCATATAGTCTGAACGGAAAGGTATCATACCAACATCCGACGCTGCTTGAAGAAAGGATAGCGTCCTTTCCGACAGCGTGCCTGCGGCAAGGGCGCCTTCCTCGTTTTCGATACTGCGCCGCATGCCTGTCGCTAAAAGGATTTCTCCGATGACGATTCCTTTAATACTATTATCCCGCCCATGAAGTCGTTCAACAAACGGCATGACTACCGCACGGTTTTCCGTATTTTTAGGCATCCTTTCCAGCACGTATTCCGTCTCGAAGAATGCGTCCTTGCTCATAATAAACTGTGGTTCCATGCGGTTCTCGCGCGTTTCCATTTTTAACTCCCTT
>CAZNAL010000064.1:4747-6451 GCA_964571055.1 uncultured Oscillospiraceae bacterium | reverse complement strand
TTTTTATAGTACATTTTTCTTTGCGGTTTGTTCCGCGCTTTATGTATTTTTTTTGAATTTCTATTTCATTTTTCGGGGTTCGGATGTTTTTCATCGAACCCCGACTTCGTACTCTTTATTGCTGTTCGACGTTGGATTCTGCGTTCTGCCGTTCGCGGCTTGCCTGCTGGCTTAATCGTACGTCGTTAAGAGAGCGAGGACCTGATTCTTTGCGTCCGCCGCCAACGCCGTTGTATACGGGACTTCCCAGTGCGAGTATGGCAAGAAAAATCGGGTACAAGAAGATAAGCCCCAGCGTGAAGCCGGCACCCTTGCCAAATGCCTTAGAGAGTTTAGATAATGTCATGATTTTAAAAACGATATTCGCAATCGGGATAAGCATAAGAAGGAATTTCCACCCGTTGCCCCATGTGATTTTGAAAAGAACAAAGGAATTATAGAAAGGCACGAGCGCAGCCCATCCATGTTCCCCGGCTTTCACAAAAACCATCCACAACAGGACGACTGTGATAACGGCCGCCGCCAACGCAAGATATGCGCTCATCGTGTTTGCGCCGCTTTGATACAAGGTGCTGTAATCCATTTTTAATCCTCCGCTTTTTTATTTACTCCCATGCATCGTTGATGCCGATGTATGGTGTATGTCGTGTTTATGCTTTTGCTGCCTGCGGTTTTATCAGGCCGTCTACTTCATAAATGGGTCCGTTTGCCCATGTACACAGAATGGCTCGTACTTCTGTAAATGTCGCGGTGCGCATATGATAGGAATCGATCGGCACCATACTATCCGGCGCAACGAATTTGCCTTGGTCGTATTCGTCCGCCGTGAATATGAACTGGTCCAACCATTCTTTTGCGGAAGGGGCAAGCGGGAGCTGGAATTCCCGCATGCTGTACGTGCCGTCTTCTCCGTGCATAAAACAGCAGTTGGTGAATCCGTGTTTTGCGCCTTCATCCTTTGCGTCCGACAAAATATACGCGCGATCACAGTCCTTTTTCCAAAAAACGAGGTACAAATCGCGTTTCGTGGCTTTATCTCTTACAATCGCGGTCTTATAGCCACGGTGTCGCACATATTCCCTTGCGTCTCTTAGGCTGAATTTCGCGTCAGGCTTAATTTCTTTATTGATGGGCATCGGATATTCGTTTTGATATCCAAACGTATTTTTATCGTTCATTCGATATTTCCTCCGTTATTAAGGGCGGCGGCACCCATTCTTCTTTTCCGAAAATGATATAATCGCACTTGACGCCGTAGACGTCTGCCATGCGTTCTACTATAAAGGGCATCGCAAATTCTTCTCCTTCTTCATACCTGCTGAGCATATCTTCGGTGACGCCGATAATGTCTGCGGCAACAGATAAACTCATGCCCTTTGCTTCTCTTGCCTCTTTGAGCCGTTGGCCTTCTTCTTGAAGGCAGTTCGTCGTTTTAATCATCATAGCTGCTTCCATGCTCTATCTTTTCAGATCGCTTTTTTGATTGCTGCTTCTTTGGCGGATTGATTTTGGTTCGTGAGATCCTCGGTGATATAGTATCCGCCTTTTCTGGGACAGTACCGATACTCCGTTTCGTACGGGATCTTGACGCCGTCAACGGTTTCGGTTTCGATGAACTTTTGCGTGTACGCTGCGTGATGTTCTTTGCAACAGGGGCAATACGGGGTTTCCGTGATATCTTTCATGCAATGATGTCCTCCATTT
>CAZNAL010000064.1:0-4647 GCA_964571055.1 uncultured Oscillospiraceae bacterium | reverse complement strand
TGTTGTTGAGACTCCAATCGAAATTCCATAGGTCTGTGAAAACGGCGTTTTTTCTGATGGTCTATTGCGTTCGGGATCTGGTCAGCTTCCATGGGCCGAGGTCCTTTCTCTTTTTTGAATTTCGGTTTCAATTTCTTTGTTGGCATACCGCGCGCCCGGCGGTACATGAAAACAAGGAGGGGTCATCCCCCTCCTTGCCGCTTCTTTTGCTTAACCGCCCGGTGTATAGTCGTCCGTATAGAGATTCCCGTCTACGCGAATGACCTTCTTGGCAGCAGACGAGATCTCGCCACCCGGCGTATATGTGCCCTTGGCTTTAACGAGGAAGCTGTAGTCGCTGGCGTCCGGCCACCACTCGGGGATGTACCACTTCTTCGCCCCCGCGCCGGATTTGGCGTTGACAGGCAGTTCCCACGTGGTCTTAAGCGTGCCGCGCGGAGGTACGTGCGTGCCGTTGTGGTCTGTTCTGACGAGTTCTACGGCGGTCTCGTAGTCGCCGGTGTCGGGGAGATAGAGAATAACCTTCTTGGGCGCGGTGAGCTTCTCCTCGGTCGGATAGTCGGTGGAGACCTTGACCTCCACCTGCAGCTCAAATCCGTAGCCGGACTTTGATGTGGTCATCTCCAGCCCGCGGTCGAGGACTTTCACGGTCATTTCCTGCTTCGCGTAATAGGTGACGTCGGAGCCGGTAGGCTTGCTGTCGATCCACGTCACGCGGGTCTTGTTATTGCCGATGGGTACGGGGTCTCCACCCGTGCCGCCCGGGGTGAGCACGCCCGGCGTTCCGCCGCTTATGGCGTCGTCCGGCGGGTCAGGCCAGTCGTTTGTGGGGGAAACGTCGATTTCGGGCAGCTTGCTTATAAATTCCGTAAGCGCGGGCGGTCGCGGCGCGTCTACGGTTACGATCGGCACGTCCGGATACTTGGAAACTAAGATGTTTTGCGTGAGCTTATTGTTGCTGTAGCTGTATTCCGCGGGGCTCAGCTCACCTTTACTCCCGTACTCCAGCGTGTATCCGCCGCCGTAGCACGAGTTTACCGTGGTTGTGCGGGGCGCTGTCGAGGTCGGATGGTTGGGATTGACCATGACCTCCATTTGTATCTTGCCCGTCGTGCGCGGCGTATAGTGGCCGTACGAGATCGTGTGCGTTCCGCCCGCGGGGATGGTGATGGTCGTCATGTCGCCGATCACTTCGCCGTTGATCTTGACGGACACATTGGCCTTGCCCGTGAGTTGGCCGATATTCTTGACATTGACGTACACGAGCGCTTGATAGCCCTTGCGCATAACGGAGGGGCCGGCTTCCGCCACCTCGTAGTCCGGGGCGCTGACGGGCACAGTATAGTCGTAGCAGGAGGGCGTGGTGCCACCACCGCCGCCGCCTCCTCCACCACCGCCGCCGGAATCACCGTCGGAGAAAGAGCCTGTAAAAACGGAGCCGCCGGGGAAGCTGTATACTGCGCCTGAGTTGAAGTGATCCCAGCCGCCGCTTTGGGAGTCGCTGTTGTATGAGCTCCACGCGCTGCTGCTGCTGCTATAGCTGCCGCCGTAGGAACTGCTGCTTTGGCTGCCGGAGGAGCTGGTCCCGGTACCGACCCTAGCGGCATATGCCGTCAGGGGTATGAGTAACAAGAGGATGGCTATGAGCAGCGCGAGTTTTGTTTTGTACTTTCTCATATAAAAAGGTCTCCTTTCATGGTTTTACACACGAAAAAAGGACGGGGATCAATCCGCCGTCCTTTGGTTAAAGGGTGAAAAATAAGGTTTACGCCCTATACATGGAAATATGTTGTTTAGCCTTTCAGAAAGGCTTCAAGTTGTTTTGCGCCGCTCTTGGTTTCCGGCTTTGCGTCGCCCAAGGGTATGAGCTTCATGTCCGTTATGACGCCCGCTTCATCCGTATAGATTGCGATGTCCATGGGCGTTTTGAACCACTGTTTCAGGTCTTCCAGCTTCATACCAGCCGCGACACAGAAGTTGTCGTCCGCATCCCGGATGATGGTGTTATATTCCACTCTGCAGCGTATCACGCCATCTGCAGCACGATAGACGAGAAGTTCGTCGTAGGCGATCAACGCTTCGCGCGTGAATTTGTGCAGGTTATAGAAATCCACACGTTCCTGCGCAAGCTGCTGGGCTACGGCGTCGGGAAGGCCGCACTCCTTGAATTTGGGCACCATTTTTTCCACGGTCATGTCCTTGGGGTAGTTGCTGCCACAATAGTCCGCAAAGAGCGAGCCCTTATCGCCGTAATAGCGCACCTGTTTTTCACCGATCTGCTCGATCAGCTCCTTGTTGGTCATGAACTGCGAGGACTGGTTGCCCAGGTCGGTGACGCCGATGTTGTACGGTACCTCGAAGAACAGGTATTTCATATTGCTCTTTTCCGATTTGACCTTTTTCCATTCTTTGAGTTCCGGCATGCGCACATAGGAGAAGGCGTACCGCAGGGATGCGGCGCCGGGGTATTCGGTCATTTTCGCCCACTTATAATACGGTTTCATGACCTCGTCGATTTGTTCATCCGTATTCTTGACGGCCGCGTCAGGATTGACGGGCTGTTCAGGCTGTACGGGCTTGACTTCCTCAAGGATGAGCGGCTTTTTTGTCGGCTCAGGCTCAAAGACTTCTTCGGTCGGTTCCGGCGTTTCGACTACGGGCGCTGCCGTAGGCGCTGCCGCTTCCTCAACCTTTTTCGCACAACCGATGCAAAGCGTGAGCAGCATCAGGAGCGCAAGAATAAAGTATGCAATCTTTTTCATTTGCATGTCCTCCTTTTTCTTGTCTTATATTGTTATAGTATCTATTTTATCGTGGGTTGTCCCACGGAAAGATGTGATGGCGCGGCAACATGCGCCGCGTTTAATCTGACAGTGCAATAAGCTGCCTTACTCTTTTTTGAATCTGCTTTTCAATCGCCTGCAGACGTTCTTCGGGAAGGTTTATGCGAGGATGTCTTTCGAAGCGGAATGTGATCAGGCGGCACAACTGGGCTGTCTGCCTTTTTCCGGCCACTTCCGAAACAACCTGCTCAAACGAAAGGTTGTACGGCGTGCTCCGCGTCTTCGCGTATGTATCAAGGTCGGAAATATCGTCCGGCATGGCATAATTGAAGAGCGAAACGCCATGGTCAAACATGGGCGCCGGTGCAATGATTTTGCCTGTGTGATTATCGCGCAACAAGCCAAAATTGCCGTAGTGCCGATCCTCATTATATACGACGGCATCGAAGACGAGCATACTGCATAGTTGCTCGCGAAAGGATTCGCCCAGCTTACTGTAGTATTCGAGACACGCCTTGAGGCCACCCGTGCGGACAAGATACCCTATCGGAACGAAAGCCGTATCAATGTCGGTAAACAACTTGCACTTCGACGCAAGAATACCCTTCCAGTTTTCCAAATCGTACTCTACAGCGTTGAGGTCCATCGCTTTTGCGATTTGGCAAGCGTAGTATTCACTGTATGGTTCATTTCCTGCGTTAGCCGCGCCTGTCGTGCCGCCTTTGTATAGCCAGATACCGTCTTCGTTCATGTAGCGCCATGCCTTTCGAAGCATGCCCTGCGTGGTGAGCTCCGGTGACGTCGTGAATCCCCTATGACTTTGACTCACACCCGTATAGGCTACAAGGGATAATATCTCGGAAAAGCGGTTTTGATATAAATTGTATTCGGCAAAAGTGCCTTGAAATCCCGCCGGCACAACCCAATAGCTGTCGTTAAGGGAAAGACCTTTGCATACGTCGATTACGCCTTTCACGTCGTTGACGCTCAAGCGCAGCGTTTTGAGGATTTCTTCTACATAGGCTCGATTTTTAGGAATGACGCGCCTTTGCAGCCATTTCAGGATACTTTCGTCTGTCAGTTCCATATCCAAAGGAAGCAGAGATGCGCTTTCTTTGTTCACGGATACTATGTTTGCGTTTAAGCCTTCTAGCCCGCGAACCATCAAAGTGAATCGCAGCAATTCTTCGTCATACAGTTTCAGAATGTATTCGTTTTCCAAAGCGCTTCCCTCCTTTCTTTTCATGATGCGCATGGTCTTTGTGTTCTGACGGGGTTTATACATCGAATTCAAAGAAGCTCATACCTTTCTTGAAAGCAAGGATATCATCGGCTTCTCGCAGCATCTTCTGCAGCAATATCAGGAAGATCCGTTCGCTATTGTCGTACATATAAAGGCACCTGCCTTTCTATGATTAGCTCAGATAACGTTTGCGGAGAATCAATCACCACGTCAACGTTTAGACCAAGGCTTTTTTCAAGACGCAGTTCAAAACCGCACATATCAAAAAGAGTAAAGTTGGGCGTCTTCTTAATCAAAACGTCCACGTCGCTTTCCTCGGTTGCGCGCCCTGCTGCGTACGAGCCAAAGAGATCGACCCGCAGGATTGGATAATGCGGTGCTGCTTCAGCAACGGCTTCTTTAATTCTTTGTACGGTGACCATATGTCCGCCTCCTTCCGTTTGATCTTTTTATTAAACGTTCTCCGTTAATCCTCTCTTTTTCATTGTATATTCTGTGCTTTCATCCGTCAATATATAAAAAGACCGGCATTAGCCGTTCTTGTATTTCCGCGCATATGAATAATAGACTTACGAATCCCGCCGAAATCACGGGTATGGAATCATTAAGAAAGAGCGCCGA
>CAZNAL010000063.1:0-11824 GCA_964571055.1 uncultured Oscillospiraceae bacterium | reverse complement strand
ACATGCAGGCTGAGATCGACGGCAAAACGGTGGAGATGAAGGCGGGCGACAAGGTGGTGCTGGGCTATGTGGCCATGGCGACCTTCAATAACCCCACGGGCTTGCAGAAGGTGGGCGACAATCTCTTTACCGTGTCCGCCAACTCCGGCGAGCCGTCCTACGGTATGCCCGGCGACGGCACAAAGGGTTCGCTTTCCCCTTCTAATTTGGAAATGTCCAACGTTGACCTCTCCGAGGAAATGGTCAACATGATCATCACCCAGAGAGGCTTCCAAGCGAACTCCCGCATCATTACCACGACGGATACGATGCTTGAGGAGCTGGTCAATCTGAAGCGCTAACAACATGAGCGTTCGCCCGGGCGCGTAAGCGTCCGGGCGGAACGTTAGGAAGGAGGCTTCCATGATATTGGTTACCACCATCAACGGCGAGGAGATGTATGTAAACGAGGATCTGATTGAAACCATACGCATCACGCCCGATACCGTACTGTTTTTAACCAACGGCAAGCGCGTGGTTGTCAAGAACGCGCCGGAAGACGTGATCGCGCGCATACAGGCGTTTCGCAGAGAGGTCTACCGCGGTGCGTTCATGGTAGAGCATACCGCGCTGCCCAGAGAATAAAATGAAGTTTACCGCCGCGGCGGAAGGGGGGTCTTGACCATATCAACTATTATCGGTATGATTGCGGGCGCGGTCTGCATCGTGATCGGCATTCTGACGCAGGGGCCGCTGTCGAGCTTTTGGGATCCGGGTTCTGTTTTTATCGTGATGGGTGGTACGGCTGCCAATATGGTGATCGCGTTCCCCATGAACGTGATTATGGATACGCTGAAAGCTACGCGCTTGGCGTTTTCCAGCAAGGCGTTTGATCCTTCGGATAACATCGAGCAGATCATTGAGCTTGCGAATGTCGCCCGAAAAAACGGGCTTTTGGCATTGGAGGATATGCTGGAGTCCATAGAAAATCCGTTTCTTCGGAAGGGTATCATGCTCATTGTGGACGGCTCCAATTCCGAGCTCGTCAAAAGCGTGATGGAAAACGAGGCCGACTATATCCAAGAGCGCCATAACCGCTGTATCGGCGTGCTTTTGAACGCCTCGGCCTGCGCGCCCGCCTTCGGCATGATCGGTACGCTGATCGGCTTGATCGTGATGCTTCTGAATTTGGAGGATTCAAGCTCGCTGGGGCCTGCGATGTCCGTGGCGCTGGTTACGACATTTTACGGCTGCATATTGGCGAACCTTATTTTTACGCCGCTGGCAAGAAAGCTGGAGGTGTTTACGGCCTATGAGGACATGCAAAACGCGATGATGATCGAGGGAATACTTTCCATTCAAGACGGCGAGCACCCCAGAATGATCCGCGACAAGTTGGAATCCTTTATATCCTCCCGTGAAAAGGGCGCGCTCGCGGAACGCATGGATAAGAAAAAGGAGAGCAGTGAAGAAAAGTAGCGCAAACGCGAAAATTATATTATAATGGAGTGAAGGAGCGCGGATGGCGAGAAGAAAGTCTGGCGGAGGTGGCTCGGGCGCAAATTGGATGGACACATACGGCGATATGGTTACGTTGCTGTTGTGTTTCTTTGTGCTATTATACTCCTTTTCCAGCATCAACCAAAACAAATGGACGGAGATCGTGATTTCCTTTACGGGCGCGCCGCCTAAGAATACCGCGATCACGGTAGATGTGGGAAACGATCCGGATTTTGCCATGGTGCAGCCCATCGCGCAGATCAACCCCAAATCCAAGGTGCTTAAGGACGAGAAGCAGTATTATGATTCCGGCGAGATAACGCCGACGAGTCAAGAAAAGCTGGATATGGGCGTGGTGACTTCGGAGGATCTTGAAAAGGTTCTAAACAGCGATATTTATAAAAGCGTGCAGCAGAGCTTTGACGGCTTGTATGACGCGCTGCAGGAATATGTGGAAACGTATGGCATCGAGGATATGCTGTATGTAGACAGAAGCGCGGACAGTATCTTTTTGCGCGTGACCTCCGGACTGCTCTTCGATTCGGGCAGCGCGCAGCTTACGCCGGAATCCATACAGATACTCGATTCGCTGCAAGGCCTTTTTGTAAGGGCGCTCGGCGCGATCGAAGGCATCAGCATAGAGGGGCATACGGATTCTGTGCCCATCAACAACGCGGCTTTTGCCGATAACCGCGAGCTTTCCTCCGAACGCGCCAACAATGTGGCGCGGTACTTTGAGCAAAAGGGCATCCCGTCGGATATGCTGCTGGGTATCGGCTACGGCGAGTATCATCCCATCGATACCAACGATACCGAGGAAGGCAAGCAGAATAACCGACGTGTGGAATTCGTATTGAAGAAAAGAGTCGTAACACTCTCTGAAGTGGAAGGGGAAAATGCGGATGGCTAAAAAGATCATTATCATTATCGTTGTGCTGCTGCTTTTGCTGGGCGCCGCCGTCGGCGCGTACTTTTTGATACGTGCGAACAAGGAAAAGGGACTCGCTATCATCTACTATTCTCCCGGCGACGCGTTCGTTACCAATATTTACGGTACGGATTATTTAGTCAAGCTGAATGTCAATTTGGCGATTCGGCTGGTCAATCAAGAGAAGATGGCGGAAATCAACAACGTGGTGCGCGACACGATTCTGCGCACCATGCGAAGCCAGCCGCAGGAAATGTTTGAAACGGCGGAAACACTACAGGAGATGGCGGATCTTATCCAAAAGAACGTCAACACGCTTTTCCCCAAGGAGAGCGCGGACGAGGAGGACGTCGTACTCCGGGTTTATTTTACGGAATTTGTGACGCAGTAAGGGCGGAAGCGCTCGAAGGGAGAAACCGGCTTGGCAAACGTACTCTCACAAAGCGAGATAGACGCGCTGCTCAATTCCCTCAATATGGGGGACATGGAAGACGGCGCGTCGAAGAAAACGGATGGAGAACTGGATGTTCGGCCTTACGATTTTCGTACGGCCAACAAGTTTTCCAAGGATCAGATCCGTACGCTCCGCACCATATTCGATAACTATACCACCGTCCTTTCCACCCGTTTGACCGGCTTGCTGCGTACCATGTGTCAGGTATCCGTGGCGTCGGTAGAGGAGCGCCTTTTCGGTGAATTCAACAACTCCATTCCAGAGCCCGCCATGATCGCCGTCGTCGCGGTGACGCCGCTCAAGGGCAATGTGCTCTTTCAGATGAGCCCCTCGGTGGTGTATGGTATCATCGGCAGACTCTTTGGCGGCGAAGCGGATTACGCGGGGGAGATCAAATCCTTTTCGGAGATCGACTTCGCCGTGATGCGAAACGTTCTCTACGAATGCCTCGACGTGTTCGATACCGCATGGGAGAAGGTCGCGGTGCTGCACGCGAAGCTGGAACGCATCGAGACCAGCCCTCAATTTACGCAGGTCACGGCGGCGAACGAGCCCTCCGCCATCGTTACCATGAACGTCCATATCGACAATGTGGAAGACCTGATGGCCATTTGCATACCGCATGTGCTGCTGCAGCCCATCGCAAAGAAGCTCAACAGCATCGCGTGGACGATCGGCGATACGCGAAGCGGCGATCAGGAGCCCAATCCGGCGCTTGAATCCTATGTGCTTTCCACCATCGTAAACATTAAGGCGCGCTTGAAGCCGGAGCGGGTACAGATGAGCGATCTGCTTGCCATGAAGGTAGGCGACATCCTGTGCACCCATCATCGCATCAAGGATCCCGTATTTGTAGACGTGGAGGATATAACCAAATTCCGGGCGGTTCTGGGCGTCGATCACCAGGAACGCGTGATCCAGATTGCTAAGATAATGAAGGAGCAAGACATTGAGTGACGAGAACAGGATCATATCGCAGGAGGAAATAGAGGCGATTCTTCGCAGCAGCGGTCAGATCGAGGAAACCGCCGAGGTCGTGAAGCCCGAGATGGACGACTATCTTACCAAGAGCGAACAGGATGCGCTTGGCGAGATGGGCAACATCTGCATGGGAACGGCCGCGACTACCATGTATACGCTTCTTGGAAAGCAGGTGAGCATCACGACGCCGCAGCTTTCCGTGCATACATGGCAGACGCTGGCGGCGTCTCACGTATTGCCCTTTGTTGCGGTGGAAATCTGCTATATTGACGGCGTCGAAGGCAACAACCTGCTGCTGCTCAAGGAATATGACGTGGCGTTGATCACCGACTTTCTCATGGGCGGCGACGGCAACATCGATCCTGAAAATATCGTACTCGATGAGATACACCTAAGCGCCATACGCGAGGTCATGAACCAGATGGTCGGCTCCTCCTCCACCTCGCTTGCAACGCTTTTGGGCAAAACGGTCAACATATCCACCCCCGTGTCCAAGCGGATACTGATACGGGACGAACCTGTGACAAGTCTTTTAAGCGGCGACGAGCCCATCGTAAAGATCGCCTTCAAGATGGAGATCGAGGGGCTTCTCCAAAGCGAGATCATGCAGGTGCTGCCGGTTTCGTTTGCAAAGACGCTGGCGGACGAACTATTGAATCCGCAGATGAACAACAGCGAGGAAGAAGAGTACACCAGCAACGCCTCCTTCGGGAGCGACATGGACTTTACGGGCGGAAACAACGTAGGCGGGGGCAATCAGGCCGATTTCTCAGCCCTGTTCGAAGAAACGCCGCCCGCGCAGCAGCCCATGCCCGCGCAGCAGCCCATGCCCGCGCAGCAGCCCGCGTATTCGCAGCAGCCCGTGCCCGCGCAGCCCGCGTACCCGCAGCAGCCCGCATACCCGCAGCAGCCCGCGTACCCGCAGCAGCCTGCATACCCGCAGCAGCCTGCATACCCGCAGCAGCCCGCATACCCGCAGCAGCCGTATGCACAGCCGATACAACCGTCCATGCCCGTTATGCCGGAAAGGAGCAGCAATGTCGTGCGTAATCCAAACAACGTAAACGTACAGGAGGTGGATTATCCCTCCTTCAGCAACATGGGGCAGCCCATAACGCCCGAGCAGCAGAATATTTACCGCCTCATGGACGTACCCATGGAGGTCATGGTGGAGCTTGGCCGCGCGAGAAAGACGATCAAGCAGGTGCTGGATCTCAACGTTGGTTCCGTGGTGGTGCTGGATAAGCTTGCGGGCGAGGAGGTCGAGGTGCTGGTCAACGGCATACAGGTGGCGCGCGGCGAGGTGGTCGTGATCGATGACAACTACGGCGTGCGTATCACAGAGCTCAATCCCATGATGCTCAACGAGGCGACCGGCGCAAAATAGGCGATCACTTGGGAGGCGATATGCAGCAGAAGCGTATTCGAACGATCATCGTAGATGATTCCGCGCTTTTTCGAACCGCCATAGCGCGCGGCTTGCGCGCACGCTCCGATATAGAGGTCATCGCGACAGCCGCCAACGCCGCTGACGCGGAGGAAAAGATACTGCGTCTTGACCCGGATGTGGTCACACTGGACGTGGAAATGCCGGGTATGAACGGGTTGGATTTCCTAAAGCTGCTCATGCCCAAGCACCCCGTACGCGTGGTGGTGGTAAGCGGCGCCGACGGCATCGTTTTTGAAGCGATACGCGCGGGCGCGGTGGATTTTGTGGCGAAGCCCGACGCGGGCGATACGCTGCTGTTCATCGATTCTTTGGCAGAACAGATCGTTGCGGCGTCGGTAGCGAAGATACCCGAGCCCGCCGCATCCAAAGCCGTGAAGACGCATGATACGGGCGGCGCAAGCCTGTCGCTCACCCGCCGCGTAACGGCGGCGTGGAACGCGCGCTCGCTTGTAGCCATAGGCGCGTCCACGGGCGGCACGGAGGCGATCAGCGCGGTCTTGAAGGCGCTTCCGGGGAATTTGCCGGGCATCGTTATCACGCAGCATATGCCGCCGGTGTTTACCCGCATGTACGCGGAGCGGCTGGACAAGGAGTGCGCCATGTCCGTGCAGGAGGCGCAGGGCGGCGAACAGATCACGCCGGGAACCGTGTTCGTCGCGCCGGGCGACCGCCAAATGCGCGTGATGAAGCAGGGCGACGCGTATTATATCAGACTGGGCGAAACGGCGAAGGTCAGCGGCCACTGCCCTTCCGTAGACGTACTGTTTGAATCCGTGAGCACGGCGGCGGGCAGCACGGGCGTGGGCGTATTGCTTACGGGTATGGGCGCGGACGGCGCAAGGGGATTACTGAAGATGAAAGAGGCAGGCGCCTTTACCATCGGACAGGATCAGCGTTCCTGCGTCGTATACGGCATGCCCATGGAGGCTATGAAGCTTGGCGCCGTAACGCGGCAGGCGTCGTTGAATATGGTGCCGAGCGTGCTGCTCAACCAGTTGAAACTGCAAAGCAAGATGTGACGGTATGACTTTGGGAGGGGAAACCGATGCTGAAATTGATCAATGTGCTGGAACAGACCGTTGACAATACCATTGACGAGGTGATGGAGCAGGAGGGCTGCTGCATGTGCGAACGCTGCAGGCTGGACGCGCGCGCCTTGGTGCTCAACCAGCTTCCGCCCCGCTATGTGGTGACGGAGGCGGGCATGGCGTTTGAGGAATGCAAGCAGGCCGCGATACAAAACCGCATCAGCCTCTATCAGGTCATGCTGGACGCCGCGCATAAAATCAAGGCCAAGCCGCATCATGAAGAAGCCAGCAAGCCCCTGACCTATTATTGATACAACGGGCTAGAACCGAAATTTCTTTGCCGCCTTATCATCCGTTTCCGTAATAAAAATGAGGATCTCCGCCACGACCTGATACAGCGCCGGCGGAATTGCGTCGCCGACCGAAAGCTGCGAAAGAAGGTCGGCGGCTTCTTTATTTTGTACGATGGGAATGTCGTTTTGCTCCGCGATCTCCAATATTCTTTGCGCCATATAGCCCTGCCCCGCCGCGGTCAGCACAGGCGCCGCGTCGGTCTCGGGATCGTATTGGATGGCGACGGCTTTTGCTAACGTATGCCGTTCGCGCTGCTTTTCTTCCATAGCTGCTCCTTATAGGGAAATATCCACACCGGCGCTGTTGGGCATTTGGCCGAAGGCGTCGAGCATCGCTTTGGTGGCGTTGACGGGATTGAGCGGCGTCTCCATAAGCCCCACTTGCATATCCTTGACATGATACTGCGCGGGGAAGGCGCGCGTGCGAAGCGCGTCGAGGTTTTCCCGCAGCAGCGCACATGCCTGCTGGCTTTCCGCACGGAAGCGGAAGGTCAAATCCCGGTCCTTCACCTGTAAGAGCGACTCGACGAGCCCGAGGCTGCGCGTTTGCAGGCACAGCGCGATGGTGGCGTTGTCCTGATCGATCTTGCGCGCGCCGTTGCGCTTGAGTATGTAAAGCTCGGCGTTTTCCTGCTGTTCGCGGCGGGTAAAGGGGATCTGCGTGTAGTAAAGCGTACCCAGCTCGTTTCCAAATTGCAGCTGCTGGCAAAATTGACTGCCAAGCTGCGTCACCTGCTTGGCCGCGGGGCTGTCGCCGCCCGCGGCCGCGTCCGCAAGCGCCGCCACGCGGGAGGATAGCGCGGGTACGGCGCGCTGGAGCGCTTTGCCAAGCGCCTCGCTCTCCTGCGGCTGAAGCTTCGGGAAGATCGCCTGCAGTGCGTTTTGCACTACGCGCGCATCCTCGGCGTTCCCCGTAAGCGGCAGCGGCGTTTGCGCTTCCGCCGCGCTTTGCGCCGCCGCTTGTGCGGGCGTCTGCAAAGCCTGCTGCGTGGGCGATTGCGGCGCGTTCTGCGCGTTTTGCGTCATTTGCGCTTCGGTTGGCTGCGGTGTTTGCGTTGATTGCGTCGCTTGCGTGGCGGGCGCGGTCTGCGCGCCGCCTTGGGACAATGCGGCTGCAAGCTTGGGGGAAAGAAGCGAAAGCAGGTTTGCAGCCGGAGAAGCGGCGCTTGCGCTCGTTGGATGCAACGACGGCTGCGCGCCGTCGGGCTGCAATAGCGCGCGAAGCGCCGACGCGAAGGCTTCTGCCTGCACGGGCGACTGGATGAACTGCGTAAAGGCGGCCACATTCTGCGGCGTGGCGGGGATGTCGGAGGCTGCGAGCAGCGCCGCCTGCTCCAAAGGAAGCAGGGGGTAGTGGCGCGCGATGCTTTCAAACTGCGTGAGCGCCTGCGGCGTTACGGGTATCTCGAGGCGGTTTAGAAGGGACGCGGCCGTCAGGTTGGCTTTCGTGGGCGAAACGTCCATCTGCATGAGCTTGAAGTCCATAACGGGCACCTCCGCCGTGACGGGTTGTCCGTTTACGGCAAGAAGCCGCATCGATACGGCGCCTTCCGAAAGGTGACTCAGCTGCAGCGCGAGCGTATCCTGCGCTTCCAACGGCTGCCCCGCCCGTATGGCGGCCTGTAGCTGCGAACCGTCCGGCAGACGCAGCGTGGCCGTTTCGCCGTCTGCGACGGTCACGACGGCTGTGAGCGTGTCGCCCGGCTGGTATTGCGCGAGCGCGCCGCCCTCCGCGCGCGGGACGGACAGCGTGGGTTGTACGGCTTGTAGGTTGTTGATTTGCAGCGGCATGCGCTAGTCTCCGATCCGCGGCCGCGCCGCTTTGCGAAAAATGGAAACGCAATATAAATATATTCTATCACAATATCGCGAGAAAGGGGCGGCGAGTTAAGAGAATATGCCGAATTTCGGGGCGCTTTTAGAGGAGAATCCGAGAAAAAGCTTAACAAACGCATACAACTTGCGATATAATAAAAAAGGAATATTTGGATTCTTCGCTGAAAGGACTTGTGTACATGCAAATCGAAGCAAGCCATCTTGACATACTTCGGGAATTGAGCAACATCGGCTCCGGCAACGCCTCGACGGCGTTGGCGACCATGATGAATACCAAGGTGGACATTGGCGTACCCCACTGCGAGCTGATCCCGTTTTCCGAATTGACAAGGGCGTACAGCAGCCCGGAGGAGGTCATCGTAAGCACCGTTGTGCAGATCTCCGGGGATATGGAGGGCTTCGTGATGATGAACATGCCCATACCCTCCGCCTGCGAGCTGCTTACCGTGCTCACCAACGAGCGCATCGATTACGCGAACATACCCTACACGGAATTGAGCGAGAAGCTGCAGCCCATCGCGGAGGTGGGCAACATACTCATCGGCGCGTATCTTTCGGCGCTTAGCAGCATGGGCGGCATGACCATTACGCCTTCGGTTCCCGCTTTGGCTGTGGATATGGTCATGGCCGTTATGAACCTGCCCGCCGTGGTGTACGGCGAGATGGGGGAGAACGCGCTGTACATGGATACCCAATTCATCAGTGACGATGTGGAGATGACCGGCCAATACTATCTGGTCTCCACGCTAGAATCCTATAGCCGCTTAATGGCCGCGCTGGGCGTATAAGCGGGAGATCGGAGAAAAATGGCTACTACGATTATCGGGATCGCCGATATGAATATCGTGCGCGCGCCGGACAAGATATCGACCATAGGGCTTGGTTCCTGCTGCGGCGTCGTGCTCTATGACAGCCGCTTCAAGCTGTCCGGTATGGTGCATGTGCTGCTTCCCCGCAGCGCCGCCGCGGGGGACGTGGTGAACAAGGCGAAGTTCGCGGACACGGGCATCGTCTGTTTGGCACAGAAGATGGCGGCGCTGATGGCGCCCGTGAAGCCCATGTTCAAGTGCAAGCTGGCGGGCGGGGCGCACATGTTCAACTATTCCAACGCCGCCATGAAAAACGACCTTCTCAACGTCGGTGCGCGCAACGTGCAGGTGTGCAAGGAAGTGCTCAAGGCCATGCGCATCCCCATCATCGCGGAGGATACGCTGGGTACCTACGGACGCACCATCCTATTCGATCCCGAAACGGAAATGCTGTTGATCAAGACCGCCGGGCAAGGCGAAAAAACGATATAGGCTACCAACGAAAACGCGGGTTTTACGCAGAAAGGATATGTCATGTTGAGGGTAATGGTCGTGGACGACGCTTTGTATATGCGCATAACCTATCGGAACATGCTGGAAGGAAGCGGCGCCGAGATCGTGGCGGAGGCTGAAAACGGCGAGCAGGCCGTCGATATGTATGAGGAAACGAAGCCGGACGTTGTGCTGCTGGATCTTACCATGCCCGGCATGAGCGGACAGGAAGCGCTGCGGCACATCATGCAGATGGATCGCGGCGCGCGAGTCGTCGTCGTTTCCGCTATGGGGCAGGAAACGTTTATCAAGGAATGCTTGCAGCTGGGGGCGAAATCCTTCATGATCAAGCCCTTTAAGGAAAAGGCGCTGTTGAACGTGCTGGGTCTATAGCATAGAAGGGAGGACGAACATGCCAATCGATACGAATATGCAGCTAAGCGCCGCCGCGCGAAACGCGGCGCAGGCATATGCGGCGCAGGCGACGCGCAGCGCGGAAAGCGGCGGCTTGTTCTCCGATATGCTGCAATCCAATATGACGGGCACAGTCACGCAGAGCTATACCGATACCGCGGCTTCGGCGGAGGATAAGGGCATGGCCATGCTGCTGCCGCTGCTCATCAGCAGCCTTTGCAGCGGTTCCTCCGCGACTTCCGGCGCCATGATGTCGCTGGTGACGCTGCTGCAAAACAAATACAAGAGCAGCTCGAACCTCCAATACAGCGAGATCGGGAGCGTCATGCCGTGGGTGCAGCGCCCGGACGCGGCCGCGCAGCAACCGGCGCAGGCGCAAACGCAGGATACAACGCCGCAGGTTAGCCAAGCGAAGGAGAACAGCGCGGAAAAGAGCGCGCGCTTTGCGGCCGCCGAAAGGATCATTTCCAACATTGGCAATCGCAGCGCCGAACTCTATCGCGCGGTGGTGGATCAATTCAATGTGGAAAACAACGCGCGGTACCAGCCGCGCGACGGCAACACCTATTGCAACATCTTCCAATGGGACGTGACCAAGGCCATGGGCGCCGAGATCCCGCATCATACCAACGCCAACACGGGCGCGCCCACAACGCAGGACGATCCCGACGTGCGCTACATGAACGCCAACCGCATTTCCGACTGGCTCAACAGCTTGGGCGAAAAGTACGGCTGGTACGAGGTTTCGGCGGAGCAGGCGCAAAGGCTTGCGAACCAAGGTCATCCGGCAGTTACCATTTGGAAGAACAACAGCGGCGGCCACGGTCATTGCCAAGTGGTCGTTCCCTCCGAGGACGGTACTTACGATCCCGTCAAGGGCGTGGCGATCGCGCAGGCGGGCAGACGCTTGTTCAACAACGCGTACATCACCAACGTATATAGCGCCTCCCTTCCCGAGGTACAGTATTTCGCGCACGCGTAAGGTAAAAAGTCTGAAAAGAATCCGCGCGCCGCACTAAAGTGCGCGCCGATTGTGTCGATAAGGTAGGTAGCGGGAGGCGGTGAAGGAATACCGCTGCGGCCCGCCGCAGAAAAAAACCGCGAACAGGCGCATGGAAGCGCCGGCTAAGGAGAATAACTATGGCAAGCTCAATCGATTCTTTAACATCCAACCGTCTTACAAGCCTGTATTCGGGCTTGGATACCGACGCGCTCGTAAAAAACGCCGTGGCGACCGATCAAGCAAAGATCGACAAGATGTTCCAGGCGAAGGAAAAGGCGACTTGGCGTTTGGAAGCCTATAATGAAATCTATAAAGAGGCCAACGCCATGCGTTCGGACTATTTGAGCGTGCTCGGGTCGAACAGCATGACGAGCTCGTCCACCTATGACGTGTTCAAAACGACGCTTGCGGAAAACGACGCCGTTTCCATTACGGCGGGCGTGTCGGCGCTGCCGACCTCGTTCAATATCCTGAGCACCACCGCCGCAACGGCGGGCAGCGTGAGCGCGCGGGCGGCCACGGGCAACACGCGCGCATGGGGGCAGAACGCGATCACCGTTCCGGAAGGAACGAACCTTATGGATATGAAGGTAAAGG
>CAZNAL010000062.1:0-11908 GCA_964571055.1 uncultured Oscillospiraceae bacterium | reverse complement strand
GATCCACCACGTGGCATAGGTGGAAAACTTGTAGCCCTTGCGGTAATCGAACTTTTCCACGGCCTTGATAAGGCCGAGATTGCCCTCCTGTATCAAATCCAAGAACAGCATGCCGCGCCCCACATAGCGCTTGGCGACGGACACGACCAAACGAAGGTTGGCCTCCGCCAGCTGCTGCTTGGCTTCCTCCTCGCCCTCGGCCATGCGCTTGGCGATGTCGATCTCCTCGGCGGCTGTCAAAAGCGGCACCTTGCCGATCTCCTTGAGGTACATGCGTACCGGGTCGTCGATGGCGACGCCCTCCGCGGCAACCACGCCCGTCTCGATCTCGGCGATCTTCTCGTTGATGTCCTCCGCGACCTCGATCTCCTCCACAACGTCTATGTTGAGCGCCTCGAAGCGGTCATAGATCTGCTCGACCTGTTCCGTGTCCAGTTCAAGCTCCTCGAGGGTATCCATGACCTCCTTGTAGGTAAGCGCACCCTTTGCCTTGCCTTGGTTGATCAGTTCCTCGATCTTCGCGTTGACCAGTTCCTTATTCTCCTTCTGTGGACGCTGCGCATTCTTGCTCAATGTTATCACCTTTCCTTTTTAGCTTCATCGCCGTATGCAATCTATAATTTCAATGCTGCGAGTTCTTTTTGCAGCATCTTTGTCTCCTCCAACGCCTCCGCAAACGCCTGTTCTCCTGCGAGGGGCGTCACCTCGCCAAGGATACGGAGGCGCTCCGCGACGCGCTCCCTGCGCATGGCGGAAACGGCGTCCGCCGCCGTCCTCACGGGATCCGCGATAGAGCCCGCCTCGATCTGCGCCGCTGCGATCAACTCCGCGTTTCCCGCCGTATGCGACGCGAGCAGCAACGGAATGTCCGGCGCGTCGCTTTGCATATAGGCCGCAAGCAGCACATCCGCAAAATCCTCGATCTCCCCCGGGAAATCCATCCCCGTTTCGGCAAGCTTCCCTACCACCGCCTGCGCGCCCTCCTTGGAGAGCAGCATACAGGAAAGCAGCATGATCGCGTTTTTATCGACACCGCCATTTTTCCCGGTTTCTTTTGGTTTAGTATGCCGATAATTGGTAACGCTATGCGTGGGCTTGTCCTGCGAAAGGCCGCATTGCGCTTCCACGGTGGCAAGCGAAAGCCCCGCCTTGCGGGCGATCAGCGGCGCGTAGCGCTCGCGCTCGACCGGTTCAAACCCGCCCGCTAGCGCGCAGGCCTCCTTGGCAAAGCCCTCGCGCCCGTCCGGCGTAGCAAGATCGTAGCGGCGCGCCATGGTTTCCAGCTTAAAAGCATTTCGCGGCAGCGCCTTCTCCTTCAGGTTCAAAAAAGCCTCCGCGCCGTGGTCGCGCACATAATCGTCCGGGTCCTGTCCGCCGGGGATCACGATCACGCGCACGTCAAGTTCTTCTTTGGCTAGTATATCCAAACCGCGAAGCGCCGCGTTCTGTCCCGCGCTGTCCCCGTCGTAGCAAAGATACACGGTGGGCACATAGCGTTTGAGCAAGCGCGCCTGCTCCTGCGTCAGCGCGGTTCCCAAGCCCGCCACCGTGTTCTCCACCCCCGCCTTCACAAGGCGGATCACATCCATATACCCCTCTACCATAATCACGTCGGCAAGCTTCTTGCGCTTGAGCAGATTCAAGCCGTAAACATGCCTGCGCTTGTTATATACCGGCGTATCGCCCGTGTTGATGTATTTGGGCGTATCGTCGCCCATGGTGCGGGCGCCAAATCCCAGCACGCGGCCGCTCGTATCGATAATGGGGAAAATGACGCGGTTGCGGAAGGCGTCGTAGCATTCGCCGTCCTTCTTCCCTTTCACCGCCAGCCCTGCGCGAATGAGCTCCTCCCGCGAAAAATCCTTAGCCGTCAAATACCCGGTGAGGTTTTCCCACCCCTCCGGCGCGTAGCCTAAGCCAAAGCGCTTGACGACCTTCGCGTCCAGCCCGCGCCGCATAAGATACGCCTGCGCTTGCCTTCCCCGCTCACCCATGAGGTTATCGAAAAAGTAATGCGCCGCTTCCTTGTTCGCCGCGTAAATACGCTCCCTGACGGCTCTCTCCTGCCGGAGCGAAACGTCGTCCACTTCCTCGGGAAGCTCCATGCCCACGCGCTGCGCCAGCCATTTTACGGCGTCCACATAGGAGAGCTTTTCCATTTCCATCACAAATTGTACAGCGCCGCCGCCTTCATGGCAGCCGAAGCAATAATAAAACTGCTTGTCCGGCACGACGGAAAAGGAGGGCGTCTTCTCATTGTGAAAGGGACAGCAGCCCCACATGCGCCCGCCCTTGGGCTTCAACGGCACATAGGCGGATACCAGCGACACCAAATCGGCTTTGGCAAGCAATTCTCCCATCCATGTGTCGGGAAATCTTGGCATGTTGGGTCACTCCTTCCCTCTTTGGTATCTGCCGAGGTTCATATTCGACATTCTCTTTTCATTTCCTGCATCAAATCCAATCATTGGGAACGAAAATATTTTTATAATCCTGCACGGCGTATCGATCCGTCATGCAGGCGATATAGTCCGCCGTCACCCGCTCGGGTCCGTCCTCGTCAAGGTATTTTGTGAACTCCGCGGGAAGCTCCTTCACATGCTGCAAATGGTACCGGTACAAGGCTGCGATCATACTTTTCGCCTTGTCCTCCTCCCGCTTTGCCTCATGGTTCAAATAGACGTTTTCAAACATGAAATCCCGCAGCAGGTCAAACTGCGCATACACGGCGTCGGACATGCTGATCGTCGGCTTGTCGTAGCTTTCGTGCAGCACGTCCAGTATCATGCTGTTGATGCGCTCGCCGTGCGTCGCGCCCAGCACCTCCACGCAGCTTTTGGGAAGCTGTGCCTGTGAAAGCACGCCCGCGCGTATCGCGTCGTCAATATCGTGGTTGATATAGGCGATCCGATCCGCAAAGCTCACGACATGTCCCTCCAGCGTCGCGGCGTTGCTGCTCTTTTTATGGTTTTCGATGCCGTCGCGCACCTCAAAGGTCAGATTCAAGCCCACGCCGTTTTCCAGCTTCTCCACCACGCGGCGGCTTTGTTTATTGTGTTCAAACCCGCCCGGCACGAGGTCGTTGAGCACGCTTTCGCCGCCATGCCCGAAGGGTGTATGGCCTATATCGTGTCCAAGGGCAATGGCCTCCGTAAGGTCCTCGTTCAGTCGCAGCGCGCGGGAAATCGTGCGCGCGATCTGGCTGACCTCCAGCGTATGCGTCAAGCGCGTGCGGTAATGGTCGCCCACGGGGGACAAAAACACCTGCGTTTTGTGCTTGAGCCGCCGAAAGGATTTGCAGTGGATGATACGATCCCTGTCGCGCACAAAGGGCGTGCGCACAGGGCACGCCTCCAGCGGGTACTCCCGTCCTTTGGTATCCACAGAGCGCGTGGCGAACCTGCCAAGCGTCATCGCTTCGATCTCTTCGCAATGCGTGCGGTAACCATCATCCATATGCTTTCACTCTCCGTCCCAGTTTCGGTTATTCGCCATCAAACGCCAAAATCCTTCTTTCGCTGCCGCGCTTTTTATATGTAGATTCTCGCCAGCACGCGCAGCTTACCGCGCTTGGTCTCCCGTTCTGGGCTTACATACTCGACGCGCCCCAAGCCGCGCAGAGAAAGCGTATCCCCTTCCTTCAAAGCCGCGGACGCTTGAAAGCTCTGCTTGCCGTTGATAAATAACCGCCCTTCCGAAACGGCGCTCTTGCTTTGGTCTCTGGAAAGGTGAAAGGCGGCGGACAAAAGCGCGTCGGCACGCATGGAGGCGATCACAAGGGAAACCGGCTCCGGCTGTACGCCAGCGCAAACCGGCGCCTGCACACGTTTACACTGCACGGCGGTGCGCTTCACGCGATCCAACCCCTGCAGGATGAATTCCGCGATGGTCGCTAGGCAAAAAAGATACCCGGTATTGTCAAGTACGAGTATATCGCCCATCGTCTCCCTCCGAACGCCAAGGTTCATCAGCGCGCCCAAAAAGTCCCGGTGCGTCAGCGCGTCCGCGAATTTCTGCTGCTTGGGCGAGATTTCGATGCACGCGATATACGCTCCCGGCTCCGCGTCCTCGCCGAAAACCGCGATCACGCGCTCGGCGTCCCCGTAACCGCCAAAGAAGGCGCAGGGTACGGAAAAGCGCAGCGTGCGAAGCATGCTTTGCTCGTTCACGGTCATGAATTCTGTATGAAAGGCAAGCCCCGTGTTTTCCGCGCGCTGCGCAAGCTCCTTCGCACGTTTTATGAAAAGCGCTTCGTCTCGATCTCCCATATGCGATAGCTCCCCTGATTCTTTGCGTTGTTGTCCTCTAAAAGCGCCGCAAGCTCTTTTTCCGCCTGCTCCAGCTCCGCGACGAACGCCCGCGCGCTCACGCGCAGCGCGCCTTTTCCCATGATGATAAGCTGCTCCAAGCCGTCCGAGGTCGCCACCCGCACCTCGGCCTTTTGCGCTTCCAAAAGCCGCGTCGCCTTTTCTATATAAACGTCCGCGATCTCCGCTTCCCGCGTATACACGATATAAACGCCGCCGACCTTCTCGATGCGCTCCGTGCCGCCCGTGACCTTATACGCGTCAAACACGAGGATGAGGTTGCACCCCCGAAGCGCCTGATAGTTTACAAGGGAAGCTATGAGCATCTCCCGCGCCTTGCCGATATGCGCCTGTGCGGCCGCGCGCAGGCGTTCCCAAGCGAAAAGTACGTTGTAGCCGTCCACCAGAAGGTATTTCTGCTCCGGCGGCAGGCTTGCAAGCATGGCGGGCGTATCGGCGATCGGCTGCGTTTTTCGCCTTTCGAACAGAGCCGACGTGTCCTTCACAGGGCCATAGGTGCGCTCAAAAATGCGTTTGAGCTCCGTGTCAAGATCGGCGTTCGCCGCACCCGGACGCGCGGCGCTTGGCTTTGGCCTTTCGACTTCGGTCTCGGCGCGCGTCCGCTTCATATGCGTTTCGATCTCGTTCCATTTTACCGTAAAGCCCGCGCCGCCCGCGCAGAATACCGAATCCGGCGTATTGCGCGCGTCCGCTTCGGGATCATAAGCGGCGGCGGTTATGACCTCCTCCGCGTTGTGGCAGGGACGGTATTCGCCCATCGAGAGGGTCAATTTCCCCATGCCGTGCGTGTACGACGCCAGCTCCCGCGCGTAATCGCCGACAGCCGCGACGGGGATGGAGCCTGTAAGCTCAGCCTCCGCCCCCGCTAGGCGCGGCGCATCGATCTCCCCGCACATGCGCCGGATATCCGTCATGGCGCGACCAAGGCTCTCCGCGGGCAGCCGCAGCGAAAAGCGATAGAAGGGCTCCAGCAGGATGCTTTCCGCCTGCATAAGCCCCTGCCGCACGGCGCGGTAGGTCGCCTGCCGAAAATCGCCGCCCTCCGTATGCTTAAGATGCGCCTTTCCATAGGTCAGCGCAACGTCAAGATCGGTCACGGGCGCGCCGATCAAAACGCCCTTGTGGGTTCGCTCCGCGAGGTGCGTCAGGATCAAACGCTGCCAATTCTGGGATAGCACGTCGCCGCTAAGTTCGCTGTGGAAGCGTAAGCCGCTGCCGCGCGGCGCGGGATCGATGCGCAGCTCCACATGCGCGTAATGGCGAAGCGGCTCAAAATGCCCGATACCCGTTACGGAATCCCGGATGGTCTCCCGATAGAGCACGCGGCCCGCGCCGAAGGCTATGGATAAGCCGAAGCGTTCCATCGCCCGCTCTTTTACGACCTCCTCCTGCATCTGTCCCATTAAGGCGGCGCGAAGCTCGCCCGTTTCCTCATCGCTTTGGATATGCAGCAGCGGGTCCTCGTCCGCAAGGCGCTTGAGCTTTTGAAGCGCGTCGGTCTTGTTTACACCATCGGGAAGCTGCACGGCGTAACTGATCACCGGCGTAAGCACGGGCAGAGGCGCGTCGATCTCGCAGCCCAGCCCCTCCCCGGCATAGGTCTGCGAAAGCCCCGTAACGACACAGACGCAGCCGGGCAGCGCCTCCTGCACGGCTGTCATCCTTTGCCCGGAGTATATGCGTATCTCGTTGACCTTTTCAGACCAAACCGCATCCTTTTGCATACCTGCGCGGATGTTGGACACCGTATCCTTCACGCGCAAAGAGCCGCCTGTGATCTTCATCCACGTAAGCCTGTCGGCGCCCTCAAAGGATACCTTGAGGACGCGCGCGCCAAACATCGGTTCCGGCTGCGCGGGGCGCGCGAAGCGACACAACAGCGTTAGCAGCCGCGCGCTCCCCTCGTTTTTCAGCGCCGCGCCGAATACGACGGGAAACAGCGTGCGCTCCGCAATCGCCTCAGCGATGGCGTCCTCCGAAATCGCGCCGTCTGCAAGCCACGCGTCCAACAGCGCCTCGCTGCACTCCGCGATCCGTTCAGCCTCCGCCGTTTCCTCCGTTGTAAAATCAACAAACGCGCCGTCGAAGACCTCCGCAAGGACGGCAAGAAGCTCTGTGCGGGACGGATGCGGCAGATCCATTTTGTTGAAAAACACGAACACGGGAATCCTGTGTAGACGCAATAGCTCCCACAGGGTTCTTGTATGCGCCTGTACGCCCTCCGAGGCGCTGATGACAAGCACCGCCGCGTCCAGCGCCGCGAGCGCGCGCTCCGCTTCCGCGCCGAAATCCGTATGCCCCGGCGTATCCAACAGTGTAAACGTCGTTTCGTTATAGCTTAGCACGGCAGGCTTCGTCAGCACCGTGACGCCGCGCGCTCGCTCGATGCTGTCGGTATCCAAAAAGGTGTCCCGATGATCCACCCTGCCCTGCTTGCGGATTGCCTTCGCTTCCAGCAGCAGGCTTTCGGCAAGCGTTGTCTTGCCCGCGTCCACATGCGCCAGCAGCCCGATCACGATCCTTTTATTCGCTTGTTCGCTCGTTTCCTTCATCCGTTTCCGTCCGCACCCTTACCGCACGCATACAAATATCGCACGTATTCGTTTTATTGTAACCCGTCGCGGCGACATGCACAAGTCGGCTTTACCGGCGCTGTCTGCGGATAAAACGCATCCGTAAGGATAGCTTCTTTTGTAAAATTATGCTATAATGCATGCGGTTCATGCATCTTCATAAACAAACTGTCACGGCTTGTGCTCTTTCGCGCCCCGCGCGATCCGCAAGAACAAAAATCCCCGAATACAGAGTATGGAGGAAACACGATGCGCACAGTTTCTAACCCCAAAGAACCCTTGGTAACGCACATGTACACGGCGGATCCCTCCGCACACGTCTTTGCGGATACGATCTACATCTATCCGTCCCACGATCTGGAGCACGATGGCGAAGACAACGATAACGGCGACGAATACCAAATGGAGGATTATCACGTCCTGTCCATGGACGCAATCGGCGCGCCCTGCGTCGATCACGGCGAGGCGCTTCACATGCGGGACGTTCCTTGGGTCAGCAAGCAGATGTGGGCGCCGGACGCCATCTATAAAAACGGCAAATACTATCTCTTTTTCCCGGCGAGGGACAAGGAGGGCAATTTTCGCATCGGCGCCGCGACGGGCAAAGATCCCGCGGGTCCCTTTCAAGCCGAGCCCAACTACATTGCGGGCAGCTACAGCATAGACCCCGCCGTGTTTGAAGACGACGATAAAAAGGTGTATATGTACTTTGGCGGCCTGTGGGGCGGGCAGCTTGAAAAATGGCAGACGGGCGTATTCCTTCCCGGCGCGGAAGGGCCAACGGGCAGCGAACCCGCGCTGGGACCTCGCGTCGCGCAAATGACGGACGATCTGCTCTCCTTTACGGAAACGCCGCAGCAGATCGTGATTTTGGATGAGAACGGAAAGCCGCTTACCGCCGGCGATACGGACAGGCGTTACTTTGAAGGCCCGTGGATGCACAAGTATAACGGCTTGTACTACCTATCCTATTCTACAGGCGACACACACTATCTCGTGTACGCGACAGGCGATAGCCCCATGGGACCCTTTACCTACCGGGGACGCATCCTTGAACCCGTGATCGGCTGGACGACGCACCATTCCATCGTCGAGTATAAGGGAAAATGGTATCTCTTTTATCACGACGCGTCCCTTTCGGGCGGCGTGAACCATAGACGGTGCGTAAAGTATATGGAGCTAAAGTACGACGAGAACGGCGGCATCATCACCATGAAACCGTAGCTTTCCTTTTTGATTTGTCGGCAGCACTCCCTCTTTTGAAGCCGTGTGCCAACAGGCAGAATGAACGCGCGCACAAGAAACGCCATGACGCAGACCTATACAACCAAAGAAATTGCCGAAAGCAACCATATCCATGTAAACACCGTTCGCTTTTATGAGGAGATGGGGTTTATTACCAAACCCGCGCGCCGTCCCAACGGGTATCGCGTCTACACGGCGCTGCAGCTTTCGCAATGCGCGCTGATCCGCCTTGCTATGCGGGCGGAGGTGTTGCAAAACGGTCTTCGCAGCCAAGCCGTGGAGATCGTGAGACATTGCGCCGCGCTTGATTTTAACGCCGCTAAAGCCGCCGCCGCCGCATACGGCAAGCAAATTGAAAAGGAAACGCAAAACGCCAAAGCCGCCATCGCGTCCGTAGAAAAGCAGCTGCGCAAAAGCTCCCGTCCCGGCGGCAGCATGATCAAACGATCGGAAGCCGCCAAAGCACTTGGGATAACGAGTGAAACGCTGCGCACATGGGAGCGAAGCGGTCTGATCTCGGTCAAACGGCGCGCAAACGGATACCGGGTCTACGCCATAGAAGATATGGAGCGGCTCAATATCATCCGAACGCTCCGCTGCGCGAATTACTCTCTTTCTTCCATCCTGCGCCTTCTGCATCGACTTGACAGTCACGCAACCCAATCGGTGGAAGACATTCTCAATACACCGGAGGACGGAGAAACCATCGTTTCCGTTTGCGATAAGCTGATATTGTCGCTGCAAAGCACAGCGGCAGATGCGCAGCGCATAACGAAAGCGCTTCAGCAGATCGAAGAAATATATTGCACCCTCCAGTAAAACACCAACCTTTGTTTCTTTGCTATACTAACGGCTGTTATGTAAAAGGAGGGATTTACGATGGAAAATTACCAAAAGAAAGCCGCGCTGTTTCTTGCAAGCCAGGGCGTCACGCTCTTTGGTTCGTCCTTGGTGCAGTTTGCGATCATCTGGTATGTTACGCTGCAAACGTCGTCCGGTGTTTGGGTTTCGCTGCTGACGGTCGCCGCCTATGTGCCGCAGTTCATCATTTCGTTCTTCTCCGGCGTGTGGGCGGATCGTTATTCCAAAAAGCGTCTCATCATCCTTGCCGACAGCGCGATCGCCCTTGCGACGCTGCTGCTCGCCGTGCTGATGCCGCATATCAAGGCGGGTGCGCCGCTGCTTACGGCGCTTGTTTTGATCTCGGTTGTGCGTTCGCTGGGCGCGGGCATACAAACGCCCGCCGTGGGGGCTGTGATCCCAATGCTCGTCCCGGAGGACAAGCTGATGCGCTTTAACGGCGTGAACGCCACGCTCCAATCGCTGGTGCAGTTTGCAGCGCCGGCTGCCGCGGGCGCTATGATGTCCTACAGTACGCTTCGCGGCACGCTGATGATCGACGTCGTCACCGCCGCCGTAGGCATAAGCCTGTTGTCCGCCTTGACGATACCGTTCGTCAAATCCGAAGAAACGCCTTCCATGCTCTCCGAGATGCGGGCGGGCTTTCGCTACGCCGCCAAGGACGGCTTTATCGGGCCTCTCCTACTGCTCTTTGGTTTGTTCATCTTCCTATGCGTTCCGGCAGGCTTTTTGGCGACGCTTTTCGTCAGCCGTTATTACGGCGATACCTACTGGTATCTGACTTTGGTGGAGGTCATCGGCTTTATCGGCATGATGGGCGGCGGTATTTTGATCGGCGCGTGGGGCGGATTCAAAAACCGGGTGAAAACCTTGCTCGTTGGCATGACCGCCTTTGGCGTTCTAGGCGTTGGCATGGGCGTTGTCGATAGCTTTGTCGTGTACCTGATCCTCATGCTCGTCTACGGCGTGGCGTTGACGATGGTGCAAACCGCCTCGACCACGCTTTTGCAGGAGAACGCCGCTCCGGAGATGCAAGGGCGCATGTTCGGCTTGTTTGGCGCGATGTATTCGGGCTTTCTGCCGCTTGGCATGATCGTGTTCGGCCCCCTTGCCGACGCGGTTTCCATGCGGGTGCTCATGGTGGTTTCGGGCGTTTTGCTGCTCGTCATGGCGCTCCTTGTGGCGCTGAACAAGCGTTTTTACGCGCGCGGGCAGGCTGCGGACGCGGCATAAAAATAAACCCCGCCGTTTCCGAGGAAACGTGCGGAGCGTTTACCGTTATCGCTATAGAACTGTAGAAAAACAGAAAAGACAGACCTTACACGCAGGCGTTCAGGCTTTTGCCCTCCGCCTGCGCGTTGCTTTGTGCGTAATCCCGGCACGCGGCGGTAACCGTTTTTGTTGTGCCGCCCGCCGTATACATTTTTCCGCAGCACGGGCATCTTCGCGTCCGCAGCATGACCGTTTGGCTGATGATCTTGCGATCCTGCTTGTCCGCCTCCATCTGATGACGCCGCACATGCTGGTATTCATGCGCGCGTATGGCGGCTGTCGCGGCATGGGGGTTCAGCTTTGTCGCAAATTTCAGCGACACGCCCGGATCGTCCGAGCCGTCCTGATATTTCCGGTTTTCACAGACGGGACACCCCGTCTCTTCTTCGATCTCCTCCATGGTTTTTGCGCCATCGCCGTTTTCCTGCCCGCCCGGCATTTCGGCGGCGGGTATAGACGTTGGCGACAGCTGCGGCAGCGCCACGCGCTGCGGCGACGGCCTGTACAGCGTAAGCTGCGGCGTCCCTTCCCTGCCCCCCAGCTCTAATTCATAGGGAAGGTCGAGCGTTGGCGAGGTCGGAACCGTACCCGTCGCGGCGCCAAGGGGCTGCAACGGCTCCATAGGTGATCGTTCAAGCGGACTGAATCGCGGCGCGCCCGTATCCATAGCGGAGGGGCGGTGCGTCTGCGGTGCGTAGTATGCCGCGCTGTTCGGATACTCGCTGTTTGCGTTGGGGATCGTCATGCGCCGTCCTCCTTCCTCATTCTTCCACCGATAGCGTACGTCGCAACGCCATATACAATCGTATTATATACCATCTTTTCCGTCGGCGCAACGCGCTTGTTCTTGTATTTTGTGCGTCTTACCAAACAAAGGGCAGCAGCCTGTACTTCACCCGCTTTTTGTAATCCGTATACCCCGGCAGGCCCTTTTCCAAAACCGCCTCCTCGTTGCGGATGCGCTGTACGATCAGAATCGGATAGGTTAGGAACACCAAGAGGGAAATGAAGGAGCCCAGCACAAGCGGGATCGCCATATATAACAGAATCGTCACCGCGTACATGGGATGCCGCACAACGCCGTACAAGCCCGTATCCACCACGCGCTGCTCCGATTGAATCTCTACGGTTCTTGAAAGATAGGCGTTCTCGCGCATGACCTCCGCGTAAAGAGCGTATGCGCACAGCATCACGACCGCCGCAACCATCACCAGCCACAGCGGCATATGCGACCATGAATAGCGAAAATCCAGCGCCGCGAGCACAAATCCCGCGATAAACACCGCCGCCGAAAGCAAAACGACCCTTTTCTGCGCAACCTCCGACTCCTTGCTGCGCAAGCGCTTTTCCAGCAACGCGGGCGCTTTGATGCAAAGAACAACGCCCAGTACAAGCATCGGCACAAACAGAAGCAGTATGAACAGCCACGCGTTCCAATACCGAAACGTACCGGCCGGTATAAACAGCAGCAGCATCACGATACACAAGCCCGCAAGGAATTTTACGGCTGCGTCCGCCATCAATTTTCCGTTCATCGTATCCTCCGTCGCCGCAGGGTCAATCCCGTTTGGCCTTCTCGATCTTTTCCCGGGTGTCCTCTCTCATGAGCGCGCGGACCTCTTGGAGATA
>CAZNAL010000061.1:0-11948 GCA_964571055.1 uncultured Oscillospiraceae bacterium | reverse complement strand
ATCTTGTTGCTGATGTGCTTGGACATAAAGATGTAAATACCACACGAAAGCATTATGCAGCAAATTCTGAAGACCGTCGGAAAGTCGCTGCTGAAGTAACACGCTTACGGGAATGATTTTTCCCCCAGTTTGGCGTTATCAACGCTATAGCACGTGATATAACGGCTTTTTACAACTTTCTCTTCATTTTTGGTTGTGATTATTATTTAGTAATGATACTATATATTGTATGTTACAACATTCACTTCAATTATATTACCACTTTCACTTCAACCGACAGGCCGCAAGCGCAGAAGCGACGAAACGGCAGATTTCGCCACCTACTATTCGTTAAAGTTGTCTTTTGCGAATAGATGAAGCCCTATTTTATCAACAACACCGTAAAATCATTCACATTGGTACCCGTGGGTCCGGTCATGATCAAGCCGTCGCAGGCTTGCAGCGCATGGTAAGCGTTGTTGTTTTCCAATACATCCGAAATGCGGACGCCTTTTTTTAGCAGCGTCTGTTGCGTGTTGCCGTCCACGTAGCCGCCCGCCGCATCCGTGGGGCCGTCTGTACCGTCTGAACCAACGGAAAAAAGCGCGCAGCGCTGCAAGCCCGCAATGCCTTCCGCTGCGGCAAGCGCCAGCTCTTGATTGCGGCCGCCTAAGCCCGTACCGGTAAGCTTGACGACGGTTTCCCCGCCCGCGATAAACGCGAGCGGTTCTTTCGTGGATGCGTGATAACGCGCGATGGAAGCGAAAAAGCGGCCGCCTTCCCGCGCAACGCAATCCATAGAGTCCGTAAGTATCATCGGTTTATAGCCAAGCGTTTGGCATACCTCCGCCGCCTTTGCGCAGAGCTGACGAACGCTGCCTGTGATGACCGTCTCTACGTTTGCAAGCGCCTTGGGCGTTTCCTGCCGCAGCGCGTGCAGCGCCGCATCCGATACTTGCAAGCCGTATTTTTCGCGGATCGCGAGCGCCTGTTCGCAGGTGGACGCATCCGCTGCGGCGGGGCCGGAGGCGATCATATCCAGCGGATCGCCGAGAATGTCCGAGAGCACGATCGCAAACACTTTTGTGGGCGCGCAATGCAACCCGAAACGGCCGCCCTTGACATGTGAAAGCCGCTTGCGTACGGTATTCATCTCCACGATATCCGCGCCGCTGGATAATAACTGTTTGGTGATATCTTTAAGCTCCTCCTCCGGGATCACAGGGGATTCAAACAAGGCGGAACCGCCGCCCGAAAGGAGAAAAAGTACGGTATCCGTTTCTGTGAGGTTCGCCGTGAGAGAAAGCGCCTCGCGTGTCGCCGCGAAGGAATTTTCATCGGGCACAGGATGTCCCGCCTCGCGGATACGCAGCTTCCCGATCGGGCCCTTTGCATGCGCGTACTTGGTGATAACGATGCCGTCCTCCAGCTTCTCATCAAGCGCGGTATAAGCTGCCTGCGCCATCTGCCATGCCGCCTTACCGACGGCGACAAGAAACACTCTGCCCGTAAAGCTTTTGCCGGTTAGGGCGCGCTCGACGGCCGCGTCCGGCAAGGCGGATTGAATGACCGCATCGATGATTTTCTGAGCGTCCGTACGCATATGATTACCTCCCACGATTAAACTTCTTCCTTTTCGATCAAACTGGCATAGATACAAGGATTACCCTTTCGTAAGCTGCATTCATTGCAGTTTGTGGCGTTGCAATGCGCCGTCATGCAGTCGTAGCAAAGCTCACAGCCGGGAATGTAGCAGCTGGAGGAAACGTAAAGATTCGCGATCTCCGGATGCGGCCATACCATATCGCAGCCGCATACCGCACAATGCAGCTCCTCCGCCTGTTCCTCGGGCGCGTTGATCGTGTCATCGGCGGAAATGTACCACCATTCGATCAACCGGCGCGCCTGCATCGCCGCAAGCCCCGCGCTTTCCACCTGTTCGACCGAGGCGTTCATGGGGCAGGAGAAATGGAATTCCTTTTCCTCCCCCGATGCCGTTTTCACGTAGCCAACATATTCACGCATACTATATTCTCCCCGTTGCTTCTTATTCACACATGCAGCGTTCGATCGCGGAAAGCTCCGAAGGCGCAAAAGGCTTAGGCGCAAGAATGCCAAGATTCTCCTCGATCTGCGACGGCTTTGACGCGCCGATCAGAACGCTTGTTACCACGCCGTCGCGCAGCACCCAGCGCAGCGCCATCTGGGCAAGGCTTTCGCCGCGCGCAGCCGCGATGTCATGCAGCAAGCGAATACGCCGAAGCGTTTCGGGCGTCAAATTCTTCTCCGAAAGATACCGCCCGCCCCGCCCGATGCGGCTATCCGCGGGAACGCCGTCAATGTACCGGTTGGTCAACAAGCCCTGCGCAAGCGGGCTGAACGCGATGATCCCCTTCCCCGCCGCTTTCGCGGCGTCCTTCAATCCGTTTTGCTCAATCGTGCGGTCGAATATGGAATAGCGGCACTGATTGATGATGAAGGGACAGCGCAGCTCATCTAGCAAAGCGGCTGCTTTTTGCATGGTGGGGCCGTCATAATTGGATATGCCGATATACAGCGCCTTCCCCCGCCGCACGATATCCGAAAGCGCCGTCATGGTTTCTTCCAAGGGGGTTTCGGGATCGGGACGGTGATGGTAAAAGATGTCCACATACTCTACGCCGAGTCTTTTCAGGCTCTGGTCGATGCTTGCGATCATGTATTTGCGGCTGCCATGATCGCCGTAAGGCCCCGGCCACATATCATAACCCGCTTTGGTGGAAAGCAGAAGCTCGTCCCGATACGCACGCAGATCCTCCCTGAGGATGCGGCCAAGCGTCTCCTCCGCGGCGCCATAGGGCGGGCCGTAGTTATTGGCAAGGTCGAAATGCGTAATGCCGCGATCAAAGGCCGTAAAGCAAAGTGCGCGCGCGTTTTGATAATCGGCGTTCGCCCCGAAATTGTGCCAAAATCCTAACGATAGCAGCGGAATCTTCAAGCCGCTTTGCCCACAGTATACATACCGCATATCGGTATATCGCGCTTCGTTTGCCGAATACCCCATCGGTTTCCCCTTATACCTTCTGCGCCAGATATTCCAGCGCTTCCTTATAACCGTCAAAGCCTCTGCCGGTGATGGTTTTTTCACAAGCCATGCCGGCATAGGAAACCTGCCTGAACGCTTCGCGGTTTTCCACCGCCGAAAGATGTACCTCCACCGCAGGAAGCGACACCGCCTTGAGCGCGTCAAGAATCGCAACGCTTGTGTGCGTGTAGGCGGCCGGGTTGATGACGACGCCATCCATTTTCCCGTAAGCCTGCTGGATCGCGGTCACAAGCTCTCCCTCGCTGTTGGATTGAAAGCAGGTAACGTTAAGCGAAAGCTCACGCGCAGCGTCCTGAATATAGGCGATTAAATCCGCGTAAGTTTGGCGCCCGTAGATCGCGGGCTCGCGAATTCCCAGCATGTTAAGGTTAGGGCCGTTAACCACCAGTATGTTCTTCATGTAGCTCCTTCTTTATCCCTTGTTGCGCGGTACGCCGAAGCGTACAGGCTGGAAAGCGTTTCCCGTATAGACGGCGAAACGGTTGCCGCCCGTTTGTTTTGCTTTATACATAGCAGCGTCCGCGTTGTGATACAGATCCTCAAAGGTATCCGCACTGCGTCCGGTATACGCAACGCCGACGCTTGCGGATGTTCCAATGGTATGCGTGTCATCGCTGATGCTCTGGTTAAGCTCATCCACCAACTGCTGCACCTTGCTTTCGATCCAATGCCGGTTGCTGATCTCATGGAAAAAGACGATAAATTCGTCGCCGCCGATACGCGCTACATAGTCTTCGCGCCGCAAAACGCTGCGAAGCGTTGCGGATATGTTCATCAGCAGCCGGTCGCCGTACGCGTGGCCAAGGGTATCGTTTACAGACTTAAACCGATCGATATCGATCAGCACCAGGGCGCACAGCTCGTCCGTATCCTGTAAATACGCGCCGATATCACGCTCCGCGGCGCCGCGCGTATACAGGCGCGTAAGCCCGTCCGTATCTCGCTGGCGCTTGATACGGGTCTGATAGCGAAGCTCCTGCAGCTTGTTTTGCGTATGATGGCGGGAGGTAAAGCAGCTCAGCACAAAAAAGGCGACGGCGCTCAAGCAGTCAAGCAGCGCGCCCGCGTATCCCTTTGCAAGGATATCGCTCGCGCAGAATATGAGTGTAATGCCTGCCCAAAAGAGAGTAAGCCGCCCGGGTTGATCCAAAATGAACAGCGTGGACGCGACCATGATGGTGCACGGCACCGCGGCATTGCCGCCTTGGTACGCAAAAACGCCGAGATAAATGGTCGCGATGAAGGCAAAGAAAAGCAATGTATAATAGAAGGAAATGGGAAAATCGAACTGCTTGCGTATCGTCAGGGTACACACGAGCCTGCCGACTAAGCATATCCCAAGCAACGCCAAATAGGCAAACAAGCCCGGCCGTACGATCGGCATGATCAATGAAAGCAGCGCTAAAAACGCGCACATGACGACGCCGAAAAGGCAGAACGCATTGCACTGTGTGCAGTTGATAACGTTCAGCTGCGTTTTGAATTGCTTGAACATGTACGGCGGCGTTCTACCAAATGTAAAGCGCCTAAGAAGGCGCGTGAACAAGCCTTCGCCGTGTGGTCGCTGCGTTTCGATGGCTGGTTTCCTCCTGCTTCGATCATATGTATTATACCGCATATACGCCCGGATTGCGAGAGGATTTGTGCTATATCGCGCCTATGTTGCAGAATGGCGTTCGTCCGTGCTATACTATGGTCAGGGTTTTGGCGAAAACCGCCGGTATGGAGGTCCTGCTTGCGTAAAGATCGCCGTAAAAAAGCCATATGCATTGTATTCTTTGCTTTTACGTTGTGCCTTAGCGTAGGCTGTGCGCAAAGCAAGGCGGCAGATGCTACGCTGCAGGAGATCGTGCAGGAAACGCTGCGGGAAACCGCGCAGACAGTGCCGCAAAAGCCTTTGCCTACAGCGACAGCGCCCGCCGCAACCTTTGACCCGGCATCTATCCGCATGCCGGAGGCTACGGGGAAAAAAGCGCTGGAGAAAAACGGCGCGCATATGGACGCCTCCAACGCCGCGCAGGGTTATGTGATGGTGCGCTGCGACACGGATGCTACAACGCATAAGGTCAGCGTGTCCACCTCTGAAGCTACTTATTATTATACGCTGCCAAAGAACGGCAGCTTTATTACATGCCCGCTGCAAATGGGGGATGGACGCTATACCGTGCAGGTATACGAACAGCTCACCGGCACGCAATACAGCCCGCTATGCAAGTGGACGCTGGACGTTACCTTGGACGACGCGGCGATCCCCTATCTTTACCCAAATCAATTTGTTGATTATACGGCCACGGATGAAGCCGTGCGCGTTTCTTTCCAGCAAAGCGCCGATGCGAAAACCGATCGGGACAAGGCGGAGCAGCTCTTTACCTATGTCGCGCGCGAGATCGATTACGACTACGATAAAGCCGCAAACGTGCAGGAGGGGTATCTTCCTTCACCGGATCGGACGCTTTCTGAAAAGAAGGGCATCTGTTTTGATTACGCGGCGCTTTTAGCCACGATGCTTCGCGTGCAGGATATTCCCGCGCGCTTGCAAATGGGCGAGCTTTCGCCGGATAATATCTATCACGCATGGAACCTCGTATGCATCGACGATCTGTGGTATTTGATGGACGCAACCCTTTACGGGCAAGGCTACAAGGACGAGAACTACACCGCTGTCAAGAACTATTAACGACAAAGGCAGGAGAAAACGATGTCCAACACAAAGAAAACCGCTTCTCTTCCTCCCATCGAGGTGGCGCTGTTCTGCGAGCAGGCGGCGATGCTGCTCTCCGCGGGCATCCCGTTAAGCGACGGTATGGAAACGTTATGCGTTAATTATAATACCGGCGCCTTTGCCGACGTATTTGCGCGGATCGCCAATCGTGTAAAGATCTCCAAGCTGCATTCAGCGCTGAGCGAAGCGGGCGTTTTTCCGCCGTATATGACGAGCATGGTGCGCATAGGCGAGCGCACAGGCAGGCTGGAGGAGGTACTGCGCATGCTCTCCCGCTACTATACCTGGGAAGCGGAGATCAACAAATCGATCAAGAACGCGGTTCTCTATCCCGCGATCCTGATCCTTATGCTCGCCGCTGTCGTAGGCGTTCTGATCGTAACGGTGTTGCCCGTGTTTGACAGGGTCTACGCAGGACTCGGCATGCCGGCCGCGCAAGCGGGCGGCGGCGCGATCGCGGGACGCATCACGCTGCTTTTGATCGCGCTCGTCCTCGCGTGCTTGATCGTCGTTCTGTTGCTGCTGCGCACAAACGCGCGCGAGCGCGTGCTCACCTTTCTCTGCAAGGCATTTCCGCCGCTTGGCCGCGCCGTCAGCCGGCTTGCGGCGGCGCGCTTCTCCTCCGCCATCGCTATTATGTTAAACGGCGGCTATGATATCGATGAGGCGATGCGTTTGGCCGCCGACGTTGCGCCTGACGCACGGTCCCGCGATGCCACGCAGGCTTGCCGCGCTTCCATGCAGCAGGGCGCGACCTTTGCCGACGCCGTCTCGTCGCTGGGATTCTTCGACCCCATCCATAACAAAATGCTGGTGGTCGGCGAAGCGGCGGGGCAGATTGACACGGCCATGGAAAAGCTTGCGGATATCTATCAGTCTGAAGCGGATCAGGGCATTTACTACCTTGTCTCCCTGATCGAGCCGCTGCTTGTGGCGCTGCTTTCCATCGTGATCGGCGGTATACTCTTGTCCGTCATGCTGCCTATGCTCAACGTGCTTTCGGCTATGCTCTAAGGGAGGACTGTATCATGCGTACACGGCAAATCGCAAAACGGCGCTGGGGGCTTACGCTCTCCGTCCTTTTGTGCGCCGCTGCGATCCTTCTTGCGCTATCCTCCGTGGGACGCGTCGATAAGGGCGTTACCGCCGAGCAAATATCGCAGTTGAAGGGAGATATACTGCACGCCGCCGTTACCTGCTACGCCATCGAAGGACGATATCCCCCTACGCTAAGCTATCTTTGCGACAGCTATGGCGTGCATGTGGATACGGCGCGCTTTATCGTTACCTATGACGTCATGGGCAGCAATATCATGCCTACCGTTGCGGTATTAAGGAGGGGAACATGGAAATAAAGCATTCGCTTTCCTTCTCCGGCCGCGTGCGCGGACTGTTCACCTTCGCGCTGCTGTGCGTGTATGCCGTGACCGCATGCCTGCTGCTGCTTGCGGGGCTGCAGGTCTATCGCGGTGTAAAAACCAGAGCGGACGCCAACTACGATGGCCGTACGGCGCTTGCTTATGTTTCCGCCAAGCTAAGAAGCGGCGGCGCGGTTTCCTTTGCCGATGGGAATGTGCTGATTCTAACCCAAACGATGGAGGGTGACGCTTACAATACCTATATCTTCTGCCGCGACGGACAGCTTTGCGAATACTTTGGCAGGATTACGCGGGAATTTGATCCCTCCTTGGGCGAACCGATCGCCGATGTCGCATCCCTCAACGTAACGAATGACGGCGCCATTATCCGTATTGCGCTTACAGACGCCGCTGGCAACACGTATACTACACGCTTCCGTCAGCGCGTGACCTTGGAGGTGCAGCCATGAAACGACGTGTAGGCATAAGCCCCGTATTGGTGGAGATGGTGTTCGAACTCCTCTTCTTCGCGCTTTCCGCGACCGTTGTTGTGCAGCTTTTAGGCGCCGCGGTCACCATGAGCCGCCAGAGCCGGGAAACAAGCGAAGCGCTCGCCATTACGACCGCCGCTATGGAAACGCTGCTATCAGACCCGGCGGCGCTCGCGCGGGGCAGCATGCAGACCGAGGATGGCGCTTACACGGTGGAAGCGCAAATCGTGCCGACTCCATCTGCCCAAGGCACGTTCTACACGGTCGATTGTAAGGCGTCAAAAAACGGGCAAACGATATTTTCCCTGCGTGGGAGCCGTTTCGTCGGCTCTGAGGAGGCGTCATGAACAACCGTTTACCCTCTAACGCCGGGGTGGGCGTAGCGTCCATACTCCTGATCGTCGTCATGCTCTGCATGACGGTGTTCGCGTCGCTTTCCCTGCTTACGGCCAAGAATGACGCGACGCTTACGGAGAAAACCGTCGCCTATACCCGCGCTTATTACACGGCGGACGCGCATGCGCAGCGTATCATAGCGGACGTCGCCGCGGCGCTTGCTTCCGGCGCGGCGCTGCCCAAGGAAGTTACGCAGGAAGGCGACACGCTATCCTTCTCCGTCCCCGTAAACGATACGGCGGCTATCCTTGTTACGCTGCATGCCGAGAGCAACAGCAAGCTAATCGTGGACAGCTATGGCGTAAACGCCGTGCAAACGCAGAACATCGAGGACGAACCTCTCAATCTTTGGCGATAAACAAAAGGAGATGGCAGCATGAACGAACCCAATAAAGAGATACCGGATATCCGCGCAATCCTCAAGGCGGCGGTCGAGAACAAAAGCTCGGACGTGTTTGTCGTGCCGGGCGCGCCGATGACGCTGAAGACGGATGGATTGGTCATACCCACAGACGGCGCCGCGCTTAAGCCGGACGAGACATTTTTATTGGTGCGACAGATCTATGACATGGCGGAGCGCAGTATGGACACGCTTACCATGACCGGCGACGATGATTTTTCCCTTTCCATGGCGCAGTTCGGACGCTTTCGCTGCAACGCCTATAAACAGCGCAATTCCTATGCCGTGGTGCTGCGCGTGATGAGCTTTGATATACCCGAGCCTGCGCAGTTTCATATCCCATCCGAGATCATGCAGCTCGCCGCCTTCCGCAAGGGGCTTGTGCTGGTAACGGGCGCCGCGGGCAGCGGCAAATCCACCACGCTCGCCTGCTTGATCGACCGCATCAACAGCGAACGGCAAACGCATATCATCACCATCGAGGACCCCATCGAGTTTATCTATAAGCACAAAAAGAGCATCGTGAGCCAGCGCGAGGTGGAACACGATACGAAGGATTATAAAACCGCGCTGCGTGCGGCGCTTCGCCAAGCGCCCGGCGTGATTTTGGTTGGTGAAATGCGCGATTACGAGACCATCCACACAGCGCTTACCGCCGCGGAAACGGGTCAGCTCGTGCTTGCGACGCTGCACACGATGGGCGCCGCGAAAACCATAGACCGCATTATCGACATTTTCCCCGCCAACCAACAGCAGCAGATCCGCATCCAGCTTTCCATGCTGCTGCGCGCCACGGTCTCCCAGCAGCTTCTGCCCACAATCACCAACGAATTGTATCCCGCATTTGAGATCCTTATCGCCAACAGCGCCGTGCAGAACATGATCCGCGAGAGCAAGACGCATCAGCTCGATAACGTCATGACGTCGGGCAGCGCGCAGGGCATGCGCACCATGGACGGCGATATCGCGCGTCTGTTCGCGGAGGGGCGCATCAGCCGCGAGACGGCGCTTCTTTACGCGGTCAACCCCGATATGCTCAACCGAAGATTATAGTTATCGCGCGTTCAAAAAAATAATCTGTTTCGGGAGAATCTATGCGTTACCTTCCTATTGAAAGCATTCCAGCCGATTCCTTGCTTGCCATGCCCGTTTACAGCAGCGGCGGCAGCATACTGCTCAACGCCAACACCGCGCTGAAGCGTTCGTACCTGCGTAAGCTCACTTCGCTCGGCTTTGCGGGACTGTATATCTATGATGACATTTCCGCGGACGTTGTTGTTAAGCAGCTGCTCACCGACGAGCTGCGCGCGGAGATGCTCAACGCCCTCAAGGTATTGGATATCGACGCGTGCAGGCTTTTAGCGCATTCGCTTGTGGACGAGCTGCGCAAGCAGCCGCATGCGTCCATCGATATGATGAACGTCGCGTCGTATGATAATTACACCTACAATCATTCTTTGGATGTTGCGGTTCTCGCGGTCGTCGTCGGGATCGCGTGCGGTTTCCCTTACGACAAGCTCAAGCGTCTTTCCGAGGGCGCGTTGCTGCACGACATTGGGAAAATGCGCATCAGCCTCGATATCCTGAATAAGAAGGAACCGCTGACCGAAGCGGAGATGGACATCATTCGCCAGCATCCCGAGGACGGATATTTGATGATCAAAGAGACAGCACGATACCGGCAACGGTAAAGCGCGCTGTCTACGCACACCACGAGAACGAAGACGGCAGCGGCTATCCCAACGCTCTTTTAGGAAGCCGCATACCGCAGTTTGCCAAGATCATCCACGTCTGCGACGTTTATGACGCGCTGGTCTCCAACCGCGTCTACAGAAGGGCGCTCAACCCCGCCGACGCGATGGAATTCTTGATGTCCAAATGCTATACGATGTTCGACGTGAAATATGTAAAAACGCTTATGGAATGCGTAACGCCCTATCCGACAGGCATCACCGTGGAGCTTTCCAACGGGCGGCAGGCGCTGGTGCTGCGGCAGAACAGCGCAAGCTTTATCCGTCCGCATATCCGCACGCTGGATACGCTTGAGGATATCGACCTGATGGAGGTGCTGAACCTGACCATCGTGCGCATCGTCACCTAAACGCGCCGATACTATGCCTTGCCACGCATAAGCGCCCGCGGGAATCTCCCGCGGGCGCTTTTTCGTTAAACGGTATTGTGGTTATGCTTTGACAGTCATGCGCTTATCAGAATCATAATCGTCGTCATTCTTGTCGTTCCGGCGCAGGCCGAGCACAGCGCTGATGACATGGACGACGAACATCACGGCCATAAGAACGGTATAGCCGTCCGTATAGACCATATTGTCAAGCGGCAGCTCCGTTACAAGGAACACCACTACGCCCGCGAGCGCCATGAGCGCACCGAAGATCTTGGTGATAAGGTGCCGCTGCACGCGCTTCTTCTCCTCCTCGTTCTCATAGCGCGCGCGCTGATCGTCCTCCCTGTGGCGGACGAAGAACGCGGCGACAGCCAACGCAACGGAGAAGACCGCGCAAATGAGGTTGACGAGCGCCCATGTGTGCGGCTTTGCCAGCGGCACAGGCTCGGTGGGGATTTCCACCGTATCCGTCACATCCACGACCTCAGCCTCCGCTACAGGCGCTGGCGCCGGCGGCGCCAGCGGTACGGTTTCAGGCGCGATATCCACTACGTTTTCAGGCTGCGGCGCGGGTGCGGGGGGGTTCGCCGGCGTATCGGGATTTGTTGGCGTATCCGGCGTTGTGGGTTCGGTGGGCGTTGTGGGTTCGGTCGGCGTTGTGGGCTCGGTGGGCGTCGTCGGTTCGCCCGGATCGCTGGGTCCGGTCGGATCGGTCGGCGCCGTATACGCTGTTACGGTAAGCGTATTGCCCGCATAGTCGAAGGTGTAATTGTCGTGCAGCGCCTTGAGCGTGCCCTGCGTCACGGTGATGGGATAGCTCCCGCTCGTCGCCGCACCCGCCGTGGTGGAAAGCGCCGGTGCGCCGGTGAGCGCCGTCGCGGCGGTTTCGCCGTTTACGAAGCCCGTGATGGTATAGGTAAGTGCCGGGTTCGGTTCGTTATAAGCGCGGGTCTTTTCATCCGCCGTGACAACGAGCTTCGCGGGTTCGATCGCGAGCGTGCCGGGTACGGACGTGCCGACGTTGTAGGAGCTTGTCACATCCTGACCGCCGTTCATGATCTCGACTTTTTCGATACGGTTCGCCACGGCGCCCTCCACGTTGGTCTTGCTGCTGTCGGCCGCCATGGTGACCTTTAACGTATCCCCGGCACTTGTAAACAGCTTGCCGCTCGCGATCTTGTAGCCGGCGGTGAGCGCCTTGCCGTCGTAGGTTTTCTTTGCGCTGTTGGCTTCCACGACGATAACGTTGGCGTCGTCGCGAGTGACCGTCAATACGCCGGGCAGCATCTTTACGTCATAATCCTTTTCTTCGGTCGTGGCGGCATCGAAGCGTACGCCCTTGAGCAGATTGCCGCAGCTGCCGACCCATCTTTGTGCGCCGCTGATGCTGACCTC
>CAZNAL010000060.1:0-12045 GCA_964571055.1 uncultured Oscillospiraceae bacterium | reverse complement strand
CGCCGTTATCCACATAAGCCGAAAAGTACTGCGGAATCTCGGTGGAAGGGGTGATCGGAAACGCGCCCATCACACCGGGATTGATCTGCTTCATTGCGTAAGCAACGGCTTCGTTGCGTAAGGCATAATTTATCCTATACGGGTTCTTACGGTCATGCGGGTCACTCCAACTTTGGACAGGTCATCAAGCTGATGCAGTCCAAGAGAATCGATATGTTACCCTGTATTACCGCACATTATCCTTTAGCACAGATCGAGCGTGCGATAGAAGCCGCTATTACTATGCAGGAGGGCAAAATCATCGTTCGGCCATAAAAGATGGAAAACACGAATAAAAACGCTATAGGAATCATACGAGAGCGGCACTGCCGATGGGCAAAGCTGGCAGAAGCCGAGTTTCCTCTTGTGCTGGATTTTGACGAGGAAGTCGATGGGCAGCTCCAGGACTTCTCTCCCCGATTCGGTATATATGCTATTCTATTCCGAAGCTCCGCCTTTTTAACCCGCGCGCTGGATACGCTCAACAGAACCCGTGTGGTCAAGGACATTTTGCTCTTCCTAAGGGAAGACGATACTGATGAAAGCTATATTACATGGGAATACTCCTCCAAGGTAAAATGTTTTGCCCATACGGGGATCTCGGATGCGGAACTGCTCTTCTTGTTGTCCGAAAGTCGGAGCTTTCAGTCTGTATTCTGTATATATTCGCCCAATTACTTTAAAAAACACATTTTAACTCCGCGCGACGATGAAAATCAGCTTATGGTGCTGACCGACAGGGAAATGGAGGTGCTCCTGCTAATCGCGGAAGGCGCCACCAATCGCACCATAGCCGATGTTCTTGTGATCAGCGAGAACACTGCAAAAACGCATGTAAGACGTATTTTAGAAAAATTGCAGTTGACAAGCCGTACAAAGGCCGCCCTGTACGCTAGAGAGCGCGGTCTTGTGCGTTAGTCGGCAATTCGAGGGAGGCTCGATTATGAACGACTTTCGGGAATCGAGAATGCGACATTTGGCCATACTCAGTATGGTTATGACCGGCGTGCTTTGGAGCTTTACCGGCTTATTGGTGAAGGTATTGCCATGGAATGGGGTCGTCATTGCCGGACTCCGCGGGTTAGTCACAACGATTACACTTTGGGTCTATCTCCGCTGTATTCGCCAAAGGGTAGTGATCAATAAAAGGACATTGCTCTTGGCTGTTTTTCTTATGACGGATAACTTTGCTTTTTTACGGGCAAGCCAACTGACGAAAGCCGCGAACGCGGTCGTTTTACAATATACTGCGCCTATATTTATTCTAGCTTATGGCGTTTTGGTAAAAAAGCGGAAACTGCAAACAGTCGATTGCTTGGCGGTCGGACTCACGCTTGCGGGTATAGTGCTTGTTTTTGTGGATCAAATGGGGGGCGGATCGCTGCGCGGCGATGTGCTGGGCGCACTTTCCGGTTTATTGATGGCGGGTATGCATATCGCTAACGGGAACGTGCAGCCGAACGAACACTTAAGCGGCTTACTGCTGGGACAAGCCATGACGGCGCTTATCGGTATACCTTTTATCGCGGTGTATAAAACAAACTTTACGGCGGTATCTATTGGCATGATACTCTTTATGGGAGCTTTTCAACTGACCCTATCTTATTTGCTATTTGACTTCGCCTCCAAGCGCTGTTCTCCTCTCTCCTGTTCGCTCCTCTCCTCCATCGAACCGATCCTGAATCCAATTTGGGTATTCTTGTTTGTAGGCGAAACGCCTAGCATTCTTGCCTTGTTTGGCGGCCTGATCGTTATTATCACCATCACCGCCTGGTGTATGTATAAAGACGCACATGGAAGCGACAATGCCGCTTCCATGTAAATAAGGGTCTAAGATGGCTGTCTTTCCCTAAAAATTCTTTCCGTTCCATCCCCAATGTGTCGTCGTTTCATACTCCACATAAATATGATCAGCTGTCGCGCCAATCTGCGCGGAAAGAAGCTGGGTGAGCGCGGCAGTAAGCGCGTCGTAGCACGCGGGCGTTTGTTCATGCCCGAACGCTTTAAGCGTTGTAAAAACAGCCGTGCTTTCCCCATCTCCGCCGAAAAAGAGCGGTTGTTCATCTTGAAAAGAAACCATCAGCCATTTTTCTGTTTTCCCGGGAATGATCTCGATAATTTTGCCAAGTTCCGTTTTTATAACCAGCTTTACGTTTTCCGGAATTTTTCGGTTCGTTGTTACATTAATATAGGGCATTGCTTCCGTCCTCTTTCAAAGAATTCATACAACGATTGTCTTTCATGTATGTTTTTTATAGTATAACATGTTTAACTGCATATGGCAGCAGAAAATTTTACGTCTGTATCCGACCACTTATGTTCTGTATGGATTCTACATATTGTCGGCTTTTTTCCTAGCTTTTGCGGTCAAAATGCGGTCAGGAGGAATGCGATAGATGTGTGAAAAATGAACAGGTCGTCAGCTATTGCCTACTATGGATCGTCGTTTCTGTACCAGACAGTTTTCCTGCAACTTTTTACTCTGATCCGTAGAATCCTTCTTATCAACCTTTATACGCCACAGCATCGACTTGGAAAGCAATACCGTCGCGAATAAACTTCGTTTCATACGCCTTTCGTGCTGGATAGTTCTCATGAAAGCGCGTCTTGATGACGTCGGCTAAATATACCAAATCGTTGATATCCCGAAAAAGGCAGTCCATCTGCACCACGGCGTCCAGCGTCAGCCCCACGGCTTTCAGCCTGTCAGACAGTACGTCAAACGCACCGTTGATCTGGTCCGGTATGGGCAGCCCCTCGTTTTTCATACAATAGCTGACGAATACAAAGCCGCCTGCCTCTACGATGCCCGCGTGCGCCCATTCCTCGCTGCGCTCCAGTCTGTTGATCTCGCTCATAATTCTAAACCTTTCTTATTAGATGACATCGCGCGGGATTCGGCAACGCAGCCGCAGTTTGTACTTCATGGACTCTTTCTACATACTCCGCAGATAAAGTATAGCCGATTTGCGCGGCAATATCAAACCTCTTAAACGCATCATCCCTTTCCCGTAGAGCATGGCCATGAAAAAGTATCGCGGTATAGTCCGAGGCGGCTTTCACAACCCTCAAATATCGGGCGACGCGTTTTATTTATATGTGCACAAGACCCGCGTGTAGATGGCATTGTAACGTATCTAATCAATAAATGCGACCTCGTTATGCTAGTCTGCCAGTATTCCCATGTTTACACGCCGGACGGTATACGAACTGCTTAACTCCAATACGGAGTTTGCACAGCCTGCTTTTCAAGGGCAGGCAGGGTCACCGATAATGCTATTCGAAAAGCGAATCAGGAAAATATTTACTCTGTCAGACGTTCATGATTTGAAAAACGTACTTGCACTTACCACCGAAACGCCTATGGATAGCTCTGTAAACGACAACGCTACAGAGAGAAACCGCAGGACGATGCAAGTTTACAGAAAGCGCGAAATCGGGATTTGTTAAAGAGAGTACTGAATATCATGACAGGCGTAATTCTATAGCAATCAAAATTGGGGGCAGCAAAAAAACATGTACAGTGGTTAGTTGAAGGAACCGGTTTTGATACAGTGGAAACAGCCAAAGCAAAGCTGGATGAAATCAAAAAGTATGACGCAGTTGTGCTCGGCGGCGGTATTTATGCATCGGGCGTAGCCGGAATAGCTTTTCTTCAGAAGCACACAAAAGAATTACAGAATAAAAAGGTCATCGGCTTTTGCGATGGAGCTTCGCCCTTTGATGAAGAAGCTTTTGAATAAATAAGAAATCGGCATATGAAATCCCTTTGCTGCGAGAGTTCACACAAATATCATAACAGTGGCAGGCACACAGCCTGCCGCTTTCTATTCCTTCGATAAAGAGGAAGGTTCTTCTTCCGCGCGTATGCTCCTGCAAAGAAAGCCGCCGTCCCGCTGATGCAGCACCGCCATGATCTGCGCCATAATGGATACGGCGATGTGCTGCGGGGTTTCGCCGCCTATATCCAAGCCGATCGGCGCACAGACCTGCCGCAGCCGCGCCTCATCGACGCCTTGTTCCCGGGCCTTGGCAAAAAGCGTTTTCACCTTTGCCTCGCTTCCGATCATACCCACATACCGAGCTTGCATAGAAAGCGCGCTGACGAGCGCGTCGCCGTCCGTCGCGTGGCTGCTTGTCGCAATCACGATGCAGGCGCCGGCAGGAACGGGAAGGTCTTTAAGCGACGCCGCGAAATTTTCCACGGGGAAAAAGCGATGCGAAAGCTTGATCGGCGCTTCGATCAGCGCGGGATCCCGGCTGTCCGCAAGCCATATTTCAAAGCCGCAGTCATTCGCCAGCTTCATGACCGCGCAACCGCAATGTCCCGCGCCGCACATCAGAAGCAGCGGACGCGGGCTGAAGGGCTGCAAATAAACCGTCATCTTCCCGGCGTTTTCAACGATCTCGTTGGGGTCAAGCGCGTTGATATCGTAGCGCAGCAGCGCCGGTTCCCTGTCCTTCAGACAGCGCTGCGCGTCCTGGACGGCCTGCTTTTCAATGACGCCGCCGCCGATCGTTCCAAATCGTTCCCCGTTTTCCATAACCAGCATCTTTCCGCTTCTGCGCGAGGTCGGCCCCTCCGCCTTCACCAAGGTGAGAGAAACATAGCTCTCACGCTTCTGCTGGGCTTCCAGTTCCCTTTGCAATACGTCCAAATATTCCATTAATATGCATTCCTCCGCTGTGCACCGGCGGTACCAATTACAACCGGCTTACATAGCATAGCTTTCTTTGGTTTTGCTTTTCATCGGCCAAATGAATATCCGCGTCGTAGAGCGAACAAAGCGTCTGCTCTTTGATGATCGCTTCGCTTTCGCCGAACAGAAACCTCGTTTGACGATCGAGCAGCGCCACTTGGCTATGAAGAAGCAGGCAATGATCCGGATTGTGCGTGGTGCAGACGACGCCATAACCCTCCGCCGCCAGATCCCGGATGATACCCAGCGTTTTGATTTGATTCCCATAGTCAAGGTGCGCCGTTGGCTCGTCCATAAAAATCAGCCGCGATCGCTGCATCAGCGCGCGCGCGATGCAGACCTGCTGGCGTTCGCCGCCGCTTAGGGTACGGTAGGATTTATGCGCAAGATGCGCGACGCCGAGTCTGGACAAGGCCTGCTCTGCCTGTTCATAGTGCTCCCTGCGCGGGCGTTCAAAGGTCTTTAGATACGGCGCGCTGGCCGCCACGACATATTCCAGCACCTGATAATCAAAGGCATGGTTGACCGTCTGCGGCACATAGGCCACCCTTCGCGCAATTTCGGGCAGCGACAGCCGCGAGAGCGGTTGATCGTCAAGAAAGATCGTGCCGCTTATAGGTTTGTTTAACCCCGCAAGGCAGTTCAAAAGCGTCGTTTTCCCCACGCCGTTCGGCCCTAGAATGGTCAGCACCTGCCCCGCGCAGAGCGTAAAGCTAACGTCCCTGAACAGCAGAGGTCCGCCCGGATAGGCAAAGGAAAGCGCCTCAACGCGCAGCAGCATACAGTTCCTCCCGGTCATTGCACAATGGTTCTTTGCCGCCAAAGCAGGACGGCAAAGCTGGGCGCGCCGATGATCCCCGTCAGGATCGAAAGCGGTATTTCCAGCGTAAAGAGCGTCCTTGCAAGCGTATCGATGAAAAGCATAAACAAAGCGCCCAGCAGCGCGGTCACAGGCAGGCAGCGCGTATTGTCGGAGCCTACGAGCAAGCGTCCCAAATGCGGGATCACCAGGCCGATCCAGCCGATGGTGCCGCTGATAGAAACGGCGCTCGCCGTAAGCAGGCTTGCGCATAGGATAATGCCCGCCCGCAGCGCCTTGATATTGACGCCCAGCGTTTTTGCCTCCACCTCGCCGAAGGAAACGATATTGAGCCGCCAGGAAAGCAGCAGCATAACGCCGATACCGCCAAGGCCGATGGGCAGCACCGACAGAAGCTCGTAATTCTTTAGGGACGCGATGCTTCCCATCTGCCAATAGACGATGGACGCAAGATCCGATCCTTCCTCCGCGACGAATTTGAGTATAGACACGATGGACGTGGCAAAGCCGCCCACGATCATGCCCGAAAGCACCAGCATCATATTGCTCGCGTTGCGAAGCAGCTTGGGGATCGCGGTGGATAAAAGCACCGTACACAAGCCGAAAGCGAACGCAAACAGCTGCCGGTAAAGCATGTTTAAACCCAATATGATCGCCAGCGCCGCGCCCAGCGCCGCGCCGGAGGAAACGCCGAGAATATCGGGAGACACAAGCGGATTCTGAAAATTCACCTGATAGATGGCGCCGGAAACGCTGAGCATCGCGCCTATGAGCATCGCGCCGCATACGCGGGGCAGGCGTATGACCCTGAGAATGGTCACCATTTTCGGGTTCACCGTATCCCGCAGCCCCAGCTTATACGCGAGCACCCCCATCGTTTCCCGCGGGTCGAAGCTGTATCTGCCCAAACAGGCGGCAACAAGCGCTGCTGCCGCCAGAAGGATGATAAGGATCGTAATGACTTTTCGATAGCCGCCGCTTTTCACGTTTTACAGACCCAGCTGCTCCGCGGTAAAGGTTTGACCGTACACCAAATCATAAAAGCCGTCCACATCCGCCATCAGCTGCTCCATGGTATAAAGCTCCGGATGCAGGTTCTGCAGCGCCCAGCATACGCCTAAACAAGCCGACGCGGTGGGATAATCCCAAGGCTCGAGGGCGCTGGGGAACACATAGATCGCGTTGTTTTGCACAGCCGCGATATCCGCCCACGCGGGGTCGTTCATCAGATCGTCCACCGTATATTTCGCGTAGCTTGGCACCCAGATCATATCGGGGTTCCACGCTATGATCTCCTCGATCGAGACCTCAGCGAAATCGCCGGCCTTCTCCACGCCCGTTACCGCGTTTACGCCGCCCGCCGTTTCAATGATCTCCGTTTGGATCATGGCGGAGGTCGCCACGCTCAGCTGCGAGCTGCTGCCCAAAAACAGTACAGTGGGCTTGGTTTCCCTCTTTGCGCTGATCTCCTTCGCTTCGGCAAGCTTCGCGTCAAAAAAGCCGTTGACGGCGTCCGCCTTTTCGGAAAGGCCCAGCACCTCGCCGACGGTCACAAGCGACGTTTTGATCGTTTCGAAGCTCTCCTTATTCGGCAGCGCGATCACTGCCGGCACGCCGATCTGCTCATAGGATTCCGCCTGATCGGCAAACCGCTCCGGCAGGATCGCCACAAGGTTATCGCCCAGCGCCGCTACGGCTTCGTAGTTGATCTCCTTGCCCTTGCCGATCTGCGGCACGTCGTCCCAATTCTCGATCACGAGCTTGTACAGGCCGTTCGCCATCTGCTTATTGCCGAATCCCGCCAGATACTTGCCGCCGCCGCCCAGCACGATCGCCGTATTCAGGGAAGGATTGTGCGTGCCCACAATCGCGGCCGCGGGATCGTCAAAGTGCACTTCGCGTCCCGTCACATCCGTAACCGTAAAGCCTTCCGCCGCGGGTTCCGGTTCGGCTGCCGGTTCGCTTTCCTCCACAGGCGCGGGCGCGGCCTCCGCCACGGGCGCAGCAGGCTCGGCGGGCGCTGCGGGTGCGGCGGGCGCCACAGGCGCTGCACAGCCCGCAAGCAGGCATAGGCACAGGGTCAGCAGGAGTATCCGTGAAATCATTTTCTTCATCATTGGTTTTTCCCCCATCATAGAATGTGTAGAAAACAAGCCTCTCAAAATTTGCAAAACCGCAGAAGAACTACGATTCAACAAGATTTGAAAAGAGGCTCGTCCACCGCTTATCATGCTCTGTTGGTAGAATGCGCGTAAGGCGAATATGGAAATTGCAAATTTACGCAGACGGCATGTTTTTCTCCAATGAACAACATTATAAACCAGAAATCGCATATCGTAAAGCCATTCTCACGAGGAGTTTTGCGCGTGTGTGAAATTTATCGCAATATGCCGTTAGGGGGTCTGTTAAAAAAGCGCGGGAAGGGGCGGCGTACGCGCCCGGAAAGTGCTTCTTTTGAAACTCGTGCGAAACGGCACGAAACAGCACGAAATGGCACAATCTTTGACGTGGCGGGCACTTGTGCCCTGCGCGGGCGTTCGGTACAATAGTAGCAATAGATGGAAGTATATCGAATGCGCAAAGCGTGCGAAGCAAAACGGAAAACCAAAGCGTCCATGACGCGAAAATCGTGAGGGATGGTATGAAGGATACGGAAAAGGCCGGGATGATCCCGGCGCAAACGTTGAAGCGGCTGCCCACGTATCTGCGGTTTCTTCGCAGCGACGACGCGGATTCCGCCTATATTACAGCCGGGAGACTCGCTTCGGCGCTGGAGCGCACGGAAATACAGGTTCGCAAGGATCTTGCCGCCGTAAGCGCCGCGGCCGGCAAGCCCAAGGTCGGTTTTCTGCGGGAAGCGCTTATCAAAGATATGGAAAGCTGCCTCGCGATGCAAAACGTAAACTGCGCGGTATTGGCGGGCGTGCAGGGCTTTGGAAGCGCCCTGCTCGGCTATGACGGGTTTTGCGAATACAGCATTGCGATCTCCGCCGCCTTTGACAGCGATCCGTCGCTCGTAGGCAGCAGCATCTGCGGTATGCGCGTGCAAAGCATGGAGCAATTGGCTTCGCTTTGCAAGCGCCTGCACATCCGCATCGGCTTTTTGTGCGTGTCCGGCGAGGAAGCGCAGCGGACGGCGAATGAAATGATCGCGGGCGGCGTAACGGCGATTTGGAATTTTACGGGCAGCGCATTACAGGTACCCACAAATGTCGTAGTGCGCAACGAGAACCTAAGCGAGTCGCTCTCGCTCCTGCTGCGCGCAATATCCCCCCTTCGGCTTACCGAGTACCAGCACCAGCCCATCGAGCTTTCTTACCTTCGCGAAGCGCGAAGCTGACAAGTCCAAGCCCGAACTACATAGGGAATGCATACATATCGCCAAGGCGCATGCGCGCCTTGGCGATAAAAAACCGGCGCCGTATGGCCAACAGCGCCGGTAATGCTACGTTTTTCTCGAGAGCGTTACATGGTGAAGAACAGCGCTTCGCCGTATGCCTCCACGCCGTACGCGTCGATGAGCGCGGTCGCCTCATCGGACTGCATCCACTCGATAAAAGCGTTCGCGCCGTCAATGTTGGTATCGGGCCACTTATCGGTGGAGATCGCCAGCATGGAATAGGTGTTCTTCATTTCGTCGGATTTCTCCAACAGGATCTTCATGGTATCGCGCAGCTCGTGGGAAAGATAGGTCGCCTTGTCGGTAAGCACATAGGCCTGCTGCTCGCTCGCCATGTTCAAGCACGCGCCCATGCCCGCGCCGGCGCTGACATACCACTTATCCTTTTCGCCGTTGGGCTCTAGCTCCGCCGCTTTCCAAATCTTCAGCTCCGCCTTATGCGTGCCGGAATCGTCGCCGCGGGAAATGAAGGGATACGCGCCCGCGGCGATCGCCTTGAAGGCTTCGGTCGCGTTGGCGCAGTTGGCCACACCGGCGGGGTCGTCGGCGGGGCCTACGATCACAAAGTAGTTGTACATGAAAGGAATGCGCTCCTTGGAGAAGCCTTCCTCGATAAACGTTTCCTCGGAAGCCTTGGCGTGCACCAGCAGGCAGTCCGCGTCGCCGGTACGTCCCTTTTCGATCGCCGCGCCGGTGCCGGCGGAGGTGATCTCCAGTTTATACCCTGTGGCCTTTTCAAAGTAGGGCTGCAAATACGGCAGCAACCCGGAATCGTTGACGGAAGTCGTCGTGGAAAGCCGGATCACGGGGTTCTCGGGTGTGGGCGTTTCGGGTTCCTCTGCGACGGGTTCCGCAACCTCGGGCTCCGGCGCGGGCGCTTGGACGGGTTCTGCAGCGGCGGGCGCTGCGGGCTCTGCCGCAACGGGCGCCGGCTGTTGGGCGCAGCCGATTGCGCTAAGCAGCATAATTGCAACCAAAGACAGCACCAAAAATCTCTTGGCGTTCATGTGTTCTTTCTCCTTTCCATTTTGGGAGGAAAAGGCGTTTCCACCCGTTCCCATCGCGCAACACCCATGGCAACGCGCATATCGCCCGGCCATATGAAAATGCAGCTATCATGATCGTATGCTTTAGGAGGTTGCGTCGGAGTGGCTTTGATGTAAGCCGCCATCTAATTTGTTGGCAATAGTGTAACATAATTCGATATGGTGTCAATACCGCAAAAACGCGAAATGATACGAAATGATACGAAATAATACATATGAAAAAAAGATTAGTAAAAAAATGACAATATATAGTATTCTGCGCCCCTTTTCCCTTTCCTTTCAGCATCCCGTATGCTATCATAAAACCGCTAAATACAGCGTATTTCTCTATGCTGCATGCTTTTCTTTTAACCGGCACGGAACAATCATTCGGATAATTCAATCAAGCCATCAAGGAGGACTATGATTCATGGCCAATGAAAACAACGCGCGCGCGGAAGGGTTCAAAGAACTCGACAAAGCCATTGCGCAGTGGAAGGACGTTCCCGGCGGCATTCTTCCCATCATGCAGGCGGCACAGGCAAAGATCGGATGTGTAGACGAGGAAGTGCAGAATTACATATCCGAAGCGACGCATGTGCCTGTTACCACCATCTACGGCATTGCCACCTTCTACTCCCTCTTCACGCTGGAGCCCAGCGGAAAGCATACCATCAACATCTGCCTGGGTACCGCCTGCTATGTAAGGGGCGCGCAGCAGGTGCTGGATAAGCTGCAAGCGGAGCTGGGCGTCGAAGTGGGACGCACCACGGCGGACGGCCTGTTCACGCTCAACGCCATGCGCTGCATCGGCTGCTGCGGCCTCGCGCCGGCCATGATGATCGATCACGACGTCTACGGCAAGTGCACCCCCGATAAGATCCCGGAGATCTTGGCCAAGTATCGTGACTGAGGAGGAAATATAGTAATGAAGATTGAAGAACTTTACGCGATTTGCGAATCCCAGCAACCCAGCGTTCGTATGCGTATAGAGGAAAAGAGCAATCCCGGCGACGTGTATCGCGCGCAGGTCATGCTTTGCACCGGCACAGGCTGCTCCTCGTCCCGATCCTGGAATATCCTTGAGAAGTTTAAGCAGATCGTCAAAGAAAGAGGCATCGAGGACGAGATCAACTTCGTGCCTACCGGCTGCTTCGGCTTGTGCGAAAACGGCCCCATCGTGATCGTGTATCCCGACGGCGCTTTCTACAGCCACATCAAGGAAGAGGACGTAGAGCGCATCGTGGACGAACACCTCATCGGCGGCAAGATCGTGACGGATCTGCTCTATAAAAAGAGCATGGACGAAAACGGCGCCATCCTCCCGCTGGATAAGGTGCCCTTCTATGAGAAGCAGAAGCGCGTGGCGCTTCGCAACTGCGGCAAGATCGATCCCGAAAACATCAAGGAATACATCGCGATGGACGGCTACAAGGCGCTTGCCAAGTGCCTGACCGAGCTTTCCCGCGACGACATCATCAAAATCATGCTCGATTCCGGCCTGCGCGGCCGCGGCGGCGCGGGCTTCCCGACGGGTCTGAAATGGAAGTTTGCCAAAGGCCCCCAGAACCCCGTGAAGTACGTCTGCTGCAACGCCGACGAGGGCGACCCGGGCGCGTTCATGGACCGTTCCGTCTTGGAAGGCGATCCGCACGCGGTGCTTGAAGCCATGGCCATCGCCGGTTACTGCATCGGCGCACAGCAGGGCTACATCTACGTCCGCGCCGAGTATCCCGTCGCTGTCAAGCGCCTTGGCATCGCCATCAATCAGGCGCGCGAGCTGGGGCTGCTGGGCAAAAACATCTTCGGCACCGATTTCTGCTTTGATATCGACCTGCGCCTTGGTTCCGGCGCGTTTGTGTGCGGCGAGGAGACGGCGCTCATGGCCTCCATCGAGGGCAAGCGCGGCGAACCGCGTCCCCGTCCGCCCTTCCCGGCGAACGAAGGCCTGTTCCGTAAGCCCACCATCCTCAACAATGTCGAGACCTACGCGAACGTCGCGCAGATCATCCTCAACGGCCCCGAATGGTTCGCTTCCATGGGCACCGAAAAATCCAAGGG
>CAZNAL010000059.1:0-12361 GCA_964571055.1 uncultured Oscillospiraceae bacterium | reverse complement strand
GCTGCGGTGCTCTTGGTGGCGAGGTTTCGCACCTCGTCCGCCACCACGGCAAAGCCCTTGCCCGCCTGCCCCGCGCGCGCCGCCTCCACCGCCGCGTTCAGCGCGAGTATGTTGGTTTGAAACGCGATATCGTCGATGTTTTTGATGATCTTCTGTATCATGCCTGAGCGTTCCTCGATCTCCTTCATGGATACGAGCACGTCGCCCATTTTGACGTTCTGCTGATCGATCTTGAGCTGTACCTGATCCGAAAGCTTTTTGACGCCCATCGCGTCCTCGGCGTTGCGATCCACATTGGCGGTGATCTCGCCAATGGATGCGGAGAACTGCTGGATGGTAGCCGCCTGCTCCGTAGCGCCCGCCGCCATCTGCTGTGCGGAATCCGCCATCTGCTGCGCGTTGCCGTATACGACGGAGGCGGCGCTGTCTATCTCCCGCAAAAACGCCCGGATGTTCTGCTGTATGCTCTGCGTTGCCGTTTTGAGCGCTTCAAAATCGCCCGCGTACGGCATATCGCTCTCCTGGGTAAGATCGCGCCGCGCGATCGCGTCGAGCTGCGCCGTAATATCCGATATGTAGGCGTTCAGGTTTTCCACCGTCTTGTTCATGGTCTGCGCAAGAACGCCCGCCTCGTTGGTCTGCTTGATTTGGAGCGGCTCCGCGTGCAGCTCGCCGTCGCGTATCCTGTCCGCCAAGCCCACCACCTTGTTGATGGGGTCCGTCACGCCCTTTTTCACAAACGTATAGAGGATGATAAGGCAGAATGTCGCAAGCAGCAGCGCGCCGGTGATCAGCGCTATGGCCGCGTTGCGGAACATCCTGTCCATGGAAGCCGTCGGCGTACCTACAAACAAAGCGCCGATGATGCCCCCCTCATTATCCTTCAGGGGCTTGTATTCATACAGCATGTTTTCGTTGACCACAAAGGTGTCGCCCGAAATCTGCTTGCCCTGCCGCAGCACTTCCTCCTCAATGGCGGGCGCCATCGTCGTGCCGATCACGCGTTTGCCCGTTTCCCCGCTTATGATCGTTGTGTTGATGCGGGTATTGCCGTAAAAGAGCGTGACCTCCGTGCCCGCCCTTTCCTTGATGGTATCGACCAGCGCCGGGTCGGTCAGGTCATAGCCGATAAGCATGCCCCCGACGCACGCGTCGCCATCGTACACGCTTCGGTAGGCGCGATAGCTAAGCGGCATCGCGGCGTCCTGATAGTAGCCGGCAACGAACGCGTCGCCCAGCGCGAGCGCCGCCTGCGGTTCTTGGGGAAAATTGGCGCCAATAGAATCGATGACCGCGCCGTTTTCATCGAAGAACATGCCGAACAAATTTCTTTCGCCGAGCGCTTCCGTCATGATCGTCTGCAAATCCGCTTTATCCCCATCGCGCATAGCTGTAATGAGCAGCGGGTCTTGCGCGTACGTGGTCGCGATATACTCCACGCTCTCATCCGTATCCGCGAGCTCGCCTTCAAACACCGCGAAGGCGGCTTGGTTGGTTTGCAGCATCAGCTCTTTGGTTTGCCCCTTGTATACGCGCGCCGAGATGAAGCAAAGGAGCATAACGATCGCCACCATGTCGATCGCCACCCAAAATGTGATGCGCGTTCCCGATTTGTTCATGCCTGTTCCTCCTTGTTTATGCACTTCGCAGCTGGTTTTCAAGCGCTTTCAGCTTATTGCCGCCCCATGTTCTCGCGCGCTTTGGGCTTTACAAAATCCTGTCGAAAAGCCATAGCGCAAAAAGGCGGAATGTGATAGAATCATCAGCGATGAAATACGGCGATCAAAAAAAGCGTGTGAGGCGGAGCGTGTGCAGGCAATTTCTATCCTGTGCGCTTCTTGTTTTCCTTCTTTTCACACCTTGCGCCTCCAAGGCTTTCTCCATCGTTTGGATCACGGATACCCAGCTCTACAGCGAAAGCTATCCGGATACCTTCTATACCATCGCCGATTGGATCGTGGAAAATCAAGCGGCGTATGACATCCGTTTCGTATTCCACACGGGGGATCTTGTAAACGCCTCCCGTTCGCAGGCGCAGTGGGAGGTTGCCGGCCGTGCCATGCACAAGCTCGACGGCAAGCTGCCCTATCTCACCGCAAGCGGCAACCACGACGTCGGCAAGCGCTACGCTTACGATAACTACCATACGTATGTAGACGGCGCGCGCGAGCATCCCCTTACGGGCGGCTCCTTCGGACCGGGCTTGAGCCGCTACGCGCTTTTTTCCGCCGACGCGCGCGATTACATTTTCGTAAGCGTCGGCTTTGGGCGTACAGGCCCCGCGCAAGAGGAGATCGATTGGATCAACAAAACGCTCGCGCACTATGCAAACCGCGTAGCCATACTCATTACGCATAGCTATCAACACACGCGCAGCCGCCTCACGACGCAGGGTAACGCCATCTATCATAAGATCGTCGTGCCCAACCCCAACGTGTGGCTGGTATTGAGCGGTCACTGCCGCAATTATTCCCAGCGGAAGGACGCCATCGACGACACGGGCGACGGCGTTGCGGATCGCGTCGTGTACGGCGTTATGACCAATTATCAAGATGCGCCCAAGGGCGGCGGCGGTTATGTCCGCCTGCTTTCCTTCCGCCCGGACAGGGTATATTTTAGCACCTATTCGCCCGTGCTGCACGACTTTGATTATTACGAGAAACCGGACGCGGATTATTTTTCGATCCCCTATCCCGGCGAAACGCGGCCGGCCGCGACCGATTCGTCGGCTAAACTTCCGTAAAGACCGCTTCGCATTCAAAGGCGCGCTCGATGGCGTATACGAACACGGTCTCGTCCGTTCTCTGCATAATGGTATTAACAAAGCTCACCTGCTTGCGCACGGACTCCAGCGCTTCCGTAAGATACGCTTTGCCGGGGGACTCCATCCAGCGGCTCACAAGCTTTCCGTCCGAAAAGAAAAACTTGATGATACGGGTGTTCGCCGTCTCTAAGAAGGATACGCGCAGGATCAGCACCGGCGTTTCGTCCTCGTCGGTATCAAAACGGCCGAATACGCCCACCTGATGCACCTCGCCATGGATGTCCAAGCGCGTGTATTTCGGTTTATCAAAGCCTATGGGCAAAACATGGTTCGCATCGTTTTCCATGACGGTAAGAACGAGCTCGTTCTTGACGCAGGAGAAGGACAAGCCCCTGACGCCCTTTGACAGATTGTTTTGCAGCGCCTGCGCGTACAGGGGATTGACGCCCAAAGCCGCCGCGTGCTTATCCGTGGTGGCATAGGTTTTTCCATCCAAGCATTCGCAAAGCGCCTTCAAATCCAGCGCGGGCTTTGTGGCAAGCAGCGTACCGAAAAGCTTAGGCTGGGTGCGGCACAGCTCTGTCGCCGCGTACGCCTTGGCCTTTTCCATCGCCGCCTTCGCCCCGCGCGCCGCGCGGATGGGGCCGTCTGCGAAGCAGGCGGTTTCAAAATACCGATCCGCGATGGGATACTGGTTGCTCTGCTGGAAAAGCTCGTTGTTGCCCGCGTTGCTTACGAGCAATATGCCGTTATCAAAATTCCCCAGCACGTTTTGGCCGAACATACCGTTGAAAAGAAAGGTATGCGCCTTGCGTCCCACCCATATCTGGTAACCATAGTTATAATCGCCAAAGTTCGCGGGCGCTTCCGCATGCTTGGACGTCGCCGCGTCGATCCACGCCTCAGATACGATGCGCCGCCCCTTCCATACGCCCTTATCCAGCACCATCTGCCCTATCTTCGCAATGTCCTCGGGCATGATATAAAGCCCCCAGCCGCCCTTTTCGATCCCCTTGGGGCAGGTTTCCCAAAAGAAGTTTTCGATGCCCAGCGGCGCAAACAGGCGCGGCGTAAGATACGCCACCAAGCCCTCCCCCGTGACCGTTTTAACCACGGCGGAAAGCATGTAGGTATTCATGCTGTTATAATTGAAAACGGCGCCCGGCTCGGTTACTACGGCGGACTCCATAAAGCACTTTACCCAATCCCGCTCCGTGACCGAACCGGCTTCGTTAAAGAGAATGCCGCTGGTCATGGTGAGCAGATGCTTGATTTGAATGCCTTTATGCGTAAGGGCGTTGAGCTTGCCGACCTTTTTTTCACCCAGTATGTCCACCAAGCGGTCTTCGACGGTGAGCTTCCCCTCGTCGATCAGCATGCCGATAGCAAGCCCCGTGATGCTCTTGCATTCGGAGTGCGTGATATGCCAAATATCGTGGCGATACGCGCCAAAGGTGGCGTCGCATAGAAGCTTGCCGTTTCGCAGCAGCAGAAAGCCGTGCGGATCAAGAGAAGCATCAGCGCGCATTTCCGTGATAAACGCCGCGATATGCGCCGACGATACGCCCTGCGATTCCGGCGTGACCCTTTCAAATGGCTGCAGAATAGGTGCGGGCTTGAAGACGGGCTTCTGCGGTATGACGTCCATCTGCGGCTTCGTGGTAACCGTGGGATCGAGCAGCTGTTTGATGAGGGCGAGCGCGCGCCCGTCTGTGCGAAGATCCATTCTTTCTTTATCCTTTCTGTAAACACGCGTTTAGTTGAGCAGCTTCCCCAAGATATCCATCACCTCGCCGGCAGCGTCCGCCTTCGCGCTCTTTTTGCCGCCGGTCCTTTTGCCGGTCTTTTTCCCTTCGGTTTTCGAGCCGGTCTTTTTCTTGCTGGTCTTTTTCTTTGCCGACGACGGCTTCTTCCCGGAGGCGGGTTTCTTGCCGGAGGATGGTTTCTTGCCGGAAGCGGGCTTCTTTTCCTCCTCGCCCAACAGCGCGCCCAAAAGCTCGCCGCCCAAACCGCTGCCGCCGGACGAGCCGCCCAAGAGTGAACCCAACAGCGCCCCGCCAAGGTCGTTGCTGCTGTCGTTTTCGTGTTGGCTAGTATCGTCATCCCCGCCGAGCAGGGAATCTAAAATCGCCCCGCCGAGCCCGCTGTTGCTATTGCTATTGCCGCTATGAGAAGAGCCGCCCAAGAGCGAACCCAGCAAAGCGCCGCCAAGGCCGCTGTTGTTGGAGGAGCCTCCCAATAAGGCGCCTAAAAGCTCGCCGCCTATGCCGTCGTTATCCGCGTCGTCGTTATCCGGCGCGCCAAACAGCGCTTGCAAAAGGCCGCCGCCCTGCGCGTTGGACTGTCCGTGCTGTCCCAAGAGGGATAGCAGCAGCGGCGCGCAGGCGGTCAATATCGCCGCCGTTTGGGCGTTGGAAAGCCCCGTGTCCTTGGCGGCCTTCTTTTCCACCTTGGCTGCGTCGCCGCCCAAGAGGTGCGCGAGAATTTTCGTGCTATCCTCTTTATCGACATTTTTTAGGAAGGAAGTAATATCGCTCGTGTCGTCCTTGGCGTGATCCGAAAGCGCCTGCTCCAAGCCCGGCGCGGTCGCGGCGTCCGCCGCGTTGTTTTCCACGCCCTGCAAAAGCGCCGGAAGCGCCGTCGCCAGAACATTTTGTATATCGCCCTCTCCCGTGCCGGAAAACTGCCCCAGCGCCTGCAGGGTATCCGCGTTGACCAGTTTGCCTAGCACGCTTTTCGGTATTTTCACAATCGAATCCTCCTTGCAATGTTTCTTTATATACTTGGTTCTGTTCCATTTTTTGTTATTGATAAATGTAACATAGAATCGTTGCTGCCGCAAGACATTCGAGCCTTTGATGTTTTCATTCCATTTTCTGCTTTATGTGATATAATTTTTGTACGATAATGGTACTATCACGATTGGGAGGTATCCAATATGCAACGAGTTCCCGGCACAGGCGGCAGGCGCAAGAACATCGCCTCCGGCGGCGGCAACGCAAACAGACGCGGCGACGGCCTAGGTACCGGCCCTGTCGGCGGCGGCTCCTCCGGCGCTTCCGGTTCCTCCGGGCGCGGCGGCGCGCAGCGCGGCGCCGGCACAAGCCTCCTCCCCCTGCTGCTGAGTCTTCTTCTTGGTTCCGGCGGCAGCGGCAAAAAAGGCTCCGGTCTCAAGCGCATCCTGCTCATCGCGCTGCTGCTTTTTGTGGGCTATATGCTTTTGCAGCGGTGCAGCGCGCAAAACGCGCTGTACAGCAACGATTATTCGCAGGAGCCCGCCCTTCCTGTTTACAGCGCGGAGCCGCAAGCCCCGGCCGCTACGGAGGCGCCGGTTGTTGAAAGCGCTTCTCCCAGCGGCGGCGAAGCGGATTACACCGTATCCAACAAGGCGCGCGCCCGCTATACCAAGCTCAAGGGCGACGGGCAGGACGATTTCACCGTCATGGTGTATATGTGCGGCGCGGATCTCGAATCCAACTACGGCATGGCTACTTCCGACCTCAACGAGATGCTGCACGCCACGCTTTCCGACAACGTCAAGGTGATCGTGGAAACCGGCGGCGCGAAGCGCTGGAAAAACAGCATTATCTCCAACAAAACCAACCAAATCTACGAGGTGCGGGACGACGGCATCAAGTGTTTGGAGGAAAATGTTGGAAGAATCTCCATGACCAAGGCCGATACGCTTTCAAGCTTCATCAAGTACGCCGTAAAGGCCTTCCCGGCCAATCGCTACGGCCTGATCCTTTGGGATCACGGCGGCGGCAGTCTCGTGGGCTACGGCCACGACGAGCTGTATCCCGGCGAAGCTATGGCGCTGGATCAGGTGGACAAAGCCTTGTCCGACGCGGGCTGCAAATTCGACTTCATCGGCTTCGACGCGTGCCTGATGGCAAACTACGAGACGGCCATCGTCTCAGAGCGTTACGCCGACTATCTGATCGCCTCCGAGGAAACGGAGCCCGGCAGCGGCTGGTACTATACGAACTGGCTGACGGCGTTAAGCAAGAATCCCTCCATGCCCACGGTGGAGCTTGGAAAAGCCATCGTGGACGATTTTACCCTCGCTTCGCAAAAGCAGGCGGCGGGCTCCTCGACGACGCTTTCCGTCATCGACCTCGCGCAGATGGCGGGTACGGTGCCCGAAGCCTTCAACGAGTTCGCCAAGAATACGTCCGCGCTTTTGGACTCCGATAATTACGAGACCATCTCCGACGCACGCAGCGACGCGCGCGAATTCGCCCGCTCCACGCAGATCAATCAGATCGACCTGATCGACCTGTGCGAGCGCATCGATACGGACGCGTCCAACGACCTTGCGCAGGCGCTCCGCGATTGCGTCAAGTACAACCGTTATTCCAAGGGTATGTCCAACTCCAACGGCATATCCATCTACTTCCCGTACAGCAGACTGTCTAACGTCAAGCAGGCGATCGCACTGTACGACGACATCGAAATGGACAGAACCTATACCGACTGCATCCGAAGCTTCGCAAGCCTCTCGGCGGGCGGACAGATCGCGTCGGGCACGAGCGGTTCCCCGCTTACGACGCTGCTGGGCGGCGACAGCTCCTACACCGACCTGCTGGGCGGCCTTTTGGGCGCTTCTCCCAGCACAGGCGGCGGCTACGGCAGCGGCAGCTATTCTACCGGCAGCACGAGCGGCTCGGATATCCTCACGTCCGTGCTGGAAAGCTATCTTTCCGGCGGCAGCTCCTCCTCCGCTAGCTATAGCGGCAGCGCCGGCGGCTACGGCGATATTCTCTCCACCCTCATGGGCTCCGGCGGGGCGCTCGACTGGCTGGATACGGGACGCATGGCGCGTTCCGCCGCCTATTATGACGAGCACAGGCTGGACACGAGCCGTCTCGTTCCCACCGCCAAGGGCGGCGCCAAAGTGCTCAAGCTGACGGACGCGGAGTGGGACTTGGTGCAAAACGTGCAGTTGAGCGTATTTCTTGACGATGGCGAGGGCTATATCGACCTTGGCAGGGACAACACCTATACCTGGGACGACGACAGCGACCTCGTGATGGATTATGACCGCACATGGCTTTCCCTCAACGGGCAGATCGTCAGCTACTACTTCTTGGGCGAAACGCGCGACGACAGCGCCGGGACCTATACGATCAAGGGGTATGTGCCCGCGCTTCTCAACGGTGAACGCGTGAACATCATGCTGCAATTTGACGATGAGAACCCGGACGGCGTGGTGCTGGGCGCGCAGCTCGTCTACGACGAGACGACGACGCTCACGCAGGCGAAGGGGCTTGTGGAGATCGCCGCGGGGGATCGGCTCGATTTCCTGTGCGATTATTACGGCTACGACGGCAGCTACGCGGATTCTTACATGCTGGGCGAATCCATGCGCGCCACGGGCAGCTGGAAGATCCGCAACGTGGATATTGGCGGCAATGCCTGCAAGGTAAGCTACTGCCTTACGGACATTTACGGCAACGACTACTGGACGGAATCGCTCGAATACTGATACGGATAGACTGTAAAGGCTCCCGCGTGCGCGGGAGCCTTTTGTTGTGCTTGATTTTTCTTTTCTTACGCCGCCGCGCCGTTTGCTTCGCGCTTCTTAACGCGCAGCTTTTGCGCCACAATGATGCCGCCGACGAGCACAAGGCCCACAAAGTCGGTGGCAAGGCCCGGTATGATCATGCCCATGCCGCCGCAAATAAGGAGTATCCGCTCGTACCATGTGCAGTGATCCTGCACAAAGCCCGCAAGACCGCCGGAAAGCGCGTACATGCCCAACAGCGCCGTGCAGACGTTCAAGAGCACCTCGAAGACAGTCGTATCGATCATGAGCATCGCGGGATTCAAAACGAAGATATAGGGCACGATAAACGCGCCGATCGCGATACGCGTAGCCGTAACGCCGGTCTTGAACGGCTCACCCTTGGCGATCGCGCTGCCCGCCATCGCCGCGAGCGCCACAGGCGGCGTAATATCCGCGATGATGCCAAAGTAGAACACGAACAGGTGCGCGCTCATGATGATCGCCATGGTAGCCTCCGTCGGTGCGATGCCTCGAAGATTGCAGACCATCGCAATGATGGCGGGCGCGCAGATGGTGGAGGTAATCAGATAGTTCGCCGTGGTCGGCACGCCCATGCCCAAAACGATGGAGGAGAGCATAGTCAAGAACAGCAGCAGATACAGGTTATCGCCCGCGATGCGCGCCAAGCCCGTCGCAAACTTCAAGCCCAAGCCCGTCAGCGTCACCGTACCCACGATCATACCCGCCATCGCACAGGCGATCGCCACGCCAAGGACGTTGCGCGCGCCGGATTTCAGCGCGTACACAATATCGTAGGGATCAAAACGCAAGCTCTCCTTGATGAGCGTATATACGGACGCTTCCTCCGCGCGCTCGCCGCGTTTTGCATACAACCGCAGGAAGCGCACAAAACATATCAATAGCCAAACAGCGATCGAATACAAAGCATATACGGTAAAATGGATACCGATGCGTTCGCACACAACGATGAGCGACACGGGGATGATCGCCAGCCATTGGATGCTGCACGCCATCAGCGAGGTAAGGATCGCGCCAAGCGCCGCGTAGGTTGGCGTGACCTTGATGGAAAGCATGTAGATCATGCAGGCAAGGGGCAGCAGCAAATGCCCGCGCTCCTTCATCACGGTACCGATCTTGGGAATCTCCTCCTCCGGCATGCCCTTGAGGCCGATCTTGCGCGCCTCGTGATGAACGCTGATCAAGATGCCGGAAAAATACAGGATCGCGGGAATAATGGCGGATTTGACCACCTGCGCATAGGTAAAGCCTGTGCTCTCGGCCATCAAAAAGGCCGCCGCGCCCATGATGGGCGGCATGAGCTGTCCGCCCGTCGATGCGGCCGCTTCCACAGCGCCCGCGAATTCCGGTTTATACCCCAAGCGCTTCATGGCGGGGATGGTGAAGGAGCCCGTACTCACGGTGTTTGCGACCGAACTTCCCGAAACCGTGCCCTGCAGAGCCGAGGATATGACCGCCACCTTAGCGGGGCCGCCCACATTCTTACCCGCGATCGCGTTCGCGAGGTCGATAAAGAGCTTTCCAACACCCGTCTTCTCCAAGAAAGCGCCGAAAAGGATAAACAGGAAGATAAAGGTGGAGCTGACGCCCAGCGGGGTACCGAAAACGCCGCTTAGCGTATAGTACATATGATTGACGATCTGTTTGAGCGAATAGCCCCTATGCCCGAAAGAGCCCGGGATCAAATTGCCGAACTTTGCGTAGAGCAGGAAGCAGACGACGATGATCAGGATCGGCATACCCACCACGCGGCGGCAAGCCTCCATCAGAAGCAGCATGCCCACGACGCCGATGGCGATATCCAAGGCGTTATAGTTGCCTACGTTTTTGATGATGTACTCGTAATTGAGCGGAATATAGAGCACCACGCAGAGCGCAAGCACCGCAAGCGCAATATCGTACCACTCGATGCGATCCTTGCGCATATCGTGTCCTGCGGGGTAAAGCAGAAACGCTAGAAACAGCGTAAAGGCCAAGTGAATGGGGCGAAGCTGCTGGGCGGGTATCGTCCAAATGCTCGTGTAGATCTGAAAGATGGAAAACAGGATCAGCACGCAGCCGATCAGCAGGTTCGCACGCTTGGGAAGGCGGTTGCGAAACGCCGACTCCCTGTCGTATTTAGCGAGCACCGCCTCCGCCTCCAGCGCCGCGATCTCGGCTTCGGAAAAGCCGGAGGTATCGATGTTCAATTTGATTTCGTGGGGTTTCCGTTCTTTTTTCTTGAATAAGCCCATGGGAATCTCCTTACTGTTTGCAAGCCGCATGCCATATGGCGCTATGCTTATGTATGCAAAATGATGGTCGCGATGGATACGGAGCGCACGCGCAAGCGCAGCAGCGCGCCCGAGCCTGCCATATCGAGCAGGGATATAGCTTGGTTGCGATAGAGCAGATGATGATCCGGCACCTTTTGGAGCATGATGAGGAGCGCGTTATCCTTTTGCGGTTTATCGATGCCGGTCAATAAAAAGCCGTCCTCCGTGTTGGTGATCGCCGTTCCGATGCCGTCGGCGGGAACGGGTATGCCCGCGCCGAAGGAGGTGAAAAGCGAGGTGCGCAGAATCAGTTCCCCGCCCGTCCATTCTAACGTGTCCGTAACGTGGGACAGATTGACGGAATGCGTATAGCGGATGGCGAAGATTTCCCCATCCCGTATCGGGTAGGTGCAAAGGGTCTTGCCCGTCCGATAATCGGAGAGCACTAAGCGCGTGTTGAAGGGTAGAAGGCACAGCAGCGCCAACACAGCAAGAAACAGGGGAACCAGGTAGTTCCCCCGTCTGCTTGTTTGATTATGCTGCTTCGTCCGCGCGCGCATTACCCAACATTGACGCCCGCTTCCTTATAATACTTCAGCGCGCCCTCGTGGAAATCCACGGTCACGCCGTCAAGCGCGCTTGCAAGCGTCACGTCCTTGCCGCGCACATGCGCGCAGAGGGCTTCGTTCTGTTCAAACAGCTGCTTGGTAAGGTTATACACCACGTCCGCGTCAAGCTCCGCCGTGCAGGCAAGGATCGCCATCATGGCAACGCTCTGCACGTCGCTGTCCGTGCCGTAGATGTCCTTGGAAATGGTGGTTTTTGCATAGAAGGGGTATTTCGCGATCAACGCGTCGGCGGATGCGCCGTCGATGGGCACGACCACGATGTCGGTGTAGTTAGCAAGCTCGGTGATGGCGGCGTTGGGCATAGCGGAGGTATTGAACGCCGCGTCCACGGTGCCGTTCTGCATGGCGGTGGAAGCTTCGGAGAAGCTCAGGTACTGCACCTCAAAATCATCATAGGTAAGGCCGCAGGCTTCCAGCACCTGCTTGGCGTTGACCTCGGAGCCGGAGCCCGCGTCGCCCACGCAAACCTTCTTGCCCTTGAGATCCTGCACGCTCTTGATGCCGCTGTTGGCGGTCGCCACAAGCTGCACAGCCTCGGGATACAGGGAAGCAATTGCGCGAAGCTCGGGCATAGCGCCGTCCTCTGCCATAGAATCCGTGCCGTTGACGGCATAGGCCAAAACGTCGTTCTGCAGTATGGCAAGATCCGCTTCCTTATTGTGCAGCGACCGTGCGTTTGCCGCGGACGCGCCCGAGGTGGTAGCGGTGATCTCGACGTTTTCGATATTTTCGGTCAGGACGTTTGCGATAACGCCGCCGAAGGCGTAATAGGTACCCGCGTCGCCGCCGGTGACCATGACCAAACGATGCACTTGGCCGCCGCCGCCCGCACAGGCGGTAAGCGAAAGTACCATAACGAGTGTGAGTGCGATTGCGAGAAGCTTCTTCATGATCCGTCCTCCTGAATTCTTTTATCCTTGTATCATTGTACCTCTGTATACAATAACACATGGAAAACATCCCCGCAAGGGGTTCGTTAACATTTTTAACGCCCTTGCGGGGATATATATTGTCTATATACTATGTGCTGCGGCGTTTTTGCCGCGCTACGCGATCTCCAGCGCCAGCTCCATCATCTGCGTAAAGGTCGTCTGTCTTTCCTCTGCGGAACACTCCTCGCCCGTTACAAGGCTGTCCGAAATGGTGCAGATGCACAGCGCGTTTT
>CAZNAL010000058.1:0-12393 GCA_964571055.1 uncultured Oscillospiraceae bacterium | reverse complement strand
TCTGCGGGCTTGCCTACTTTGGCGAGCCCGTTTTTTCTGCCCGTTTGACGCTTACGACGAGCCTCCGGAAAACGCAGAAAAGCGTCCGTTAACGACCCGAGAATCATCGGCAGCTTCCATTCCCGGGAACAACGCTTGGCTTTGCGTCTGCGGCAGCATGAACAATGGCATCTTTTGCCCTAACTGCGGCCGATGCAGCGTTCCTATGCGCAAGGATGGGATAGATATGCCGCCAGCTGCGTCGCCTAGCGCGCCGATACGGCAAACACGTCCTGCCTACTGTCAAAACTGCGGCGCGAGACTTTCAGACGGCGTGTTTTGCGAGAATTGCGGGGCAAAGATCGAATAATGGGACATTGGAAGACACATGAAACGGGGGACGTATATGCAAGCAAAGAAGAAACGGTCAGATAAAGTGACACGGGTATTATTGGTGTTGCTGGGCGTGTTTCTGTTGTTATGGAATGTCAACACCATCGGGCTGTATCTGCTAGGTAACATTGTTCCAGCTTACGATATAAAGGTTTCGCGGATCGGCTCAAAGGGCGACACCAGCGTGGGACGCGAATATCGATTTGACATCCGTTATCATTATAAGGTGGATTGCGTGGAATACGACGGGCTGAACACCGGTGTGCGCGGGTCACGTCTAGGACCCAGCTACGACCATACGGTGCATTATTATCCCTTTGCGCCGCGCGTCAGTTCACTGTTCGCCGAGGATGCTGCCTCCGTCGGGATACTGATCACTACCGGCTTTTCGCTGGCGCTCATTCTGGTGGCAGTGATCCCGCGTAATAAGGCAAACAGAAATGATACGGACAAAGGCTTCTGAACCGTATGAACAGCAGGAGCAACGCGTTACTACGGCGATGTCGCTTAATCGTCAAAGAAATTAATTACATTGGGAGTCTCCGCTTCTGTCGCGGGGCGTTGTAAATAGTCCATGGCCTTACTCTTTTTCGTATGCGGCACATCAGCAACGGCGTTCTTTTCATAATCAGCCTTCGCATCGGAGTACTTGGTGATACCCTTCTCATGCCATGCCTGCACGAGCTTTTGGCATTCCTTGAATTTGTGAGCTTTCGTTGTTGAACAATCCGCGGCAAAAAAGATCAACTCGTCTTCCATGTGCCAATCGGTACGCCATTGCGCGATTACTTCTACTTGATCGCGGGTAGGATTCGTTTTCATGCCAAGGCGTGAGAGCAAGGTACCGTGAAACGCTTTCGCCTGTTCGACCTTACGTTGGTATTCTATTACTTGGTTGACATCAACCATGCCGTTCCTTTTATAGGTTTCCAGGGTTGTATTGATCAAAGCAAAAGAAGGTGTGCGATAATTCAACAATTCTTTGCATGCCAAAATAATGACTTCCGATGAGAACCCCTCGCTGACCCATCTGTTGTAGGTACTCGTCTCGCCGTTCGTGGCTTGTCTTTTCAATCCTAAACATGTTAAAAGATCGGACAACCCTTTGTTTATTTTGCTTTCCTGTTGGATATACGCCTCCGCGTCAGAAAGAGACACGACGCCGTTATCAGCCCAGATCCGTGCCGTCTTATGCAGCCTATCAAAAGAGACGAATTTCTTTTGTCCTGTTGTTGTGATGTAGTGTTGAATCAAACAAACCACCGCATCCTCGGACAGGCCAAAGATTTTGACCCAATCATAGATCTTCGACGTATCGCTTAATCCAAGTACCCTTCCTTTTAGCAAAGATTGCACTTTTCCGAGAAGGTCAGCCATTTCGTCGCGCTGCTTATCAAATCTAACGGCCTCGCCGCTTATGGTGTCCGCGTAAATGACAGAAGGCGTATCACCGGGGAGGAGTCGAATAAGCCCTTGCCGATCCCAATACAAGAGAGCCTCGGTAACCTCTGTTTCCGTCATATGCAGTGCTTCGGCAACATCAATTTCCTGGGTTCCTGCTTGCGAAAGCATGAGTCCGTAAAGATATACCGGTACATATGTAGCCGGCGCCTCCGGCATGTATGCCATTAAAAACGCGTTGCTGACGCGCGTCGAGGGATGATCTTGTTCAAATGCCATGTACCTTACCATGAAAAGATTATATCATGCCCGCGTTTTATGGTCAAAATGAGCCGGCATGGAGACCGTGTCAGGTTGAGTTGGGAGAATCAAGAAGCGGCAAGAGGATTACGAAGCGAGCCATAGGCCTTACGGAGCAAATACACCGCATCGACTTTACCGTTATCAGGCTCATGCGGTTCAAACGCGCTCCAATCCAGCTTCTGGGACAGAAATTCGCTGATCTGTTTATCTGCATAGGCACGGCATCTTGCAAAGCCGGCTTTGCGAGAAGCCGCATCGCGCGCCCGCTGTGCTTTGTTCCGTGAAACACGAACCGGGCTGAGGATATCTATCGGCGCATTGTAGATCGTGACGACATCGACTTCTGATTTACTTTCCTCCATCTGCGGGTACGTTAAGAGCATCCGAAGAACGGACGCGCGTCTTTCCATGCTTTTCGTCTGCGGCGTGTTCGGCATATGTGCAACAGGAGATTGTCAACTCTGTTCATAGATCACCTTTTCGTCTGCTCGGTCTTGCGGTTCAATGTGGTTGCGTCGTAGCGTCCGAGTTCCGCACGGCAATGAACGCATCGATGTCCTTCACGATGTACTGATGCCCTGTCGTATGCAGGCCATCATAGGATTCATGAAGATAATCGTACAAACCGTACCGGCGAAACAGGGCATCCACTTGTTTTCCCGTAAGCGCTTTTGCATTTTTATAGGCCTCCACGCAAAATACCGTAAAGGCCATGGTTTCGCTCATGAACGGTTCCTCCCTTCGTCTGGTTTATACATCGGGAAATTCGATGTTTCCCGTAGTTTCGCCCTCCACGTACATCGCGTAGAGCGTGGGTACGCTATAATGCCAAACCTTCATTTCCTCATCTTCCAAATAGCTGTAGAGCAAGGAATTGTACAGGTTTGAGATTGCCTGCTGCTCGCTCAGCCCCTGCTCTTGTGCGATCTTTTCGGCAAGAGGTGCACAGATGATCGGCATAAGCGCATGAAACTTCGCTTTATCCATGGTCGCACCTCTCATGTCCAATTCTGTCGCTTTCACGAATTGGCAAAAGGCAAGCGCAGTTTCTGTGTGAAAGGTGATCTGATCGAACAGCTTCCCTACTTTTAACCGCTTGATCGTTTCTTCCGCATCCAATACACCGGTTTCGTATAGTTGGATGCTTGAATAGATGGTATCGTCCGCTGCCGGGCCAATGTAAATATCGATGTCGTCAGGAAACGTTTTCCCTTTTCGGTTTGAGACAACGAAGTCCAGCCATTCCCTATCCGCTTGATGGAAGGTGTGGATGGATACCGCGTCAAGGGCGCGCTCGTAATCAAAGTCGTATTGCGAGACGAAGCTGATATTCTTGCCGGCACGCCGCATTTTTATGCGTACCCACCTCATCGCCTGTTCCTGCGATTGCGTCGCGTAGAATCCCGAACCAAAATCCGGGGTGTGTGTGCTTTTGATGATTCTGGGTGCGTTGACGCATACCGTGCTTCCATGATATAGGATCAAGAATATCCCGCCTCTCTTTTAATAGTACCTATTTTTAGCGGGGTTGTCCCACGGAAAGATGTGATGGCGCGAAGATTCACCGGTGGCGTTTCGCGCTTGTTGATGGCGTTATCTTCTGGGGCCATTTTCAAACCGTGACAATTTGTCACGGTTTCATTCTCCCAGCTTTAAGGCGCTGCTTCAGCTTGCGCCAGTATGCAACGTCTGCTCTGACAGCAAAATAAGCTGCCTTACTCTTTTTTGAATCTGCTTTTCTATCGCCTGCAGACGTGCTTCGGGAAGGTTAATGCGAGGATGTCTTTCGAAGCGAAATCCGATCAGGCGGCGCAACTGGGCTGTCTGCCTTTTTCCGGCCACCTCCGAAACAACCTGCTCGAATGGGAGGTTGTACGGCGTGCTTCGCGTCTTCGCATATGCTTCAAGGTCGAGAAGATCGTCCGGCATGGCATAATTGAAGAGCGAAACGCCATGATCGAACATGGGCGCCGGTGCAATGATTTTGCCTGTGTGATTATCGCGCAACAAGCCAAAATTGCCGTAGTGCCGATCCTCATTATATACGACTGCATCGAACACGAGCATGCTGCAGAGTTGCTCGCGAAAGGTTTCGCCCAGATTACTGTAGTATTCGAGACAAGCCTTGAGACCGCCCGTGCGAACAAGGTACCCTATCGGAATGTAGGCCGTGTCGATATCAGTAAACAACTTACACTTCGACGCAAGAATACCCTTCCAGTTTTCCAAGTCGTACTCTACAGCATTGAGGCCCATCGCTTTTGCGATTTGGCAAGCGTAGTATTCGCTGTATGGCTCATTCCCCGCGTTAGCCGCGCCTGTCGTGCCGCCTTTGTATAACCAGATACCATCTTCGTTCATGTAGCGCCATGCCTTTCGAAGCATGCCCTGTGTGGTGAGCTCCGGTGACGTCGTGAATCCCCTATGACTTTGACTCACGCCCGTATAGGCTACAAGGGATAATATCTCGGAAAAGCGGTTCTGGTACAAATTGTATTCGGCAAAAGCGCCTTGAAATCCCGCCGGCACAACCCAATAACTGTCGTTAAGGGAGAGACCTTTGCATACATCGATTACGCCTTTCACGTCGTTGACGCTCAGGCGCAGCGTTTTGAGTATTTCTTCTACATAGGCTCGATTCTTGGGGATGACACGCCTTTGCAGCCATTTCAGAATACCCGCATCCGTCAGTTCCATATCCAAAGGAAGCAGAGATGCGCTTTCTTTGTTTACGGAAACAATGCTTACGCTTAAGCCTTCCAGTCCGCGAACCATCAAAGTGAATCGCAGCAATTCTTCATCGTACAGTTTCAGAATGTATTCGTTTTCCAAAGCGCGCCCCCCTTTCTTTTTCATGATGCGCAGAGTGTCTGTGTTCCGATGATGTTGATTCATATCCATCATTCTATTTCCATTGTATATTCTGTGCTTTCATCCGTCAATATAAAAAGACCGGGATTAAATTTCCATTGTTGTGAGAAAAACCGATGCCGCAGAAGCCCTAAAATGGCAGTAAAAAACGAAATTCGATAACTATTTTTTTCGTCGCCTACTCCCCAGACGTGGTCGGGCGAGTAGGGTCACCATTTCACAGTGAAATGGGTACGGAGTTTCGGGGCTTCCGGGGCACGAAAATAAGTCGTGTTACAAACAAAAACAAAGCGTAGCGATGCTTATCGCCGAAAAATTGAATCGCGTAATTTATTTACAGAAATCGAACAGGATTACTTTCGCCCCCACATAGGAGTTCCGATCCTTGTGGCGGCGAAACATCCGTACTATACGAACGAATTGGCACGGCCGGTACGCTATCCTGAAGCCCCTGCGCTAGCCATGACAGTACCTCCCGTTTATGATATACTTCTTATATGGAACAAGATAAGCGATTCAGTTCACCTGTATATGCACAGATCAAGGCGGAGAAGGAACGCTCCGCCCAGATGATGCAGGCGCGCCGCCGTCCCCATACGCCGCTCGGCGTTCTCACAGCGGCATTGGGTACGGTGGGCTTTGTGCTGTATTATGCTCTTTTCCTCGCTATCGCATATGCGCCGCTGCTGTTCTTCGGCTTTCCATGGTGGGCAAATATCCTTATTGTCATCGGGATCATGGTCATACCCTTTGCGGGGAGACTGATCGAATTCATCTTGTGGGTATGGGCGTTTATTCTGGTCGTACAGATGCCCGTCGGCTTCAAGGTAGTGCTGTTCTATATCGGCGCGGCACTATACCTGTTCTTCGTGCTGATCCCGCATATATTTAGTCTGTTCGTGTTTGAATAGCCGGCAATATTCGAGAGGAGAGCCAAATTGACAGAAAGAACCGTGCGGCGCATGATACCGCTATTTGAGACGTACGGGATACGAAAAGCCGCGCTCTTTGGTTCCTGCGCAAGAAGGCAAGAGACGGAAGGCTGCGACATTGATCTGGTCGTGTCCTTTGGCGGGCACTATGATTTATTGGATATCATAGGATTGAAGCAGGATATCGAAGACGCTGTGAATATGCCCGTCGATATCATCACCTACGAGTCTTTGCAGGGCAACGCCTTCGCAAAAGCGGTCTGCGCAGACGAACGGGTAATTTATAAGAACACTAGCTTTTGAAGGATGCAGAAGGGAGGCAGGTGTATGGTCACCATACAAAGAATAAGAGAAGCCGTTGCCGAAGCGGCTCCGCATTATCCCATCGTACAAGTTGAACTCTTTGGCTCGTACGCAACAGGGCGGGCAACTGAAGACAGCGACGTGGACGTCCTGATCAAAAAGACGCCTGCATTCACACTTTTTGATATGTGCGGATTTGAATTGCGCCTTGAAAAGAGCCTTGGCGTGCATGTGGATGTTGTGATCGATTCTCCGCAAACGCTTTCGGAATTGCACATTGAACGGCGAATGCCCTTGTATGTGCGACCATAACGAGCACGCGGTGGTTCTTGTGCATAACGGCCTGCTGCCGATACATCAGCCCGAATGCCCGGCAGCCTTTTCTCGTGTTGTCTACGAATCGCTCGGCGAATATGATCCGAACTATACCGGTGGCTTCGCAGAGGATAAGCGCAGACCATCATCCTTGCGTATTGCTACATATACATCATCCCCGGCATCGTGATCTCAGGGATACCACGTCCGGGTATCTTTAGTTCCCCCATTATGGAAGCCGGAAGGATAGCGTTTTTCCCGAATCTCCTCCGCAATTCATCCACGGTGTCTTCTAGGCGTTCCATCTTATCTCGGCGCGCGCCGTCATCAAATAGCATCTGCTGCACAGGGCTCGATTTCGGCGAGAGACGGATCGCGCGCACGGTTATGGAGCGAAGGGGATTGGACCATGTATAGTTCTTATGGAAAAGTTCAGACGCTTTCGCTGCGATCTCAAAGGAATTCTGCGTCGCTATGAGAAGCGGCGCCTGATACTGCTTCCACCACAGATTACAGTCGCGTGTGCATATTTGAACGCCCTGCGCTCGCATCTCATGCACGCGCAGCTTGTGTCCGATATCCTGGCACAGAAACAGAATGACCTTATCGACCTCCTCATTATTGACCAAGTCCGCATTGCAGGTGATCCCATGCCCTATGGACTTCACGGGGGAAACAAAGTCCTTGTGCATGACCCTTGAGGTATCGTTGCCGTTGGCGAAGTTCCAAAGCAAGACGCCGTTGACGCCCAGCATGGATTGCAGCATCTCCGGGGAGGCGGCAGCCAGATTGCCAATGGTATAGATGCGTCGAGCCGCAAGCTTTTTTGCCGTTGCGCGGCCGACACACAAAAGATCGCTTGCCGGCAGCGGCCATACCTTTTGTTTGAAGTTATCCGGCGTGATCTCCGTGATCGCATCCGGCTTCTTCATATCAGACCCGAGCTTCGCAAAAATCTTGTTATAGGACACGCCAATGCTGACGGTCAGCCCCAACTCCTCCCGCATGGAGCAGCGTATTTCTTCCGCGATTGCCGCTGGATCGCCATTGCACATCTGACTTCCCGATATGTCGATAAAGCACTCGTCCATGCCATATGGCTCTACAAGGTCTGTATAGCGGCTATATACGGTTCGCGCCAGCGTAGAGTATTTGATGTACTGTTCGTAATGCGGCGGTATAACGATCAGATTCGGGCACCAGCGCCGCGCCTCCCAGTTCACCATGCCGGTCTTTACGCCGGCTTTCTTTGCCGCTTCGGACTTTGCCAGTACGATACCGTGCCTGTCTTCGGTACTGCCGCAAACAGCGACGGCTTTTCCCCGCAGCGACGGATCGAGCATGGTTTCGACCGAAGCATAGAATGAATTCATATCCGAATGCAGTATCGCTCTTGGCATATTTCTACCTCTTGACATATGCAATATGTCCGTGTAGGATATTTGTATCGAGGAATAACGCGATGGACATTTCCGAACGGGAAATAGCGTGCGTGTATTATAGCCGTTATTCACAGGCGCGTCAATACCAATAACGGGACTGCGAGGTAAAAATATGCAGAGAGTATATGTAGCCGTTAATGCGTCCTTCGATGCGGATGGAAGAATCCTGCCCCGCTCCATCGTATGGACGGACGGGCAGGAATATGAGATTGACCGCGTTACCGAAATGCGGCAGGCAGCATCCTTAAAGGTGGGTGGGCAGGGCGACCGCTATACGATCTACATCCACGGTCGCCAGAAATACTTGTTTTTTGAACGCAGCCCATCCATGGGGGACAGGGTGACCGGCCGGTGGTTCGTAGAAGGGAGGGCGTAGATATATGTGCGGCAGATACTATATCGCGGATGATGATCTTGAGGATATGCGTGCATGGATTATGGAAGCCGGTGCGCGGGCGGCAGCGGCAAACGTTACGCTCAGGACCGGCGAGATATGTCCGTCCGCTACCGTTCCGGTCATAGCCAACAGCCGCAGCATGAAACAGAGCGCTTTCCCAATGCAGTGGGGCATGAGGCATGGCGATAAGAAGGCACTTGTCATAAACGCCAGAAGCGAGACGGCGGCAACAAAGAGCATGTTCGCGGAAAGTACCAAAACGCGGCGCTGCATAGTGCCCGCGTCCTGCTACTACGAGTGGGGGCGGCTCGACAAGGCGACGCGCGAAAAGCACCAGTATGGGTTCGCTTCCGCTGACGAAGGCTTGCTATATATGGCGGGGCTGTATGCGTTGGATGAAACAGCCGGCGTGGCTCGATTCGTAATACTCACGCGTCCCGCATCCGAAGCCGCCGCCCGTATCCATCACAGGATGCCCGTACTGCTGCCGAAGGATGTCATCAAGGAATGGCTGTCGCCGGAAGCGGTATACGCCGAACTATTGCATCTCGCCATCGACGACGTGAACTGCTGGGATGCGACGGTGGCTTAACACATTGCGAAGGGACGATTATGGAAAGCAAAGTATTTGCTGTTGATTTTGACGGAACGATCAGCCTCGGCAAATGGCCGGAGGTCGGTCCCGCAAACGACAGGCTCATATCTTATCTGCTTGACCGCAAGTTCTCCGGCGATAAACTGATCCTCTGGACATGCCGCGCCGGGGAAGCGTTGCAAGCTGCCATAGACTTCTGTACGCAACAGGGGCTTCACTTTGACGCCGTGAACGATAATCTGCCGGAGATCGTTGAAAAGTACGGCTCCAACAGCCGCAAAATTACCTGTGATTACTATATCGATGACCGCTCTTTTACGGCGGAGGCGCTATACGCGGACAGCGCGCTGGAATCGGCATGATAACGGATCGTGGGCAAATGTGGTATTCGGATAAAGAACGCTTCGCAGAAGCCTGCCGTGTCGTACGCGAAAGCGAGCACAGCCGCACGGGGATCGGCGTTCTTTCCGAGAAAACACTGCATTCCGTGATCAAGCGGTTCATAGAACCAGACGAATCGCTGCACGAGGTCAAAGTCGACGGCAGCTATGCAGACGTTAAAAATGAGGACGGTATATTTGAGGTGCAGACCCGTTCCTTTGACAAGCTCCGCACGAAGCTCGCAACCTACCTCGCAAACGAACAAGTAACGGTCGTATACCCTATTCCGGCAACGAAGCGGTTGTTGTGGATCGACCCGCAAACCGGTGATATGACGCATCCGAGGAAGAGCCCCAAGCGCGGCTGTTTCTTTGACGCATTCCCGGAACTCTATAAGCTGAACAAGCTCATTGCAAACGATTCGCTGCGCGTACTGCTGCTTCTGATCGACATGGATGAATACCGTTATCAGAACGGGTGGAGCGCCGACGGTAAAAAGGGTTCCACACGGCAGGAACGCTATCCTGCGGCATTGGCAGACGCCTTACTGCTCGCAACAAAAGAGGATTATGCGCGGCTTTTGCCGGACTGTATGTGTGATCCTTTCACATCACAGGAACTGGCAGCAGCCGCAGAGATCCGGTTGCGTTTGGCGCAGACGGTTTTGATGGTTTTAACGAAACGCGGCGCTGTGCAGTGTATAGGCAAAAAAGGAAGGCTGCATCTCTATTGCAGTATCCTTACGACTTCACGCGCCGATGCATTGGGTGATCCTTCTTAAACTCTACTAAGTCCCATAGGTTTCCGTACAGATCCTCAAATACGGCGACAGTTCCGTAATCGGCATCCTTTGGCGGACGAACAAAATGAATGCCTTGCTCTGTCATTTCATTATAATCGCGCCAAAAGTCGTCGGTCCCGAGAAAGAGAAAAACGCGTCTCCCCGCTTGATTCCCAACAAATGGCTCCTGTTCGGGCTTTGATGCGCGTGCAAGCAGTATCGTCGTTCCATTTGATCCGGGAGGCGATACGACCACCCAGCGCTTATCCTGCTCTAGCTGGTATGTATCCTCAACCAAAGTAAAATGAAGCTTTTTTGTATAGAATTCGATGGCTTCGTTGTAATCCCTGACAACTAGAGCGATATGGACGATTGCTTGCATCATGGTTCTGTTGCCTTTCACATATCAAGCGGTACGGTATCTCCGCCTTTGCAGTTGCGGTATGTTATTTTTCTGCCGAAACACTCTGTGATACTCTTTTCTCAGATTTTGAGGCGATGAATTAGTATTTAGGGCATAGTTATACCGTGCAATGTTGCTAAAGGCAAGGATACAGTACTAAAATCATCCGTTGACAACATTGGAATGTCGGTAAGCATCTCGGCATTACAAAGCCGACGGGGTATCGTCAATAGTCTTATGTAAAAACCTTCGGGCTATTATTCTGTAGCATCTTACGCGAATCAACAGAAGCGGTAGTGACTGCAGAATCTCGAATAATAAGCTCGGGGGTAAAAACAACATTCCTGATTTCGGTAATGCCAGACTCAACTCTTTGAATTAAGAACTCAATAGCTTTTTCGCCAATCCTGTTAGGTGAAATGTCAACAGACGCTAAATTGGGTTTGACATACCGCCCTAAGTCAACATTATCCATGCCAATAATGGCAATATCGTTCGGAACCTGAATGCCACAAGTCTCAAATGCATTGTATATCCCGATAGCGATAGAATCAGTAGCAGAAACAACCGCGCTCGGCCGATATGGCTGGTTGGCTAACTGAAGCCCCGCCCGATAGCCAAACGTATCGTTGTTACCGCCAGTAAAAATCCATTCTGGATTCAAATCCAAGTTAGCATCCTGCATTGCGTTTCGAAAGCCGCAAAGGCGTTCGCGGCCTTCTAAAGTATGCTCGCTCATGCCAATATAACCGATTTTTGTATGTTTGTTATGGATAAAATAATCAGTGGCCATGCGGATACCTAAATTGGTATCAGTGCCGACATAGTCATACGGGAGCGGACAGCCATGATATGGAGCTATAACAGATAAAACGATTGGACGTGTTACAACTCGTAAGCGATCTAATAAAGCTGAATTGATATCGGAGGTCATAAGGAATAAGCCATCTACCATATGAGATTGCATTTGTGAAATTACGCGAGTAAGACCGTCTTCCGAATCCTCTGTATAGGCAAGGATAAGTGAGTAGCCATGTTTTTGCGCAGTCGCTTGGACTGCTGAAATCACTTCAAAATTAAAGAATTCTTTAATCCAAGGAGTCGCAAATAAAAGTTGGTTGGTCTTGGCGTTTTTTAAAGAGCGAGCTACTCCATTGGTTGTGTAGTTATAATGTTTAGCAATTTTCAGAACTTTTTCTTTGGTCTTTTGGGAAACGCTACCTCTGCCGCTTAAGACTCGAGAAACGGTCATGGGAGCTACACCAGCTTCTTTTGCTATATCATACAGCGTTGCTTGTTTTCTGTCTACTTCATCGTACATGTGTATTGAACCTCAAAAATCTAAATCCCTAAGATTAATTGTATTGTTGTTTGATTATAACACATATTTCTTGGTCAAAACAAGACAAGGGACTCAGGCGGGTAAAAAAGCCTTATCAAGGGGCATTTCACGGTGTGCACGCTTAACAGCACGAACAAAACGAGTTGACCTTGGGGAGAACGAATAGGTGTCAGCTCAGAAAATATTCTATTTGTATATAAAAACATGTTGACAAAAGGAGGGGGGGAGGCTATACTCTAAACACAAAATGTTATCGATAACAATTCTAAACAAGGATGGTCCTCTTATGCGCTATGATTTGAACAAGATCCCCAAAATAGACAAAACAGTATGTATTCCCGCCGAGGAGTATGAGGCTCGAGCTCGTAATCTTCGCCGCCAAATGGATGAAATGGGAGTGGATATTGGTATTGCCTATGGTACTCCTCATATGCCGGGTGATATCGTGTATCTGTGCGGGTACGATGCACAATTAGAAAACACGATCATCCTGGTATCACAGGGGAGGCGATCGTTATTCTGGATGTTAAGAGACTGTCCGCGAGAGCGGAGGAT
>CAZNAL010000057.1:0-12402 GCA_964571055.1 uncultured Oscillospiraceae bacterium | reverse complement strand
GCTCCTTCGCGCCGTGCACAAAATCCGTCACGTCCATCTGATGGGTAAGCCCCACATAGGGATAGCCCATGCCGCAAAAATACTGAAAATGCTCCCGCCGCGCATAGGTATCCACATCGATCGTTGTTTTGACCGGCTTTCGCATACCGTTCCCTCCCCAAAGGCAAATCTATTTCACCTCATTATAGCAGGAACGCGCCGCGGATACGATAGTTTTCTATTTTCCCAGCCAGCAGACGATAAGCCCTACCACGATCGAGGCGCTGATACCGTATACGAGCACGGGTCCCGCGATAGTGAAAAGCTTCGCGCCCACGCCCATGACGTAGCCCTCGCGCTTGAATTCCATGGCGGGCGCCACGATGGAGTTGGCAAAGCCCGTGATGGGTACTGCGGAGCCCGCGCCCGCGTAGGCGCCCAGCCTGTCATAAACGCCCAGCCCCGTCAGCGTAGAGCCCAAAAAGACCAACAGGATCGCCGTCGCCGCCGCCACGCCCTTTTCATCCAACCCCCAAAGGGTACGCGCCGCGTCCTGTATGCCCTGCCCCACGCAGCAGATCACGCCGCCCACCCAAAAGGCACGCAGGCATTGCAGCGCGGTTGGGGATTTCGGCGCTTCCGCGTTCACGCGTTTCTGGTACGCCGCCGCTTGCGGGCTTTGCACTTTCTTCTTCGCCATCCTTCACATCTCCTCTCCCTGCGTCCTGCCCCGATGCTCCGGCGCAGTCGCCTCTTTATAGAAAACCTCGCGCTCCGGCCTGTGCGTGCCGCCGTTGCCCTGCGCGCTGCTAAGGGGCAGCTGCACATGCGTTTTGTCCTTCATGCTTACCTCCCTGCCCGCCACAAACCGCGCGTTGCTGCTGGGCTGGTTCTGCGTGCGGTTCGCCGCGAAGCATATCGCCAGCGTAATGAGCAGCGCAAGCAGCAGTCCAACGATCAAAAGTACCTTTCCGCGTCTGGTCATAGCGAGCCTCTTTTCGTATTTTGCTTTAGTATGCCGCGTTCGCGGTTCGGTTACGCCCAAAAACAAAAAAAGGCCGCGACGGCCTTTCAGCTTGGTTTTTGAACGCCGTGCTTACGACGCGGCCTTTTTTTCTATCGAAAGCAGCTTCGCCGCTTCCTCCGCGGGCATATCCTTTACAAGCTTAGTCAGCGCCGCCGTCAGCTTCTCCACGCGCGCGGCCAAATCCGCCTGCGCTTGCCCGCGCAGCGCAAGCTCGTCATAGAGCGCGTCCAAAAAGAAATCCACCTCCGCCACGTCATACCCTTGGAAGGCGCGGCTGAATTTTTTTTGAATGATCTCTTCCTTTAACATAAGCACCTCTAAAGCCGTGATGCGCCGACGGGGAAGCCCCGTCGGCGCGTCTCCCTTACGCTTACATATAGTCGGCGTCCGCAGAACTCTCGCCGCTGCCGATCACATCGTAGTTGTTGGGGGCAACCACAAAGATACCGCGGGCGATCTTGGTGATCGTCCCATTGAGCGCGTAGATCGCGCCGGCCATGAAGTCGAGTATGCGCTGCGCGCAGTCGATTTCCAGCTCCTCCATATTGACGATCACGGGTTTGCGGCTTTTGAGATTGTCAATGATGTTTTGCGTATCCTCATAACTGACGGGATGATACACGATCATTTTCATCTGTGCCGCGTTGGGGAGATTCACCACGTTGCTGCCAGCCGCCCGTTTCTTGCTGCGGGCGCTGTTCATAGGAAGCACGTTATCGGCGTCACGCGTTTCTTCTTCCTCGTAAAAGTCCTCGGTGTATTCATCCTCTTCAAAGCCGGTATCCTCGATACCGATGAAGTCCATGAACTTGTTCAAAATACTCGCCATGTGTTATATTCCTCCGTTCAACAAAATTTTGTTGGTGCTTGGAAGAATATAGGGTATCCTTCGACGGCCGCCCTCTCTCTCTACGCACGCCGTCCGGTTGCCGTCTTAGATTCTCGCGCCGAACATGGCCGTGCCGACACGGACCATGGTTGCGCCCTCCTCGATGGCCACCGTATAATCGCCGCTCATCCCCATGGACAGGACCCGCATGCTGACGTTTGGCAGCGCAAGCGCCGCCGTGGCCGCATACAGTTCCCGCATCCGCACAAAGTACCGCCGCGCATCCTCTGCCCCCACAGCAGGCGGTATGCACATCAGCCCCTCGACGCGAATTTGAGACATCGCGGAGATTTTCGAAAGCAGCTCGGGCAGCTCGTCCCGTTCCACGCCGCCCTTTTGCGCTTCGTCGCCTATGTTGACCTCGATCAACACAGCCTGCGCGCACCCGCGCGACAGGCATTGGCGCTGAAGCTCCTCGGCAAGGGCGAGCCTGTCCACCGACTGGATCAGCTTGACCCCCGCGTCTACGATATATTTTACCTTATTTGTTTGTAATTGTCCAATCAAATGCGTTTGCACGCCGCGGCGCGTGAAAAAATCGCGCTTTCGCTGCCATTCCTGCACCCGGTTTTCGCCCACGTCCGTAAGCCCGCAGTCGATCGCCTCCGCGATGGCGTCCTCCTCGACGAACTTCGTCACGCCCACAAGCGTGACCTCCGACGGCCGCCGCCCCGCGCGCGCGCACGCGTTTTCGATGTTATCCCGAATACGCAGGTAATTATCCCGTACCGACATGCCGTATGCCTCCGTCACATTTCGTATTTCATGCCCGCGTAAAGCGTTTCGCCGCGCGTGCGGATGATGGCCGTTTCCTCATCGGCTGCAAGCACGTCCACCTCCACGCGGTGCGTCTCGCCGCTTTCGCGAATGCTCACGCCCGCCACGCCGTCTTTCACCGTGACCGCCTCGATCGGCACCTCCAAGCCCGCCGCTTCCAAGCCGATGGTCGCGTGCGCCGCGCGGACGTTGATCAGCGCGTCGATGGAGATGTTGAATTCGATCACGTTGAGTATGCCCGAATCGTAGATGGTGGGCGCAAGCGCCGTACCCACATACAGATTTTCCGCATACCCTTCAAAGGTGACCGTGTATTTTTCGCCCTGCACCACGCGAAGCGCCTGCGATACGGGCGTTACGAACGCGTAGTACCAATGCGTGTCGTTAATGAGGCGGTAAAGCTTTGTCTCGTCCGCCGTGACGGTCTCGCTCGTGCCGCCCTTGGCCGCGGTATTGATTAGATCCGCGTTCACCGTCTCCATCTTGTCCGCGTTGAGCGCTTCCTCATATCCGTCAAAATAAAAGCTGACGACGCCCTCCTCCGTAGCGAGCACGTCGGTCGCATAGGAGGATATCTGGCTCATCTTGACCTCCTCCTGTTCGTAGAGCGCGGTCAGCTCCGCAGTGGGCTGCACAGCGGAACGAAGATAGGTGCTGCGCTGGGTAAGCAGCTCCTTCAGCTCGTTTTCCATCGTCAAAAGACAGCCCGTTCCCTCCATATCGCATTCGCGTATAGCGGCTTCCTTTTGCTTGATGGAAAGCTCCATCACGGTTAGCTCAGGATACTCGATGCCGGCGAGAATGTCCATCTGCATCGCGTAGATCTGCGCGCGGATACTCGCAAGCGATTGCGTCATCTCATCGTTGAAGCCGTATTTATAGACCGTGGCGATGGCGCTTTCCGGGAACACGCGCTCGCCCTCCTTCACGGCGTAGGTGGCGCGATTGTACTTTTCCGTGGATATGCTGCGCTCGTCCCGGATGACGACGCCCGTTACGGACATAGCAAGCGTTTGGCTGCCGTCCTTGATCTCGCCCCTGTCGCGGGAAAACACCAGCACGAAGATACCCGTGAGAACCGCCAGCACAAGCAGTCCCAACAGCACAAAAAATCGCGGCTTGAATTGTACGTCTTTTCGCATAGTAAGTTTATTTTATCACACAACGCCGCCGTAATCTATACGGCGGCGCTGCATGCGAAAAAGAATTCACATTTACATTTCCGTTCAGGCGTTGAGGATCATCCGCTCAATCTCCTTCTCGCGCTTGGTCATGCGCCCCACGAACGCGCCGTGCAGCGCTTCAAGATCGCACACGATGGGAAGTATATCCCGCAGCCGCTCCATGGTCACCGCCTCGATGAGCGCTATGGATTCCTCCTCCGTGCGAAGCGCGCCGCCGCGTATCTCCGCTTTGCCGATGGCGTTGGCGCGCGCGGAGGTGCTCTCCTGTCCCATGATGTAGCTTGCTTTGAGCTGCTCCTTGGCGCGCGTAAGCTCCGTCTCGCTTATTCCTTCCCGTTTCAGCTTCGTCAGCTCCGCGATCATCAGTTCCACCACCTGCGCCGCCTGCTTTTCGCCCGTACCGGCGTAGAGCGTAAAATAACCGCTGTCATCATACGCGCTTGGGTAGGAATAGACGGAATACGCAAGCCCGCGTTCCTCGCGGATGCTTTGAAACAGGCGGGAGGACATGCTGCCGCCCAAGACGTTGTTGAGCACATGCAGCGCGTACTGCTCGGGCGTGTCGGAAGCAAAGCCGGGTAAGCCAAGGCAGATATGCACCTGCTCTATATCCTTTTCCACCGCCTTGAGCGCGCGCCCCTTATGTAAATCGCTCCTTGGCATGGGCGCCGCCGTCTGCGCATCCTTTCTCCCAAACAGGGAGGTCAGCAGAGGAAGCACGGCTTCCTTTTGGAAATTGCCCGCGACGGCGATCACGGTGCTTTGGCTGACGTATCGCCTTTGCATATAGGCTCTGAGCATGTCCGCGCGCAGCGCGCGCACGCTTTCCTCGGTACCCAAAATGGGCTTTGCAAGCGGCGCGTCGCCGTACATCTCGGCGGCGATGAGCTCATGCACCAGATCCTCCGGCGTATCCTCGGTCATGAGGATTTCTTCGCACACGACGCCTTTCTCCCGCTCGATATCCTCCTCGTCCAGCTTGGGATTGTGCACAAGGTCCGCAAGGATGTCGGCGCTCTTTTCGATATGCTCGTCCAAGACCTTTGCGTAAAAGCAGGTGCATTCCTTGGACGTGAAGGCGTTTAGATTCCCGCCCAGCGCATCCATCTCCGCCGCGATATCCTGCGCCGAACGCGTCTTCGTGCCCTTAAAGAGCATGTGCTCGATGAAATGTGAAATACCCGCCTCCTGCGCCGTTTCATACACGGAGCCCGCCTGCGTCCAAACGCCCATGGATACGGAGCGGAAGTCCGGCATGGGCTGCATGACCACGCGGACGCCGTTGGGAAGAATCGTTTTGTTAATCATGTAGCGTGCATGGCGTCGCCTACGGCGGCGACGCGCAATCCTTTCGTTTGTAATTCGGTCAGCAGCCCCGGCAGCGCGTCGGCAAACGCGCGCGTGGGCTGCGTTAGTAATATACTGCCTTTTGACGCGGCATTCAATGCGCGCTCTGCAATATCCTTCGCCGTTCCCTTTGCGCAAAGTAAATCCGCCGTACAGCACACATGCGTAAGCGACAGCTTTTTTGCGATCCGGCTTGCGCTTGTTTGCTCCGGCGCGTAATAATAGAGCGCCGCGCCGCCCGCCGCCTCGATCGCCGCCTTGCAGGCCGCAGCTTCCTTGAGGGTGCTTCCCGTCACGGCAAGCTCGTGTGCCGGGGCGAGTTGTGCAAGCGTCTCCGGGCGCGCCGCCGCCCATTCCGCACTCACGGCAAACGTGATGCGGGTCTGACGCGCGGAAAGCGTGGATAGAATATCCTCCAGCGCCGCCGCGTCGTAATCCAGCCTGCAAAGCAGCGCCGTCGCGTCGCCCGCGCCCCGGTAGACCGGCGCCATCGTCATGCGCGACAGCCCGCTTCCCAAATCCCCGCCGCCCGTGGCCGCGTAAAGCGCGCACACCACCAGCAGCAGGAACAGATTGATCAGCAAATCGCCCTTTCGTCTTTTCATCCCGCGCACCCCCATAATACAAGCCTATGTACAGGGTGCGCCCAATAGAAATCAACGGGACGGCAAGCCGTCCCGTTCAACAAAATCTCGCTTATTTTTCTTCGGGGATCAAGCCCTTGCGGGTCAAGTCGATCTTGCCGTCGGGCTTAACGTCGATCACGCGCACGAGAATCTCGTCGCCGATGCTTACCTCGTCCTCCACCTTCTCAACGCGATGGTTGGCGAGCTTGCTGATGTGCACAAGTCCCTTCTTGCCGGGCTTTACCTCGACCTGCGCGCCGATGGGCAGGATGTTGACCACCTTGCCAAGGATCACGTCGCCCACCTCGATGTCGCGAACGATGGATTCGATGATCTTGCGCGCCTTGTCGGCGGCTTCCGCGTCGGGCGAGGCGATAAACACGCGGCCGTCGTCCTCCAGATCGATCTTGACGCCGGTGTCGGCCACGATCTTGTTGATGGTCTTGCCGCCGGAACCGATAACCTCGCGGATCTTATCGGGATTGATGGTGAACTGGATGATGCGCGGCGCGTACGGGGACATCTCCTCGCGGGGCGCGGGCAGTGTTTCAAGCATCTTGTCCAGTATAAAGAGGCGGCCGCGCCGCGCCTGCTCCAGCGCGCGGGTCAGTATCTCCTCATTGATGCCCTTGATCTTGATGTCCATTTGGATGGCGGTGATGCCGTCCTTGGTGCCGGCGACCTTGAAGTCCATATCGCCCAAGAAATCCTCCAGCCCCTGAATATCCGTCATGATGGCGATATTGCCGTTGGCGTCGTCCTTGATAAGACCCATGGCAACGCCCGCGACGGGCTTCTTGATGGGTACGCCCGCGTCCATCAGCGCCAAAGTGCTCGCGCAGATGGAGGCCTGCGAGGTGGAGCCGTTGGAGCTGATGACCTCGGAAACCAAGCGGATCGCGTAGGGGAAATTCTCTTCGTCGGGGATCATGGGCAGCAGCGCGCGCTCGGCAAGCGCGCCATGGCCTACCTCGCGGCGGCCGGGGCTGCCAACGCGGCGTACCTCGCCCACGCTGTAGGGCGGCATGTTGTACTGGTGCATATAGCGCTTGAAGGATTCCTCGCTGATGCCGTCAAGGGTTTGTCCGTCGCCCATGGAGCCCAGCGTGCAGATGGTAAGCGCCTGCGTTTGGCCGCGCGTGAACACGGCGGAACCGTGCGTGCGGGGCAATACGCCCACCTCGCACCAAATGGGGCGAACCTCGTCATATTTGCGCCCGTCGGGACGGATGCCGCGGTTGATGATCTTATCGCGCACGATCTCCTTGGTAATGCCGTAGAGGATGCTGTCGATATCCTTGGCGCTGTCGGGATACTCCTCGGCAAAATGCTCGATGGTTTCGGTTTTGACCTGCTCGCTTCGCGCTTCGCGCTCCTTGCGCTCAAACGTATCCAGCGACCATTCCACCTTATCGAACGCATATTCGCGCACCTTGGCCGCAAACGCCTCATCCGGCTTATAGATGTTGACCTCGATCTTGGGCTTGCCGCACTCCGCCTGCATCTTTTCGATCAGCGCTACGATCTCCTTGATGTCCTCGTGCGCAAGCAGAATCGCGTCGAGCATTTCCTTTTCGGTCAACTCGTTGGCGCCCGCCTCTACCATCATGACGGCGTCGCGCGTACCGGCGACGGTGAGGTTCAAGCGGCTCTTGGCGCGCTGTTCGGCGTCGGGGTTGATGACATAGTCGCCGTCCACAAAGCCTACGCTCACAGCGCCCGTGGGGCCTGCAAAAGGCGCGTTGCTAATGGAGAGCGCCGCGGAGGAGCCAATCATCGCAAGCACGTCCGGCTGCACGTCGGGATCGACGGAAAGCACGGTCGCGATCACCTGAATGTCGTTATAAAAACCTTTGGGGAACAGCGGGCGCAGCGGACGGTCGATCAAGCGGCACGCGAGAACCGCCTTTTCGGAGGGACGTCCCTCGCGCTTGATGAAGCCGCCGGGGATCTTGCCCACGGCATACATTTTTTCTTCAAACTCGATGGAAAGCGGGAGAAAATCCACGCCCTCACGGGGAGCTTTGGAAACGGTCGCGTTGACCATCACCACGGTATCGCCGGAGCGAACCAAGACGCTGCCGCCTGCCTGTTCGGCGTATTTGCCGGTTTCCAAGGTCAGGGTACGCCCTGCCAGCTCCATACTGTAAACTTTTGCTTCCTGCATCTTCATGCTCCTTCTCTATATTTCATTTCATACCATTTTAGAGTATAGTGCAAACGAGCCTGCTTGTAAAGTGGATAAGCTGGTATATTAAGTAAAAAACCGCCCTTTGACAGGCGGTTTTTAAGAATCTGATCCGTTTTACTTGCGCAGACCCAGCCGTGCAAGCAGGGTACGGTAACGCTCAATATCGGTGTCCTTGAGGTAATTGAGCAGACCACGGCGCTGGCCGACCATCTTGAGCAGGCCGCGACGGGAGTGGTGATCCTTCTTGTTTTCCTTCAGATGCTCGTTGAGGTGGTTGATGCGCTCGGTCAGCAAAGCGACCTGCACCTCAGGAGAACCGGTGTCACCCTCGTGCAGCGCATATTCGGCGATGATTTCCTGCTTGGTTTTCATGTTCTGAAACCCTCCTAAAATAATGTTGTTATTTCACCGTGAGCCGAGCAAAGCGTCGGAGTGCTCGCAAAACTCAGCAGGCGGATAGGAACCTGTGTATCATATCACACGGAAAAGTCTTTGTAAATAGGCAATTTTTGAAGAATATCCATCGCCCGCGCCTCATCGCGCGCGAGCTGCGCGCCCAACGCCTCCGTATCCGCAAAGCGCTGCTCTTCCCTGAGAAACGCCACAAAATATACGTCCAGCGCGTGATCGTATGCGTCGCCCGCATAGCCGAGCAGATGCGTTTCCACGCGCGTCTGTGTGCCACCCACCGTGGGATTGCTGCCAATGTTGGTGATGGCGGGATAGAGCGCGCCGCCTAGCTTCGCATACGTCGCATAAACGCCGATCTTGGGCAGCACAAGCTGCGGGTCGCACGGAATGTTCGCCGTGGGAAAGCCCAGCGTCCTGCCGATACGCCTTCCTTGCGTCACTGTGCCGCGCATAGAGTAAACGCGCCCCAGCATGGCGTTGGCCGCGTCCATTTCACCCCGCTCGATGCAAGCGCGTATCCGCGTGGAGGATACCGGCGCACCTTCATAAAGACAAGGCGGCATGGTAAGCACCGCAAAGCCAAATTCCGCGCCCAGCGCCGCAAGCGTCTGCACATCCCCCGCGCCCGCCGCGCCGAAGGTATAATTATAGCCCGTCGCCACCGCACGCACGTCCAAGCGTGAAAGCAGCATTTCGATAAACGCGCGCGGGGAGAGCGCTGCATACGCCTTGGTAAACGCGTCGGCTACGACCTCGCAGCCCTGCGCGCGCAGCAAGCTTATGCGCGCTTCGTCCCGCAGCAAAAGCCGCGGCGCCTGCGCGAACACGCCCCGCGGGTGATTGGCGAAGGTATGCACCAGCGCCGTATCGCTGCGTTCGGCCGCCGCCTGCTTCGCCATGCGAAGCAGGGCAAGATGCCCCGCATGCACGCCGTCAAAGGTACCCAATGCGATCACGGCCATGCTTAGTCCCCTCCTAAAAAGGATATGTCCAAATGCAGCAGCCCGTTCTCCGCTTTTCCAATACCGATGAACGCGCCGTCCACATACAGGCGTACCAGCCCGTCCGGAACTTCCGTAGGAATAGACGCGCCGTTCAGCAGGAATTTCCTGTGTTTTTCATTCAGCACCGGGTACAGCGCGGGCAGCATAGGCAGCGCCGCGTCCGGCGGCGTTACAGCCTCCTGCGCGCGCCCCGCCTCCGCAAGCGCGGCCAATTCCGCAAGCGTGACGGCGTCTTCGACGCGCAAAGCGCCCGCCGCCGTCCGCAGCAGAAAGGACATGTGCGCGGGAACGCCCAGCGCCGTACCGATGTCCTGACAGAGCGTGCGGATATACGTCCCCTTTGTGCAGCGCACGCGGAGCATATAGCGATCCTGCCCCGACGCGCCAAGCGCGTCCAGCGCAAGGATCCGCACGCGGCGGGTACGGGATTCGACGGCGTTGCCCTCCCGCGTGTGGGCGTAGAGCGCCTTGCCGTCCACCTTGATCGCGGAATAAAGGGGCGCGGTCTGTTCGATCTCGCCCGTAAAGGCGGGCAGCACAGAGCGCAGCGCCGCCTCGTCCGCCGTGACGGGCGCGTTTTCGGTAACGACGCCGTAGCTGTCCTGCGTATCCGTGGAAACGCCCAGCGCCAGCTCGCAAATGTATTCCTTTTCCTTATCGACCAAAAGATCAAAAAGCCGCGTGGCGCGTCCCAAGCATATGCCAAGCACGCCCGCGGCGCCCGGGTCCAAAGTCCCCGTATGCCCCACGCGCTTCATGCGCAGAATGTGCCGCACATCCGCCACCACGTCGCTTGACGTCATGCCGGGCGGCTTCAAAATGTTGAGAATACCCTCTGTCACGATCTATTGGTTTTCCAGCAACGCGCTCGTTATCTGTACCGCGCGGGAACAAACCTCGTCCAGCGTGCCATGATCCGTGTAGCCCGCGGCGCGTTTATGCCCACCGCCGTTCATGCGCGCGGAAACGCTGCCCACGTCCGCTTGGGTTTTGCTCCGAAGGCTCACCTTGCATACGCCCGGCTCCGCCGCCTCCCGCACCAGTATCGCGATCTCCACCGTATCGACGTCGCGGATGGAATCGATAATGCCCTCTACGTCCTCGCCCGAAGCGCCCGTATCGGTAAAATCCTGCCTCGCGATGCGCGAAAGGCCGATCCGCCCGTCGCAAAAGAGCGTTGCTTTCGAAAGCGCGCAGCCCAAAAGCTTGATTTTCGAAAACGGCATGGTGCGATACACGCAGCGCGTGATGTACGCGTTGTCCGCGCCGTCCTCTAAAAGCTCCGCCGCCGTATGCAGCGTTTCGGGCATGGTGTTGGCATACGCGAAATTGCCCGTATCCGTCATGATGGCCGTATACAGGCAGGTCGCGATATCCGCGTCGATGAGACCCATCATGTCCAAGAGATCGAACAGGATCTCTCCCGTCGCCGCCGTATCCCATACGCAGTTGTCGTCGGCGTAGGCGGCGTTGGTGGCGTGATGATCGATGTTGAGCGTATGGGCGGCGCCCTGAAACAGCGCCGAAGCCGCCCCCAAGCGATCCGGCGCCGCGCAGTCGATGCTGATCGCGTTTCGCGTTTGCGCCGCGTCCTCGGCGTGCTTGAGCGCGTCGGAAAGGGGCAAAAAGGCGTAGATATGGGGCAGCGCGTCCTGGCACACGATCTGCACGCGCTTGTGGAGCTTTTTAAGCGCCCCGTAAAGCGCCAGCCCCGAGCCCAGCGTATCGCCGTCCGGCGACACATGACAAATGATGGTGTAATCGTCTTCCTCCTGTAAATAGGAAGCGATAAAGGACAGCTCTCTCATTTTTCTTTTTCCTTTTGCAGCCCGTCCAGTATCTTGGCGATATGGACGCTGTATTCGATGGAATTATCCAGCGTAAACTTGAATTTCGGCAGCGCGCGTATCTCCATGCGCTGACCCAGCTCATGGGAAATGAAGCCCGCGGCCTTGTTAAGCGTATCCACCGTACCCTCGCGCACGGCGTTGTCCTCGTCATAGACGCTGACCTTCGCCTTCGCCCACTTGAGGTCGTTGGTGACCTCCACGGCGGTGATCGTCGCCATGTTGGATATGCGCGGGTCCTTCATATCGCGGATGATCTCGCACAAAACGCGCTTGATCTCCTCGTTCATCCTATCGTATCTGTTGACTTCCATATTATCTTTCCACTTCCTCCATGACAAACGCCTCGATAATATCACCCTCGTGGATGTCGTTGAAGCCCTCGATGCCTACGCCGCACTCATAGCCCTGCGCCACTTCCTTCACGTCGTCCTTGAAGCGCTTCAGAGAGGATATCTTGCCCTCGTGCACGATCACGCCGTCACGCACAAGCCTGATCTGCGCGTTGCGCACAATCTTGCCCTCCTGCACATAGCAGCCCGCGATGGCGCCGACGCCTGTGATCTTGAAGGTGCTGCGGACCTCGAGATGTCCAAGCAGATTTTCCTTGAATACGGGCGCGAACATGCCCTTCATGGCCTGCGTGACCTCCTCGATCGCGTCGTAGATGATGCGATACATCCGCATATCCACCTTTTCGCGGGCGGCGGTCTCGCGCGCCGTAGCGTCGGGGCGCACGTTGAAGCCGATGACGATGGCGTTGGAGGCGGAGGCGAACATTACGTCGTTGCCCGTGATCGCGCCCACGCCGCCGTGGATGCACTTGACGTGCACCTCGTCGTTGGATAGCTTTTCAAGCGCCTGCTTGACGGCTTCCACGGATCCTTGCACATCCGCCTTGACGATGAGGTTCAAGGTCTTGATCTCGCCCTCGGCGATCTGGCTGAACAGATCGTCCAAGGATACCTTGGAAAGGTTCTTGAGCTGCTCCGCCTTCTGCTTATCACGGCGCTCCTCCGCCACCTGACGGGAGAGCTTATCGATCTCGGCCGCGTTCATCACGTCACCCGCCGAGGGTACCTCGTTGAAGCCCAGCACGGAAACAGGCGTGCTCGGCCCC
>CAZNAL010000056.1:0-12509 GCA_964571055.1 uncultured Oscillospiraceae bacterium | reverse complement strand
GCAAGCGCATGAAAAAAGGAGCCTTCGCGGCTCCTTTTTTGCGTCCCGGCAACGTTTGCTTTCAACCTTGCAGCAAACGCCTAGGAGGTTTGTTCGTTCGTGCCGGGTTTGCCGGCGCGAACGCGCGTAAATCCGAAGGATTTCGGACATTGCGCTTTGCGGCGGCCGTGCGCATTGCGCGCAGGCGCATGCAAACAGCCGCAAGGCGAAAAACTCGTCCCGCGCCGTATGGCACGGGACGAAAGCGAAGCGCCGCTTATTCCCATTCGATCGCGTCGATGCTCACGAGGTATTCCTCCGAAAAATCAAGATAATCCTCCGCCAGCCGCATGCAGTACATCTTATAGTCGGGGTATTTCTCCTGCAAGGCCGCGTACATGGCGTCATAGGCCGCGTCGTCGTCGTACACGTCGTCGCCGATGCTTTCGGCATAGGCCGCGTCCAGCTCCAGCATGACGTCCACCATCGCGGCGAGCTCGCCCTCCTTCAAAAAGTCGAAATCGCCCTCCTTTTGGAACTTATCCAGCACATAGGCGCGCATGGCGTTTTTGTCGATCACGAATCCGTTCTCTTCCATTATCCTATCCTCCTTTTATTTTATAAGCAGTTGCGACAGCTCGTCGATGGTGCTGTCAAATACGCGCATGGCGTTGTCCACAACCTCGGGCTTGGTAAGATCGACGCCCGCGATCTTGAGTTCGTTGAGCGGATAATCGCTGCCGCCGGTCGTCAGGAAGCGGAGATAATCGCCCGCGTCGCCCGTTTCCAGTATGCGCGTGGCGATGCTGACGGCGCTGCAAAAGCCCGTAGCGTATTGGTACACATAGAAGCTGCGGTAAAAATGGGGTATGCGCGCCCATTCGATCTGTTGGAGCTCGTCCGTGACCGCGCCCTTGTAGTAAAGCTCGTTAAGCTCCTTATAAAGGGCGTTGAGCGCCTGCGCCGTAAGCGGTACGCCCGTTTGCTGCATGTCGTGCGCCTTGCGCTCGAACTCCGCAAAAAGCGTTTGGCGGAATACCGTCGTGCGGAAGCCTTCCAAATACCGGCTGAGCAGATACGCGCGCCGCGCGGGATCGGTCTCTTTGTTCAACAGGTGCTTTAAGAGCAGCACCTCGTTGACGGTGGAGGCGACCTCCGCCACCATGATGCGGTAATCGTGGTTTACATATTCGTTGCTTTCCGCCGATTTGTAGGAGTGCATGGCGTGACCCAGTTCGTGGGCGACGGTGAAGACGTCCTCCAGCGTGTCCGTATAGTTGAGCAGCACATACGGGTGCACGCCATATACGCCGCAGGAAAATGCGCCCGTAGTCTTGCCCGCGTTTTCGTATACGTCGATCCAGTCCTCCGAAAAGGCTTTTTCAAGAAGCTTTCCGTAATCCTCGCCCAAGGGGGCGAGCGCGTCCATGACGATGGAACGGGCGTCCGCATAGGGAATGTGATATTCCACATCCGCGACCATGGGCGCATACAGGTCGTACATGTGCAATTCGTCCAGAGACAGCGCCTTTTTGCGAAGCGTCAGATATTTTTCCATGCTGCCCAGGTTATCGTGGATGGCGCGCACAAGGTTATCATAGACGCTGATGGGCACGTTGTTGGAGAACAAAGCCTGCTCACAGGCGGAGGGGTAGGCGCGCACGGCAGCGTAGAAGGTGTCGAACTTGACGCTGCCGCCGTACATGGCCGCAAACGTGTTGATGTAGCGATTGAATTCGCCGAAATACTTTTCGAAGGACTCCTTCCGCACGCGCGCGTCCCGGCTTTCCCGAAGCACCCCGAAGGTGCCGTGCGTGATGGTGATCTCCCGGCCGTTCTCGTCCAGCATTTTGGGGAAAGTCATATCGACGCTTTCGAGCATGGTAAACGCGTTGTCCGGCGTGCTCGCCGCGTCCGAAAGCAGCGCCAGCATCGTTTCGCGCTGCTCGTCCAGCGTATGCGCGCGCCCGCGCTCCACATCGTCCAGCAGGTGCGCGTATTTTTCAAGCAACGCGTCCTTGCGGTACGCGTCCAGCCGTTCCTTGGGGATGGCGAGGATCTCGGGCGTGACGAAGCTTGCCGCGGCGGAGAACTGCATGCTTAGATTCGTCGCGCGATCCTCCATGGCCTGCGCGTCCGCGTCGCCGTTGTCGCCGCTTTTGTTGAGCATGGCATAGACGTACACGCGGCTTAGGCGCTCCTCCAGCGCGAAGAGCGCGTCCAACCCGTCCTTCAAGGACGCGGCGCCGTCTCCCAAGCGTCCCTTCCACGCGGCGATGGAGGGTATGTCCGACTGGACGGAGGCAAACGCCGCTTCCCAAGCGTTCTTATCCGGGTAAATATCCTTTAGATCCCAAAGATACTTGGGATCCATATCCTTGCGGGGTTTGTATTCCATGTTCGATCACTCCTTTGTTTCTTCCGATGGATTTTCAGCAGCGGGCGTTTCCGGGGACGTTTGCGCGTCTACGGGCGGCTGTGCGTCTGCGGGCGCGGCTTCCGGCGCGGGCTGTGCGGGCTGTGTGTAGGGCGGCTGCGGCGCGCGTTCCCGCGCTGCCGCGTCCTGATACAGCGCCGTAGCGAACGCGATGCGGAAGGGCATGAAATAGACGCGGACAAAGAGCATATAGAGCACGCCCAGCGCAAGCAGCGGTATCGCCACATCGTTGTTGCTGACGAGCACGCCCGCCGTCACGAGGATGGAGCCGGGCAGCAGCAGCGCGAAGATGTAAAGCTCGAGCAGCAGGAGCGACGAAAATACGCGCCAGAAATTACGCCAGCCCAGCTTGATGCTGCGCCCCAAGGCGGAAAAATCCTTGTTGGGCTCCGACACGCCCACCGGGAAGGTGAGCGCGATGAAGGCTGCCGCGGCCAAGCCTATGCAGGCGCTTAGCAGCACGAGAAGCGGCATCAGCACGCCGAAGCCGAAAAACGGCATCGCTACGGCAAGCAGCGCAAGGACGCCGGAGAACATGCCCAAGAGCTGCGCCACGAAGGACGCCGCGATCCCTGCACCGATTTTGCCCACAAGAAGGGCAATGTATGTAGCGTAATTGGCGCGAAGGCACGGCATGCTGCGCTGCCACATTTCGGAAAAGCCGCAGGACTGCCCATGCACGCGCGCGTTCATTTCAGCATACATCGTGCTTTCATACAGGGGGCGGAAGAAAAAGGTCACGCCGCCCCAAAGGAATAGCAGCAGAAGCAGCGTACCGACGCTTTTAAGCAGGATGCCGCCCACATTGACGACGCCGGAAAAATCGTCAAAATCAAACTGCCAATTGTAGCCCTCCACACCCGGTATCATGGGGATCTGCTCCGGCAGGCCTTGGGTAAGCTTGTCCATGAAGGAGCTGACCGCGCCGCTTCGCGCGACGGCGAAGACGAGCGGGGAGAGGCAGGCAAGCGCAAGCAGCGCAATGATAAGCACGTACACGAGGGAAAACGCGAACGCGCCGCCAAAGCCGTTGCGGTACAGATGCCGCGTCAAGCCGAAGCGCCCGCGCATGCGAAGCGGGTATACGGGAATGGGGTCGAACTGTTTCATAAGGCTACCTCCGTTATTAGCGTAATACGTCTTGGATCTTGTCGGGAAGGGCGGCGGGCGTGTAGGCAAGCAGGTACGCCATAGCGTCCTCCGGCGTGGGCAGCGCCGCGTACATATGGGTGTAGGCGCGATCGGCAAAACTCTCCTCTATGCACAGCGCAAATTGGCTGAGCAGCGGGTCAAAAAAGCCGTCCTGATTGAGCAGCACGATCGGGGCGTTCATATAGCCAAGCTGTTTGAGGGTAATGACCTCCAAGATCTCCTCCACCGTGCCAAAGCCGCCGGGAAGACCGATAAAGCCGTCGGACATGTTTTCCATCGTGGCCTTGCGCGTGTGCATGGTGGGGGTCACAAGAAGCTCGTCGCAGTCGTTATAAGCGATGCCGGGCTGGTTGAGCTTTTCCGGGATCACGCCGATCACGCGGCCGCCGTTCTCCCGCACGCCGCGCGCGGCGGCGCCCATCAAGCCTCGGTCTCCGCCGCCGAAGACCATATCCATACCGTTTCGTCCCAGCAGCTCGCCCATGCGATGGGCGCTTTCAAAGTATTTTTCAGCGATGCAGTGGCGCGACGCGCCGAAAACGCAGATAGTTTTCATACCGTTTCCTCCCCTGTGAATTGGAACGAACTCATTATAATACAATGGAAGGAAATGGGCAAGGTCACGCGATGCGCGCCACGATCACCGACATGTCGTCCGCGCCGCTTTTTTCCCGCGCATGCGAAAGAAGCGCCTGCGCCGCGTCGTCTGCCGTGTTCGCGCCGCCGACGTCCTCAAGAAGCGAGCGTATAAGCTCCGCGCCCAGCGCGTCATACGCGCCGTCCGTCATAAGCACCACCGTATCGCCCCGTTTTAAGGCTGCCTCATACAGCGCCGGACGCGCTTCCTTGACGATGCCCGCGGGCAGCGCCTCGGCGTAGAGCGTATGCACGCTGCCGTTTCGCAGGATATAGCTTGGCGGCGCGCCGTATTTGATGAACTGTGCCCGTCCCTGCGAAAGATCGAAAAGCAGCGCGTCCATGGTGGCGAACATATCCGCGTCCGCCGCGCGCTGCATGAGCAGGCGGTTCACGCACTCGAGCGCCTCGCCTAAAGCGAAGCCTATGCTCAAAAGATCGCCGAAGAGCGCGATGGCGGCGGCGCTTTCGCCGTGGGCGGTGTGGCCGCTTCCCATGCCGTCGCTCAAAAGCAAGGCAAGCTTCCCGTCGATTTGGCGCATGCCCATGGAATCGCCCGTCTCCCGGCTGCCCGCTTTGGGAACGGCCGCCGCGCCGATCGCCACGTCGTAGCGCCGGCGGGCGCACGCGCGCTCCTCAGAAAGGGAGGAGAGGACGTTAGAAACGGCGAGGATCTGCCGCTGCGCAAACCCGTCCGGGCTTTCAAACAGGGGGGCGGATTCCCGCAGCACGCCCGCCGCGTCCATAAGCTGGCCGCGGAGAGCGGCAAGCGCACGCGCCGTCTCACTCTGCGCGCGCTCCGCCTGGTCGAGGGACAAACCGCGTAAAAAGCGGGTGGGAAGGCATACGAATACGCATGCTGCCGCCGCGGCTTCCGAAAGCTGCAGGACGGGGGTTATGAAGCTGTTCATCAAAAACGCGCAGGTAAGGAGAGCCCCGGCGACGCCCCACTTGCCCAAGGAGCGCGCTGCCGCCGCGCCAAGGGCGCAAAAGGCAAGGCTTCCCGCAAGCTCGGGCTTCGCGCCGCCCAGCACGCAGGCGGCGCCCAGCAGTACGCCGACCGCGACCGTTTCCGTGCCGTACATACAGGCGGCAAGAAGTATCAGCAGGCACGCGACCGCGCTTTCGGGCGCGAAAGCTTCAACATGGAATGGCGATAGCGCGTAAAGCAGCAGCGCGCAGCACAGCCACAGGGCGCATTGCGCCGAAACGGCGGGGACACGCCGATACAGCAGCAGTTTTACGGCGCGTATGCCGCCCGTCATACAGACGGCCGCGAACAGGGAGAGGGAGAGGTTTGCAAGCCCCGTCATAAAAAAGGTGGGATGCCCGAAATAGAACAAGGGCAGCACGGCGGCCCAGCATACGCAGAGAAGCAGCAGCTTGTCCGCGGCGCGGACGATTTTACCCTGCATATAGAGGATACAGACGCCGATCGAGTAGAGCAGCAGCGCGAGGGTCTGCGGATAGCTTGCGGAAAGCCACGCGCCCAAAAGCGCGCCCAGCAGCGCGCCCACGGGGTGCCCCGCCATGAAGAACGCCGCGGCGCAGCCTGTGCCCAGTGGCGCGACGCCTTCTGCGGTATACGCAAGCAGAAAGCCGAAGGCGCAGCCAAGGCCCGTCCACCAGCACGTTTCGCTTTGCCAACGCGGTTTGATTTTCGAAACGCATCGCGCTACCCATTCCGCCATAAGAATATCGCTCCCATTCATCGTGTTTTTGTATAGCGTAGTAAAGCGCGCGCGCGCAAGCTGTTGAAATACGGGGGCGGAAGCTGGCGTTTCACGGGAGAAGAATGAATTTGATAAAGGCCGCCACAGATGATATACTAACGGGGAAAAAGCGAAGCGGAGGTATATCCCATGTACAATGCCGTGCGCATGTATCAGGAGCAGCGGCCGTTACGGCTGGCTGCGGCGTCGCCGCGCGTATTTCCGGGCGACGTGCGCGCCAACACCGAATCGATCATACAATGCATTCGTCAAGCGGAGGCGGTGCGCGCGGATTATCTTGCGCTTCCGGCCTTGTGCTTGACGGGAGCGACGCTGGGAGCGCTCTACACCTATGACGCGCTGCTCAACGCCGCGTCCGGCGCGCTGGAAACGATCTGCCGCGCCGTGCGCAACACAAAGGTCACGGTTAGCGTCGGGCTGCCGTACCGCATAGACGGCGGGGTGTTAAGCTGCGCCGCCATTTTGCGCGCCGACCGCGTATATGCGATCCTGCCGCTATCGCAGGGCGAAGCCCCCTTTGGCTTCTCGCCCGCGCTTTGCGGCAACGCCGCCATGCCGCTTACGCCCATTCCGCGCTTGCGGGCGGTGGGCGACGTTGTATTTTCCGCTATGGACGCGTCTCCCGGCGACGTCATACTCTCCCATGCGTCCGCGAACGCTACGGCTTCCAGCTACCGCAAAACGCTGGAGGCGCTGCGCCTTGCAAGCGCGCGCACCGGCGCCGCCATCGCATATGCTGCGCCAAACCCGGGTGAAAGCGGCACGAGCTTTGTCTTTGACGGCTGCTGCGCCATCGCGGCGGGCGGCGAAGTGCTCGCGTCCGCCTGCATGGAGGACGAGCCTTTTGTGTACGCTGATGTGGATGCGGGCGCGTTAAGCCCCTTTGAGCCGTTTTTCCATCAAGCGGCACAAACGTCGTATCTTCCGGAGGATGAGACGCTTGCCCGCGAGGACTGTGAGCGCATCCTTGCGCTGCAGGCGTCGGCGCTTGCGCGACGGGCTTCGCATGTCGGAAGCAAGGGCTTTGTGCTCGGCGTGTCGGGCGGGCTGGACAGCGCCTTGGCGCTGCTGGCCGCCGTCGCGGCGGCGGAAAAGATGGGCATGCCGCCAACGCAGGTTGTGGGCGTTTCCATGCCCGGCTTTGGAAGCTCCCACCGCACCCGCAACAACGCTAAGGCGCTGGTGGAGGCGCTTGGCTGTACCTATCGGGAAATCGATATTACGCCTGCCTGCCGGCAGCACTTTGCGGATATAGGGCAGGATGAAAACGACCATAACGTGGTGTTCGAAAACGCGCAGGCGCGGGAACGGACGCAGATACTGCTTGATATATCGAATAAGGAAGGGCTGCTGGACGTGGGCACGGGCGATCTGTCCGAGGCGGCGCTGGGTTGGACGACCTTTGGCGGCGACCATTTGGCGCAGTACGGCGTCAACGCCTCCATCCCCAAGACCGTGATGCGGCGCGTGGTGGCGGCCGCGAAGGATCGTTTTGTAAAAGCCGCGCCCGTTTTGCAGGATATTCTCGATACGCCCGTAAGCCCCGAGCTGCTGCCGGGCAAGGACGGGGAAATTTCGCAAAAGACGGAAGAGCTGATCGGCTCCTATACGCTCCACGATCTGTTCATCTATGAGATGGTAGCCAATAACAAAAGCCCTAAGGCGCTCTATGAGGCGGCGCTGGAAAAAACCGATTTTACCAAGGAGGAGGTTTACCGCGTACTGGGCGTCTTCCTCAAGCGCTTTTTCGCGCAGCAGTTTAAGCGCGTCTGCGCGCCGGAAGCGCCGCTGATCCTTCTGTCCATCGCGCCGAGCTGCTTCCCCTTCCCGTCGGATATGCGCGCGGGGGTGTTCTGGGAGGAATATGAGGCGATCCCGAACAGTTAAAAATGAACAACCTATTAACATTATACGAACAAATGTTAAATAAGCTGTGGTAATCGTTTCCTTCCAATCGAATCCGCTTTATAATTCGGGTATAGACACAATATATAGCGCATGAAAATAGGAAAGACGCAAAAAGGAAGGGATTCGATTATGAAGAGGATGCTAAATCAAAGGAAGGTTCTTTCACTCATACTGATTGCGGCCATGGTTTTGGCATCCGCAACGACCGCGCTTGCCGCGTCGGACTGGTCTGCAAGCGGGCTGAACGTAGCCTACTATGTGACCACCACGGTAACGACGTCGCTTTATAAAGAAGCCAACACCGGAAGCACGGTACAAACCACCCTTTCAGCGGGACAGCGCGTGGGCGTGATCTCGACGGACGGGTATTTCTACTTTGTGCTCTATAGTTCCTATTACGGCTATGTGCCCATCTCCGCTTGCGGCGGCAGCAGCGGCGTGCCTACCGCGACGACAGGCGGCGAGGTCATGTATTCGACGCCCTTCTATGTCAAGGCAAGCACGACGGACGGCTTTTACGGCATGTTCGATAAAGGCGATAAGCCTACCGTTATATCTACCAGCGGCCAATTCACCTATGTGCTCATGAGCGGCAGGTATGGTTATATCCTCACCGCCGCGCTTAGCACAGCCTCCTCCGGCGGCGCCGTTTCCTATTATGTTACGACAAGCGAATCCGCGCTGCTCTATCGATCCGCCGATACCACGTCGGGCAGCCTCACGACCGTACCCTCCGGCGCTACCGTGGGCGTGATTTCCACGAGCGGCAGTTACTACTACGCGACCTACGCCGGGTATTACGGCTATATCGCCGTCTCCGCCTGCCGTGGTACCGGCTCCGGCAGCAGCGTCTATTCCGTAACGACCACGCAGAATACCCCGCTGTATCAGTACGCGAGCACCGTGGACGGCACCTATACCACCATTCCTTCCGGCGCGAGCCTTGGCGTGATCTCCTCCAACGGCAGCTATTACCGCGTAACATACGGCGGTTATACGGGCTATGTTCTCGCTTCCGCCTGCACTACGGGCAGCAGCAGCGGCAACAGCGTTTCCTATTATGTAACGACCTCGCAGAGCACGCTGCTGTATCAGTACGCGAGCACCGCGAACGGCAGCTATACCACGATTCCTTCCGGGGCGAGCGTGGGCGTCATCTCCACCACCGGCAGCTTCTATCGCGCCGTATACGCCGGCTACACGGGCTATATCCTCACCTCCGCCTGCACAAACGGCAGCGCGCCTCTCAACACGACCGTTGCTTACTACCTTATGACGCAGTACGCGACGCCGCTTTATAAGGAATCCAACACCGCAAGCGGCACGCTTGCCACCGTGGCGGCCAGCCGCTCCGTGGGCGTCATTTCCTCCACCTATAACGGATACTACTACGTCATGGTGGATGGCCTCTACGGCTTTATCCCCACGACGGCCTTTGCCTCCACCCCCAACGCCACCATCACCAACACCGCGACCATCGGCAACGTTGCGACCTACGGCACGGTATCCATCGGCGCGACCATCTACGCTTCGGACAGCACCACGAGCACGGCGCTCGGGCGCGTTTCCAACGCGGGCACGGTCAGCATCATATCGCAGACCACCAGCGGCTTCTACTATGTGCGCGTCGGCACCTATACGGGTTATATCCCCACCGCCAGCGTCATGGTCGCAAGCGACGCTACCGTGATCCCCTTCTCGGATGAGACCAAGCTTGCCGTATCCCCTAACGGCGTGACGGTCAAAAAGACCGGCACCGTGGAGAATTGTCAGAACTGGGTGAGCCTGCGCGAATCCGCGTCCTCCTCCTCGGAGAGGATCGCGAAGGTCACAAAGGGCTCCACCGTGAGCATCATCGAGACGGCCGGCGCTTACACCAAGGTGACCTACGCGGGCACCACCGGCTATATCCTCAGCAGCTATATAGCTTAAATGCTTGCGCATTTCGGCCAAGGTCGCATGACCTTGGCCGATTTTTTTATCGACAAAGGTCATTCGACCTTTGTCGTTGCTTACACTTTGCAACTGTTCACAAGCGCAAAGCGCATGTTCACGGTCGTTGCAAAGCGCAAAGAAAGCCTTGCTGCGCAAGGGCTTCCGCTCGCGGCGCGCATGTCGCCGCTCGCGATGAAAGCCTCCGGGAGGAAGCACACGCCGCCGGAGCCGGAACAAAGTCAAGGGGCGACGCCCTTGACAATCCCTTTTGCTTGCAATCGCCTCGCTGTTCGTGCTAAAATACCTTTTAAAAGAGCATTGAAACACGCGGAAGCGTGTACATCGAAATTATATATAAAAAAGTCGGCCGATTTTTCAAAAAACCCTTGCAATACCTTGCTAAATCGTGTATCATTACCTACGTTGCGCGCGTGGGCGCGGTTTTCGTGTGCCCACGCACCACGCAAGTCCTCGCGGGAGGTTGCCGGTGATGCCATCCGGGTAATTTCCGCAAGGCGCCCAAACATAGGGCAACGGGCAAAGGCCCGGCCAAACGTTTTTAGAATGAAACACTCGGCTGCGTGTACTGCCCGATACTTAAAGGAGGAGACAATAATATGGCAAATCAGAAGATCCGTATCAAGCTCAAGGCTTATGAGCACAATCTGATCGACCAGAGCGCCGAAAAGATCGTGGACACGGCCAAGCGCACCGGGGCGCACGTTTCAGGCCCCATCCCCCTGCCGACGGAAAAGGAGATCGTTACGATCCTCCGTTCGCCGCATAAGTACAAAGACAGCAGAGAACAGTTTGAGATGCGTACCCATAAGCGCCTGATCGACATTCTCCAGCCTTCCGCCAAAACCGTGGATGCGCTGATGAAGCTCGATCTGCCCGCCGGCGTCGACATCGAGATCAAGCTGTAAGACCGGAGGTGTAGAAGATGAAGAAAGCGATATTGGGCACCAAGGTCGGCATGACCCAGATGTTCAGAGAAGACGGCACCATGATCCCCGTGACCGTGGTTTTGGCAGGTCCCTGCCCCGTCGTGCAGGTCAAGAATCAGGAGCGCGACGGCTATGAGGCTGTACAGGTCGCCTTTAAGCCCGTCCGTGAGAAGCTCATCACCAAGCCCCAGCTTGGCCATCTGAAGAAGGCCGGCGTCGGCGCGTACCGCTATGTGCGCGAGTTCAAGCTGGACGACGCCGCTTCCTACGAAGTGGGCAGCGAGATCAAGGCTGACGTGTTTGAAAACGGCGACCGCGTGGACGTGGTCGGCGTCAGCAAGGGCAAGGGCTTTGCCGGCAACATCAAGCGTTGGAATCAGGCGCGCGGCCGCAAGACCCACGGCTCGCATTCCTATCGTGTGGCAGGCTCCATGGGCGCTTGCACATACCCCGGCGAGGTCTTCAAGACCAAGCATCTTCCCGGCCACATGGGCTTTGAGCGCGTAAGCGTACAGAACCTCGAAGTGGCGCGCGTGGATGCGGCGCGAAACCTGCTCCTCATCAAGGGCGCTATCCCCGGCGCCAAGGGCGGTTTGGTCATGGTCAAGGAAACCGTGAAGTAAGGAGGATAAGCAGAGATGGCTACAGAAAAAGCGCCCAAAGTGGCAGTTTACAGCATAGCCGGCGAGAAGGTCGGCGAGATCGAGCTCAATGCCGACATCTTCGGCGTAGAGGTCAACGAGTCCGCCATGCACGCCTGCGTGACCGCGTATCTGGCGAACCAGCGGCAGGGTACCCAAAGCTCCCTCACCCGCGCGGAAGTCAGCGGCGGCGGCATCAAGCCTTGGCGTCAAAAGGGCAGCGGCCGCGCCCGTCAGGGTTCCACCCGCTCTCCCCAGTGGACGCACGGCGGCATCGTGTTTGCGCCCAAGCCCCGCGATTATCACATGAGCGTAAACAAGAAGGTCAAGCGTTTGGCGCTCAAGAGCGCGCTTAGCAGCAAGGTGCAAAGCGAGACGCTCGTCGTATTCGACGCGCTGGACATCGAAGCGGCCAAGACCAAGCAGATGATCAAGGTGCTCGACGCGGTCAAGGTCGAAAAAGCCCTCATCGTTCTGCCCGAGAAGGACGAGATCGTAGAGCGCGCGGCCGGCAACATCCCTAACGTAAAGACCACGCTCGTCGGCACGCTCAACGTTTACGAATTACTCAAGTATGACACGCTGATCCTGACCAAGGATTCGCTTGCCAAGATCGAGGAGGTGTATTCCTGATGACGAATCCGCATGACATCATCATCAAACCGGTACTCACCGAGAAGAGCTATGATTATCTGCCCCAGAAGGTCTATACCTTCATCGTGGATAAGAATGCGAACAAGACCGAGATCCGTCAGGCGATCGAAACGATCTTTGACGGCGTGAAGGTTGAAACCGTGCATACGGTCAACCGTCTCGGCAAGATGAAGAGGCAGGGCGCGCACGAAGGCCGCCGTGCTTCCACCAAGAAGGCGTATGTGAAGTTGAAGACGGATTCCAAGGGCATCGAGTTCTTCGACAACATCGCCCAGTAAGGAGGCAGACCATGGCTATCAGAAAGATCAAACCCACAACCCCGGGTCAGCGCTTTATGACGGTTTCCGCCTATGAGGAGATCACCTGCACCACGCCCGAGAAGTCCTTGCTTGAGGACAAGCGCGGAAACGGCGGCCGTAACAACCAGGGCCGCATCACCGTGCGGCATCGCGGCGGCGGCGCAAGGCGCAAGTATCGCGTGATCGAT
>CAZNAL010000055.1:0-12614 GCA_964571055.1 uncultured Oscillospiraceae bacterium | reverse complement strand
GATGATGACCGCCATGGCGTAGGATATGAAGCTTCGCTTCATCTCCGTTTCCAGATCCAGCGGCTTGATTCTCGGGTTTACTTCGTTCTCAAACATAATTTTCCTCAAGTATTATTTTCGATAGTATCCGGGGGTTCGGGGGGCGTGCCCCTCGGAAGTTGATTCCGGCTCGACCGGCTTTGCCGGTCGAACGGATTGGACCATGTGTCCTTTCCCTGCGCGGTTTGCGCCCGTGCGCAAAGCGCACAGCAAACCGTGTAACCTCGCGCAAAGTCTGACGACTTTGCGCGAAAAGGCTTTGCCTTTACACATCCAAGTCCACTGCCGCGACCAGTTTCGAATTCTGCTCGATGAACTCGCGCCTTGGCTCCACCTTGTCGCCCATGAGCACGGTGAATATCTCGTCCGCGCGCATCGCGTCGTCCAGCGACACGCGCAGCATGATGCGGTTATCCGGGTCCATCGTGGTTTCCCAAAGCTGGTCAGGGTTCATTTCGCCAAGGCCCTTGTAGCGCTGGATGGCAGGCTTGGGATCGCGCCCGATGTCCGAAAGGATGGCGTTGAGCTCCTCGTCGGAATAGGCGTACCACACGCCCTTTCCGCGCGTGATCTTATAAAGCGGCGGCTGCGCGACGTAGACATACCCCTCGTCGATAAGCGGGCGCATGTGCCGGTAGAAGAAGGTGAGCATCAGGATACGGATATGGCTGCCGTCCACATCCGCATCCGTCATGCAGACGATCTTGTGATAGCGCAGCTTGGATACGTCAAAATCCGAATCGATGCCGCCGCCGAACGCCGTGATCATGGCACGTATCTCCTCGTTTGCAAGCACGCGGTCAAGCCGCGTTTTCTCCACGTTCAATATCTTGCCGCGCAGCGGCAGGATCGCCTGAAAATCCGGGTCGCGCCCCTGCTTGGCGCTGCCGCCGGCGCTGTCGCCCTCGACCAAAAAGATCTCGCATACGGCGGGGTCGGACTGGTTGCAATCGGCAAGCTTGCCGGGAAGGGAGGTGGAATCAAGCGCCGTCTTTCTGCGCGTAAGCTCCCGCGCCTTTCTTGCGGCGTCGCGGGCGCGGCTCGCCATGAGGCACTTATCGATGATGACGCGCGCGACCTGCGGGTTCTCCTCCAAAAATTCGCTCAAGCCCCGGCCGACGGTGTTGTCCGTCAAAACGCGGATGTAGGCGTTGCCGAGCTTGGTTTTGGTCTGCCCCTCGAACTGCGGCTCGGGAAGCTTGACGCTCACGATGGCGGAAAGCCCTTCTCGCACGTCCTCGCCCGAAAGGTTCGTGTCGCTGTCCTTCAAGATGCCCTTTTTGCGTGCGTAATCGTTGATGACGCGGGTGAGCGCCGTGCGAAAGCCCACCAGATGCGCGCCGCCGTCCACGGTGTTGATGTTGTTGGCGAAGGTGAACACGTTTTCCGCGTACCCGTCGTTATACTGCATCGCCACCTCGACGGTCGCGACCTCCTGCTTTTCAGGGTCGTTTTTGGACGCCTCGAAATAGATGGGAGGATTGTGCAGCGGGTCCTTGTTCTTGTTGATATGCTCCACAAAGGAGATGATGCCGCCCTCGTAGCGGTAGCTTTTCTTTTTATCGTCGCGCTCGTCCGTGATGGTGATGCGGATGCCCTTGTTCAAAAACGCAAGCTCGCGCATGCGCTCGCACATGGCGTCGAAATCGTAGTTCACCTCATCGAACACGCCCTTGTCCGCCATATAGGTGATGGAGGTGCCGGTTTCGCCCTCCTCGCATGCGCGGGAAACGTGCACGTCGCACTTAGGCTTGCCGTAGGCGTATTCCTGCTCGTACACCTTGCCGTCGCGGCGCACCTCGACGTGCAGCCATTCCGCAAGCGCGTTCACGACGGACAAGCCCACGCCATGCAGCCCGCCCGACACCTTGTAGCCCGAGCCGCCGAACTTGCCGCCCGCGTGCAGCACGGTAAGGGCGACCTCCAGCGCGCTTTTTTTCATCTTCTCGTGATAATCCACAGGGATGCCGCGGCCGCTGTCCGTTTCGGTGAGCGAATTGTCCGCATGGATGGTGATCTCGATATGGTCGCAGTAGCCCGCGAGCGCTTCGTCGATGGAATTATCCACCAGCTCCTTGACAAGGTGATTTAAGCCCCGCACGTCCGTGGAGCCTATGTACATGCCGGGACGGCGGCGCACCGCCTCCAGTCCCTCCAGCACCTGTATCTGGTTGGCGTTATATTCCGCGCCCTCCGTTTTGGGTTGGTTCAGATCGTTGATGTTTTCTTCCATACAGCCTTCTTTATCCCTTTTCCTTTGTTACGCCGCGCGCTTCGCGGCGCTTTATTTTTGTCCGCCGTCCCCGCCGTCGTTTCGCGCGCAAAGCCGCTCCGACGAGATAGGGGATGCGTAGACCTGATACCGTTCGTTTTTTTCGCACAGCACGAGCGTTTTTTCGACGCCCTCTACCGCCTGGATCCTGCCCGTGCCGATCGCGTGGCTGACGGCGCGGCGCGTATCCTTGGATTCCGTCGTGGTGCTTTTGGGAAGCACCGCGAGTATATCTTCGTCCAGCACGAATCTGTCTCCGCCTAAAAACATTTACACTCCGCTTTCTTCATAAGGCAATATCGTTCCCCCGGCGCAACGCCACGCGGTATAGTCCGTCAGCCCCGCCCGCGTAAGCCCCGCGAGGCTCGTGCAGGTGATGAAGCTTTGGCAGGCGCGAAGCGCTTCCAAGAGGAGTCTGCCGCGCATATCGTCAAGCTCGGATAAAACGTCGTCCAACAGCAGCACGGGGTTTTCGCCCGTCTCCGCGCGCAGAAGCTCGATCTGCGAGAGCTTGAGGGAGAGCGCCGCCGTACGCTGCTGCCCTTGGGAGCCGAACACGCGCGTTTCCTCCCCGTTGATGGAAACGGAAAGATCGTCCCGGTGCGGCCCTACCGAGGTGAAGCCGCGCCTTAGATCCTCGTTGGCGCAGCGCGCGAGCGCATCCATGAGCCTTCCAATCAAAGGATACCCTTTTTCTTCCATTTCTATATGCGGCGCATAGGCGATACAGAGCGTTTCGCGCCCGTTCGTCACGGCGCTGTGCAGCGCGCGCACATAGGTCTGTAGCTGTTCTGAAAATGCGGAGCGTTTTTCCATGATAAACGCTCCGTACCGGCTTAGCTGCTCATCCCACAGGGAGAGAGCGTCCAGCCCCGCCGTATCGCTTTTCAGAAGCGCGTTTCGCTGCCGCAGCACGGCGTTATATTGCTGCAGCGCGCGGTAGTACGCGGGGTAGAGCTGCGATAGCTCCATATCCAAAAACCGCCGCCGCTCCGCGGGCCCGCCCTTGATCAAGGAGAGATCCTCGGGGCTGAACATCACGACATTGAGCTGCCCCATCAGTTCCGCCGAGCGCGTGATCGCCTGCTTATCGATATAGATTTGCCTGCGTTCGCCCTCGCGAAGCTTGAATTCGATTTCGTGCAAGCCCTCGCCGCGCTCAAACGCAAGCCCCACATAGGCGCCCGCGCAGCCGCGCGCGATCAGCTCCGCGTCCCTGCCGGTGCGGTGACTTCTTCCCAGGGCGCATAAAAATACGGCCTCTATCGCGTTCGTCTTCCCCTGCGCGTTTTCGCCCACGATCACATTAACGCCGGGAGCGGGGGATAGGGAAAGAGTTTCATAGCTGCGATATTGATGCAATTTCAAACGCCGTATTTCCACATATGAAGTATAGCATAAAAAGGGCTTATTTTCAATGTTTGTTTAATTATTATAGAAGAAACGAATGCATTTTTGCATGGAAAAGGACAGCCGAAGCTGTCCAGTGTCGTATTCTTTGGGATTGTCAAGGGATCGCATCCCCTTGAATTTCTCTGCAATTTACAACGCCCGTAAACGAAGTGAAGAGTTGTAAATTGTAACCATCGAAAAAGGTCATTTGACCTTTTTCGATAAGAAGGAGGCTTTTTACGAAAACATCCGCACGGGCAATATGAGATAATAATACGCTTCTCCCTCTACGGGGCGCACCACGCAGGGGCTAAGATTCGTACTCATATCAAGATAGATGTATTCGTCGCTCAACGCGCGCAGCACATCGATAAAGAACTTAGCGTTAAAGGCGATCTGCAAAAGCTCGCCCATGCTTTGCACCTCGATGATTTCATTGGCCTTGCCGATTTGCGAATCCGCGCTGATCTCTAAGCTTTCCCTTTCAAAGCTGAATTTGACGAGATTGCTTTTTCCCTCGCGCGCAATAAGACCCACGCGGTCGATGGTGGTCAACAGCTCCGCGCGGTTCACGCGCACGCGCAGCGAATGATCCGTAGGCAGTATCTGCCTGTATTTGATGAATTCGCCGTCCAATAAGCGCGTGGTGATCTTGGTATAGCCCATATCGATGAGCACATGCGTGCGGGAAAAGGTAATATTGATGATCGTATCCTCGTCAAGAAGTATCTTGTTGATCTCCACCAAGGATTTTGCGGGCACGACCACGTTCTTTTCCTGCCCCTCCTCGATGCTTCTCTTGATCATGGCCAGCCTGTAGCCGTCCAGCGCCACCATATTGATGGCGTCCTCCGTGATCTCCACCAATACGCCCGTAAGAATGGGCTTGCTTTCATCCTGTGCGGTCGCGAAAATGCTTTGCCCGATCATTTCCTTGAAGGTCTTCATGCTGATTTTGATGGAGACCTCTTTTTTAACGGCGGGCATGGTATGATAATCCTCGATCCTTTCGCCCTGCACGCTGAATTTGGAGCGTCCGCATTCGATGATGGCCGTATTCTTTTCCGTACGGATGGAGAATATCTCCCCGTCCATCTTGTTGACCATCTCGTTAAAAAGCCTGCCCGGAAGCACGATGCCGCCATCCTCCTCAACATCGGCGCTGATGATGGTTTCAACCTGCAAGGAAAGATCGGTACAGCGGAAAAGCACTTCGTTACCGATGGCTTCCACATAAATACCTTCCAATATGGCGACGGCGGTATGGGCGGAGAGCGCCTTGGTGACGGTTCTGATCGCCGCATCGAGGTCTTTTTGCTTCATGGAAAAACGCATAGGGCAGCATCCTTCTTTCTAAAAATGTATCCACAACATAAAATAGCTCTGTATAGATTTTATTTTAGTTGTTGTAACAGTAGTATGTGTGGAAAAGATGGATAAGCATACTTTTCGTAATGTAGGCATGAAAAACGGAGGGGGAAAAGCCTGTTTGCAAATGCGGTGAAAGGTATGTTTTTTTCCACATCCTCCTAATTATACACCATCTGCACATGAAAAACTATCACAATCCACCGCTGTAATCCACAAATTGTGTGAAAGTATAAAGCGTTACTCGTGCTCGTTCCGAATGCGCATTTCAAGATCGTGCAGCGTGGAGGACAAATTGCTGTCTTCCTTAATATTTTTTTCTATTTTCGTGCAGGCGTTCATCACCGTCGTATGATCCCGGTTGCCGAATTTACGGCCGATGTCCTTGAGTGAAATCTCCATCATGTTTTTGCATAGGTACATGGCGACCTGCCTTGGATAGGTGATATCCATCGTGCGGCGCTGGGAGAGCATGGAGGAAACGTCCACATTATAATATTCCGCCACGGTTTTTTGAATATCCTCGATGGAGAGTATCTTGGGTTCATATCCCGGTATCACGCCCTTGAGGACGGAGCTTGCCATTTCCATATCGATCTTCTTTTTCGTAAACTGCGAATATGCGATGACGCGGTTAAAACAGCCCTCCAGCTGACGGATATTGGAATTGACCTTCTCGGCGATAAACATCAGCACGTTTTCCGCGACCTCTATATTTTCCTGATGCGCTTTCATTTTTAATATAGCGATACGCGTTTCAAGATCCGGCGGCTGAATATCCGCGATCAAGCCGCCCTCAAAGCGGGAGCGCAAACGCTCCTCCAGGGTGGAAAGCTCCATGGGCGGACGGTCGGAATTCAGGATGATCTGCTTGCCCGCGGTGTGCAGCGCCTCAAAGGTATTAAAGAATTCCTCCTGCGTCTGCTTTTTGCCCGCGATAAACTGAATATCGTCCACCATCAGCACGTCCGCTTTGCGGTACTTGTTGCGAAACTGCGTCATGGAATTGGCGCCGATGGCTTCGATGAGTTCATACGTGAAGGTCTCGCTTGTGACGTATACGATGTTCATGTCCGGATGACGCTCCGTGATGCGGTTGCCCACGGCGTGCATCAGATGCGTTTTCCCCAAGCCCACGCCGCCGTAGATGAAAAGGGGATTGTAGGCGGAGGAGGGGCTGTCCGCCACGGCCATGGAAGCTGCGTGCGCAAAGTTGTTGGAGGAGCCTATGACAAAATTGCTGAAGGTGTAGCGGGGATTCAACAGGAAATTGCGATCCCTGTCCATCTCCTCCTCTTCGCTGATATAGGTGCGCCTCTCTTCGGGGTCTATAAAAAGAAGGGATAGATCCGTCCCGTTGGTATCGTTGATGCACTTTTGAATCGTATCGCCAAAGACGGATTGCAGGGTCTTTTTCGCTATACCCGCGCCCGTTTGTAAAATCAATGTGTTGTTATCGATGATGACGGGAGAAAGCGGCGATATCCAAGTGTTGTAGCTTACCTCCGTCATGGACTGCGAGAGCGAGGGCTTGGACTTTTCCCAAATAGCAAGCGCTGTATTCATATCGTTGTGACCACCCTTCCATACACCATCTATATACAATCGTACGTTATTAGAATAACAAATCGCGCGAATCGTGACAAGAGACAGAAGCCGTGAAATTGTAGAAGGAGAATTTTTCCTGCACCACATGTTGTGGGTATAAGCAAAGATTAACGATATAGCTTGCGCGCTATAAAATTACATCCGCTTTTCCTTGACATTTGGGGCGATTCTCGATTATAATCTACTGCGGATGTTTTTGCGGGCGAAGGCCGGCAGAAGCGTAACGATGACCTGTGAGGGCTGACCTCCACAAGGTCGCCCTATCATAAATACGCTATAGGAAAGAGGTGCAATCCCCATGTGGCAAACTTATCAGCCTAAAAAGAGGCAGCGTAAGAAGGTTCACGGCTTCCGTGCCCGTATGAAGACCAAGAACGGCCGGAACGTGTTGGCGCGCAGGCGGCTTAAGGGCCGTAAGCAGCTCTCGGCATAAGAAAAGAAGCAAGGCAGGGCAAATGACGTTTGCCCTGCGTTTTTCGCTTATGCGGAGAAACCGAAGAGACGAACGCCGCAAGTATCCTGCGGCAGAAGCACGAAAGTATTGAAACGCTGTTATTCACTGAAGCGGAATAAAAATTTCCGCCGGGTATACCGGAAGGGCAAATCCGTGCCCGGTCACCATATGGTGCTCGTATACGCCCGGTCCCGCGAAAAAAGTTTGCATGTGGGGTTATCCGTTTCCAAGAAGCTGGGCAACAGCGTGGTGCGCAATCGCGTCAAACGCCGGTTGAGGGAATCTTTCACCCCGTTGATACCGTGCGTGAAAAAAGGATACGACCTTATCTTCATTGCTCGAGAGCCGGTTGTGCACGCGGATTTTCTGGACATTGGCAAAGCCATGCGCAAGCTGTTGCGCAAGGCGGATCTTCTTATCCAAGAGGATCAAGGGAAAGAATAGATGAAGGACATCGGGAAGCGGTTCCTTTTATCGTTGATTCAAGGATACCAAACTTACATCTCCGGCCTGCACCCGGGGTGCTGCCGCTATACGCCCACCTGCTCGCGCTACGCCCTGCAGGCGATCGACCGCTTCGGCGCGCTGCGCGGAAGCCTTTTGGCGGCGTGGCGGGTGCTTCGCTGCAACCCCTTTTCACGCGGCGGCTACGATCCCGTGCCCGAAACCTTTTCCTTCCCCTTCACAAATAAGAAAGAGAGCATAACGAAAGCATGACGAATTCCTTCTTTTTAACAAAGTGGTTTTTGCTTGGTATGCAATGGGTCTACAGCAATGTGGGCGACGTCGTCATCACCATCCTCATTTCCACCCTTCTCATCCGTTTGATCACCGTATTTTCCGATATTAAAACGCGGAAATCCAGCGCCGGCATGGCGCGCATCCAGCCGCAGATCCAGCGCTTGCAGGAGCGTTACAAAAACAACCCGCAAAAGCTCCAGCAGGAGCAGACCAAGCTCATGAAAAAGGAAGGGGTCAGCATGTTCGGAAGCTGCCTACCCATCCTTATCACCATGCCCATCTTCTTCTGCTTTATTTACGCGTTCCGCGCGTGGGGCTACGAACATGTGATCCAGCTTTTGATCAGCGACGATCCCGCGGAGCTGTTCGCCTCCTGCAAATTTCTTTGGGTGCACAACATCTGGCAGCCGGATAACGGCATGTCGCCCGTCATTCAGGACGCGGCGCAGTTTCTTGCCACCAAGAACCTCGATAAGCTGATCTTCCTCGATAAGCATCCCGAGGTGTGGCAGAAGCTCATCGATATGGGGCTTGCCGTCGTATCCGGCACGGGCGCCAACGGCGAGGTGCTCCACACCTTCCTGCAGACACCCGAAGCCATCGCCGCCTACAACAACGTATTGCAGCCCTGCGTGGACATGTACGCGGGATTAAACAACGGCTGGTTTATTCTCCCCGTGCTCGCGGGCGCGCTGGGTCTTTTGTCCTCGTGGGTATCCATGCGCGGGCAGCCCAAGGCCGCCAACGACCAAGCGCAGACCACCAGCAAGGTCATGATGTACATGATGCCCGTGATGTTCTTCGTCGCGTGCTTACAGGCAAGCGCCGCGTTCTCCGTTTACTGGGTGATCAGCAGCGCGCTGTCCGTAATCGTAACGCTTGTGATCAACAAGGTATTCAAAATCAACGCCGCTGCCGAGGAGGATAAGAAAGCATGAGAACGATAGACGCAACGGGAAAATCGATAGACGAAGCCATCTTTAACGGCCTTCATGAGCTGGAGATCTCCATCGACGAGGTGGATATTGAGATTTTGCAGCAGGAGAGCAAGGGCGTGTTGGGCTTTGGCGCCAAGCCCGCTATCGTGCGGCTGATCGAGCGCGAGCCGGAAAGCATCGTATTGCCCGAATACTTGACGGAGGAAGCCAAACAGCGCCGCGAGGAGCGCGCTAAGCTCCCCAGAGAAAGACGACCCCGCCGGGACGACCGCCCGCGCCGGGACGACAGGCCGCAAAATGACCGCGCGCCGCGCGCGGAGCGCCCAACAACGGACGAAAACGGGGACAGGCTCAACAGCCGCGGCGAATATGTGATCGGGCGCAGAAACGACCGCCCGCGCCGCGAGGAGGAGACCTTCGCGCCCATCCCGCGCGAGCAGATCGAGTACACGACGGAAGCCGCGAAAAGCTGCGACGGCGCGATCTTTTTGAAGGGCCTTCTCGAAAAGATGGGCATGGCAGACGCCGAGGTGCTCGCAAACGTCGCCTACCAGGAGGAGGAGGATATCGCCCTCATGCGCCTTCGCATCAACGCGGAGCACATGGGCGTGCTCATCGGTCACCGGGGCGAAACGCTGGACGCGTTGCAGTATCTTACCTCGCTGCACGTCAACCGCACCCGCAAGGAAAAGGGCTATACACGCGTTACCATCGATACGGAAGGGTATCGGGATAAGCGGGAGGATACGCTGATCCGCTTAGCGAGAAAGGTCGCGTCGCAGGTCAAGGCCACGGGGCGCGCGCGGACGCTTGAACCCATGAATCCCTACGAACGGCGCGTACTGCACGCGACGCTGCAGCAAAATCCTTACGTCACCACGCACAGCGAGGGCGAGGAACCCTACAGAAGGGTCGTCGTGGAGCCGAAAGGAAGATAGGCTTCGTAAAACCGGCTTTGCCGCTGTTCACTGTGCTCACGGCCGCGGCAAACCCAAAGGTATGAAATCCTTCGGATTTACAAACGTCCGCACCGGCAAAGCCGATGCGGACGAATTGGCCTTAAGGGAAAAAGAAACAGTACGCTGTTTCTTTGAAAGGAGCGAATATGGCCGACACCGTCTTTGCGCCCGCTACGCCGCCGGGCGGCGCTTTATGCGTGGTGCGCGTAAGCGGCCCAGATACCGTGCGTGCGCTTTCGGAAGTCTTTTCCGCAAAAAAAATGGAGCCGCGCCGCATGACATACGGACGGCTCTGTAACGCGGCGGGCGAAACCATCGACGCGTGTATGGCCGCGTTTTTTGAAGCGCCGCACAGCTATACGGGCGAGGATATGGCGGAATTCTATCTCCACGGCGGACAGGCCGTGGTGAAGGCGGCGCTTTCCTGCCTTTCCGCGCTGGGGCTTCGCGCGGCGCAGCCCGGCGAGTTTACGCAGCGCGCCTTTTTGAACGGCAAAACCGATCTTTCCAAGGCGGAGGCCGTGATGGACGTGATCAACGCGCAGACGCGCCGCGCCGCGAACGCCGCTGTGGAACAGCTTTGCGGCGGGCTGGAAGGGCGCATTCTTCAGGTGGAGCAAGGCCTTCGCGAAGCGCTTACGGCGCTGGACGCCGCGATCGATTATCCCGACGAGGTGGAGGAGGACGTAACACAAGCGCTTCCTACGCTGCTCAGAGAAGCGGAGACGAGCATCCGCGCGCTTGCGGAGAACGGCGTTCGAAACCGCGTGCTTCGGGAGGGTGCGAAGGTCGTGATCATGGGCGCGCCCAATGTGGGCAAATCCTCGCTCTTGAACGCGCTTTTGCAGGAGGATATGGCGATCGTAACGGATATACCCGGCACGACGCGGGACGTTTTGCACGCCGACGCGGATTTTGACGGCGTGCCCGTGCGCCTATATGATACGGCGGGGCTTCGCGAGAGCGCGGACGCGGTGGAGAGCATTGGCGTGGAGCGGGCGCGGAAGACGGCGGAAAAGGCGGATCTGCTGCTCGTGGCGCTGGACGCGTCGCGCGCGCTTTTACCTGCGGAGAAGGCGCTGCTTGCAAGCGTGGAGAAGAAGCCGCATGTCATCGTTCTTTGCAAAGCCGATCTGCCGGCGGTGCTATCGATTTTTGACGGCTCCTTTCCAAAGTATGCGCGCAAAACGCGCGTTGCGTCCGTAAGCGCCGTGACAGGCGAGGGCTTGGGTTATCTTCGAAGCGTCGTTTCACAGCTTGTGTGCCCCGATGGCGAGGCGCTTGTGACCAACGCGCGGCATATCGCGCTTTTGAAACGCGCGCTTGCAGCCGTGGAGCAGGCGCAGGCGGCGGACGATATGGACTGCGCCGCCACGGATCTGCGCGAAGCGCTGCTCTATTTGGGCGGTATTACGGGAAGCGCCGTGGATGAGCGCGTGATCGAGGATATTTTCCGTACTTTTTGCGTCGGAAAATGACGGACGGGAAATATTCGCCTAAATTTCCCATGGAAAGCATGGAGCATTTTTGCTATAATAAGCCTTGCATGTAAGATTATGTGTAAGGCTTCTTTCGACAAAGGGCATTCGTACTTTGTCGCGGTTTTACGCTATGCATAGAGCGTATATGTAAGGTTTTATTTGGAGGGAATTGGACGGGTGAAGGGTTTTTTTGCGGGCGATTACGACGTGATCGTCGTGGGCGCGGGGCACGCCGGCATTGAAGCGGCGCTTGGCTGCGCGCGCATGGGGCTAAAAACGCTCTGCCTTACCATCAACCTTGACTCTGTCGGGCTTATGGCTTGCAATCCCGCCGTGGGCGGCACAAGCAAGGGGCATTTGGTGCGGGAACTGGACGCGATGGGCGGCGAGATGGGCTTGGCGACGGACGAGGTCTATTTGCAGCTTCGCATGCTCAATACCGCCAAGGGCCCGGCCGTGTGGTCCCTGCGCGCGCAGGCGGACAAGCGGCGTTACCATGAGCGCATGAAGCGCGCGCTGGAAAACGAGCCGCTGCTTGATCTCAAAATGGGCGAGTGCGAACGCGTGCTCACGCAAAACGGGCGCGTATCCGGCGTCGCGGTGACGGGCGGCGCCTACTATACCTGCCGCGCCGCCGTGCTTTGCACGGGCGTGTATCTCAAAAGCCATATCCTCGTGGGGGATTATCTCAAGGAAGCGGGTCCCGCGGGCATGCTTCGAAGCGAGCACCTTTCCGCCTCCCTTACCGAACTGGGCTTTCCGCTTCGCCGCTTCAAGACGGGCACGCCCCCGCGCGTGCATAAGCGCAGCTTGGAGCTTTCGCGCATGCAGCCGCAGCAGGGCGACGTACCCACGCCGCATTTCTCCTTTTTGACCGATCCGAAGGAAGCGCGCGAACAGTCGCTTTGTTATCTTACCTACACCAACGAGCGCACGCACCGCATCGTACTCGACAATATCGAGCGCTCCGCCATGTATTCGGGCCTTGTTAAGGGCACCGGCACGCGCTACTGCCCCTCCATCGAGGATAAGATCAAGCGCTTTGCCGATAAGGAGCGCCATCAGCTCTTTATCGAGCCGGAGGGGAAGAGCACGCAGGAAATGTATGTGCAGGGCATGAGCACGAGCCTGCCCTACGACGTACAGGTGGAGATGCTCCGCACCATCGAGGGCATGGAAAAGTGCGAGATCATGCGCCCGGGCTACGCCATCGAATACGACGTGATCGACAGCACGCAGCTAAAGAGCAGCTTGGAAGCCAAGGACGTACCCGGCCTCTTTTTCGCGGGCCAGCTCAACGGCAGCTCCGGCTATGAGGAAGCTGCGGCGCAGGGGCTTTTGGCAGGAATCAATGCCACTCTG
>CAZNAL010000054.1:1994-12857 GCA_964571055.1 uncultured Oscillospiraceae bacterium | reverse complement strand
ACGTCTGCTCCATGATGAACCCCATACAAAATGACCGCTGCAAGCGGTGTAATAACCTGTTATTCAAATAAGGAGGATCGCTGCAATGGAGAACTTTAACACTATGCAGGAGGCGGCGGAGCTTGCCGTCACACGCTGTGGAAGCTGGAGCTTTGCCACTTCCAAGGACAGATACGATGCAACCGGCTTGTTGGCGCTTGCCGAAATGAGCGATAGTGAAGACCCCATCGACGAGGACAGCTTTTATGTGGTATCGCCTGCCGGAGCCATCGGCTTATGCAACGATGGAGAGGACATCGACTGGCTGTTTCTGTCCGACACCGCGCCGAATGAAGATCTGCCGCTGACATATCAAGCTGTTCGGCAGATAAAGTTCTGCCCTAACTGCGGCGCTCCCGTAGTTTCAGGCGCACGGTTTTGCAGTAAATGCGGCGGGAAGCTGTAATTAACTGTTTTTTGTATATTTGTACATAACCGTATGAAAACCGGGGGGGCTTGGGGCACTCCCCAAATAGCGCGCCGCACTAGCGGTAGTGGCGCTATGCTTGTGTTTCCGTTCCCGGAGAAGGTAGGCCTATGCCGTGGAGAAGAGACCATTAGGGACACGGGTGCAACGCTGCCAAGCGGCATAGCCTTTGGGCGCATGGTTTTTCCAATCTTTGATTGAAAAACGGCAGTAGCACAATGGTAGACTGGCTTGCTCGGTTTTTCTCCTGCCGGTAGCACAATAGTCACCGGGGGTATATTATAATTTGAACTGGTATTACAGCGAGTGAGCATCGCATGTGATGCTCACTCAGACGACAAATACAGGGCAGCCCCAAATACTGATGCTCACATGTGATGCTCAGTTGATGCTCACGCTCCTATCGTTCTAAGGCAATTGGCTGTAAACGATGCTCAATTGATGCTCACATCGTTTTTGCTGCAGTTCAGGCAACCATTTTAGTCATTTTCCAGGCCAGGCGCCTACGTAGGCGCCTGCTGCGCACAACAAATTCTGTTGCCAGGCGCCTATGTAGGCGCCTGCGACAAAAATATGTACACTCTATTCTTGCCACTTCGTGGTTACAAAAGTGGTTTTAGTTCGCCATCATCGTCACATAGCGCGGCTAACGCAAACTGCACGCCAAGTCGAAACCCGTCCACAAAGCCCTCTTTGCCAGTAATCGCGTTCAGTTCAGACTGCGCATCCACAAAAGCAGCGAAGGCATCCTTCTCTTTTTCTTCCAGTACTGTATTGAGATAAGTTTCGTTTTTATCGATGATTGCCATGGTCTTGGCAAACGGTGTTCCCCGTATAAACACTTTCTACCGAATTTCCTTAGAAATTCGGCATTTCATCAAGGAGCTATGTCAAAGCTTCGCTTTGACGACCTTTCATTCGGCACAATATTGCCAAGGTACAGGTCTTCTAAAATCTTTCGCATATTCTTACCCTCCTGTAGCAACACACAATACCATCACTGCGGGCAGAAAGCTATCCCCAATCTGCGAACAGCATTGTAAAACTTGCGAGACCGCATTTAGCAAACGATTTTTCATCGTTTAAGCTTTCCCAACCCACTCGCCCAGCGAGTAGTTTACATCACAACAAGCAGGTTTTCTGATGTCAGAAAACCCGCTCATGCAAACTGTAATCCTCGCTCCGGCAACTTATAGGTGAATTCACCAAAAAGTCATTGTCGGTAATAATACCGCAAACTCTATATCAGACGATTTTGGACCTTGTACGAATTCATACAAAGTCCACCAAAGGTGAGAGCATATATCCGAAAGTTGCGGGAACGGATTTGTTGCTCCAAGTATCATGGGATAACATGTTGCGTTTGATGGAACTGATTTCGGCAACCTTGCCGAAATCAGTTGCGCATTGCAGCGCCCCTATGAAAAGCCGGATTTCTCCGCTGTCCTCGAGACGAGTAGTCACGCGATTTGTCCGCATCACCGCTCCATATCATGTTTATGTTTGCGCTTGTGTCTATGCTCGTATTCCGTCTCTTTTTTCAGCTCCCGCACCTGCCGCAGCCGTTCCCGTATTTGAACGCTGTGCGCTTCAATGTCGTTGCAAAGGCGTATCTCTTTCCGCAGCGGTTTGATCCTATCGTTCAGCTCCTGTATGCGCTCGGAATCGGGATCATTATTGTAATACCGCTTGCGCTCCAACGTCAGTTCACGAAGCTTCGCGCTAACCGCGTCTCGCCGCTCATGCAGTTCGGGCAGGGTAGCGATATTGTTTCTGATCAGATGCCCATTCATTGCGATGCGCTTATCCAACTCCCGAATATCGTTGCGCAGGATCAGGTATTCCTCCCGCGTCATCTTATGACCGTGATTTTTTGGTAAAGCGCCTATGAGGTAAAGATAATGGAAGTACAGCGCTCGTAACCCCTTGAGCTTGATTGCCGGACGCGGCTTGTTCTCAATCGTGTAATAATGGTATTCGGCTTCCGGCTGCTCCCGATAGTCTTTCATCGTCGGCCATTGGTAGGCGATACGCTTTTTGAGGTCGTCCTCGGTATAGCCGGGGCCAAGGCTGTTGATACGGATGAACCGTTGCCCGCTCGGTAACCGAAGTTTGGCGTGCTTGCCGCTGCCATCGTATTCGTAGCCCATGTCCATCAGCATTTCATATAGCTGCCGGGGAACGGCACACATGCCAATCACTTCCTCGATATCCTCACGGATGCGGCTGCGCATGGTGGGCTGACCATTCCGCTCGGCAAGTATTTCAGCATAATGTTTAGATACGCCATTCTCTGACGGCTCGATAATGGACAATCCCTGTTCCCGGCAGATATCATCGGAGAGTCTACGTATTTGCGTATAATAGGTTTTTGTGTTGCTGCGGTATTTTTTGCCCGTTGTCAAACTGACGGAATTGAACACGATATGATTGTGGTAATGGTTGGTATTCAAGTGGGTGCTGATGACGGCTTCATATTCATTTCCCAGCAGATGCTTGGCAAATTCTACGCCGATGGCATGGGCCTGTTCCGGCGTAACCTCGCCTTGTGCGAAGGACTGCACCATGTGATAGCCTTGGATACCGTCCGTTTTTCCGTACCGGCGCTTGGTATCCGTCATATCCTCGTAGGCATGGCGAAGGCGGCACAGGTGTCCCGTTTCAAAACAGGATTGCTCGGTTTTATCGCTGTTGAGCGCGTAGCCGATAGCGGAATACAGTACCGTCTTTTCCTTATCCAGCACATAATTGACGGATACATCCAGCCGGAAGTTCAGTGCCTTGATCGCCGTCCACGCCATATTACAAGCTCCCCTTGACCTTGTTCCAAATGCTGTCCATGAAGAACAGCAGCCTCTCGATATCCTCCTGATGCAGCTCAGGATTTGTCTTTGCCGTTTCCGCAAGCGAAAACACCGCGCCGTCCAGATCGGCGATATGCTGCAAAAGCTCTGTATAACCCGGCTGGGAAACAGTGGGCTTACCGCTCCCGATAAGGCTGCGCAGATATGCCGATTGGTTCATGCCCGTGTCAGCGCATTGCTTTTCCAGCATGGTATATTCCTGTTCGTTCAAAAATGTAGTGACGCGCTTAGTGCGTTCTGTCATGGATAACTCCTTTCAGGAGCGGGTTCGGCAAGGTTGCCGAACCCGCTCTGTGGTATACGGCAAGGTCACCGATACTCATATCGGCTTTGGCAAGGTTGCCGAAGCCGATTTCCTGAGTCGTTTTGTCCTTCTAATCGCTTTTGGCAACCTTGCCGAAAGCGATATTTCATAGCGTGAACAGTTTTTTCAGAAATCAGAAAAAACTGTGCGACTGCCGCTATGATTCAAGATGATACTTTCTCCCGTTTTTCAGATATCAGAAAAATCGGTTTTCGTCGACGTCCTGCCGCAAAGTGGCTTTCCCGATGCCAGAAAATTTGTTTCGACAACCTTTAGGCAACATTGCCGGAAGGTTATCTCCCGATCACACGACCATTTTTGGACTTTCGGCAAGGTTGCCGAAGGTCCACTTTATAAAGCGCAGATGTCAACTTTTGGACTTTCGACAATGTTGTCGGAAGTCCAAGGTGACCGCTTATTCTGACATTTCATCATTCGGTCCCGCGCAACATGCACCTTTCTCGCCCTCACATTGGCTCTGTGCGCCATCATTGCCTACCATATAGGTCTGCGGTGCCATTGTGGTATAACGAGCCGACACGGGCCTCACAGTGGCTAATTGTCACGCTATAATATCTTATAAAGATATTATAGCGTGCTACCATGGGTTTCACAAGCCCAATTATGCAAATACCGTGTCCTTTACAGATACAATATTTTACGATATAATATCCATACTGATTTCCAAACACTCCACACTTTTCAGCGAATGTATGGTAATATCACGAAAACTGTGAGGAGGCATGGGTATGAGAATCGTTGGGATGGTTTTGCTGTCAGTGGCAAGACTTGCCATTGCACTGTTCGTAAGCGTGTTCCGGTTTCTGATACAGCTGGCGCTTGGCTGGAAGTGAAACCGCCGCGGGGTGAGCCGCGGCGATGAAGTGTCCTAATTGGTTGCATATCGCTTCTCGAGTGAGGGGAGCAGCGCCCTTGCGAGGGATTCAATATCCTGCTTGGGTAATTCGGGTGGCTTTGCATCCGCGGCTGTGCCCGTTACGATCGCTTGGATTTCATCGGTGGTGTATCGGAGCTTGGTGCCGGGTATCACGTCCTTTCCATAAGGTATAAGGTCATCAAAGCCACAGGCTTTGATATAGCACCTTGATGAAGTGTCGAAAATCTAAGGATTTTCGACGGTGATGATACCTCAGTGCGCAAGCACAGTCAACGCAGCACTGCGTCATGGCAGAAAACAGTATGCGTCACGAATACGTCTAAAAAACAGGAGTGTTATCTATGTCAAAAGCCGTGATTTACGCCCGCTTTTCCTGCGAGAATCAGCGGGAGGAATCCATCGAGGGTCAGGTGCGGGAATGCCGGGAGTTTGCAGAGCGCAACAATATGGATGTTGTTACGATCTACGCTGACCGTGCGCTTTCAGCGAAAACAGACAATCGCCCACAGTTCCAGCAAATGATTAAGGACAGCGCCAAGCGGCAATTTGAGTATGTGATCGTTTGGAAACTGGATCGATTTGCTCGGAATCGATACGACTCTGCTACTTATAAGGTCAAGCTGCGTCAGAACGGCGTTAAATTAATATCTGCCAAAGAGCAGATCGCCGACGGACCGGAGGGTATCATATTGGAGACCGTGCTGGAAGGAATGGCAGAGTACTTCTCGGCAGATCTGTCGCAAAAGGTCATTCGGGGCATGACGGAAAATGCGATGAAGTGCATGTATTCCGGCGGGTCGCCGACCGTCGGATATAGCGTGAACAATCAAAAATACGAGATTGACAGCGTTATCGCACCCATCATCCGCATGGCTTTTGAAATGTATGCGGCTGGAAAAAGCGCCCGAGAGGTTGTTGACGCAGCCAACGCTAAGGGCTTTCGCACGTTCAAAGGCAAAAAGATGGATTTCGGTGTTTTGCACCGTATCCTGAAAAATCGCAAATACATTGGCATATACAAATGGCGGGATATTGAGGTGGAGGACGGCATACCTGCAATCGTTGATAGAGTGACGTTTGAAAAAGTGCAGACGCGCATGAAAAAGAACAAGCATGCCGCCGCAGCCTCCAAGGCGGAGGAACGCTACGAGCTGACCGCTAAGCTGTTTTGTGGGAATTGCGGTTACCCCATGGTGGGGGAAAGCTGCAAGGCGCACGGCAATGTATACCGTTATTATTCCTGCGGCGAGCGCAAACGGGGACATGGCTGCAAAAAGAAGCCAGTCAACAAGGAATGGATCGAGCGCATTGTTGTGGATACCACCATTTATACAGTACTTCAGGACAGCGTGATTCGTCAGATAGCCAAACAGGCGGTAGAATTGCAAGGCATGGAAAACAACGTATTGCCCGGCATGGAAGTGCAGCTTCGAGATATACAAAAGAAGCTTGATAACTTCGTCCGCGCCATTGAGCAAGGCGTTTTTAACGAGCATACCCAGCAGCGCATGAAAGAACTGGACGATGCGAAGGCTGAGCTGGAGATCGCCATTGCACAGGAGAAAATTGCCAAGCCCATGTTTACAGAAGTGCAGGTGATCGAGTACATTTCTCAATTTCGTGATGGTAGCATCGATGATCCTGCCTATCGGGAACGTATCATTGATGTGTTTATCAACGCCGTTTTTCTCTTTGACGATAAGATTGTGTTCACGTGGAACTATAAGGATGGCAGCAGGACGCTGCGGCTGGATGATTTGCTGGAAGCAATGCCAGCTGAGAGTGAATGTTCGGATTCAACTGTGCTTGGCGCGCCAAGCAAAGAAGCTAGATTTTATCTGGCTTCTTTTGTTTTGCCCTATTCCTTTAGTAATTCGGCTTTCAATTCTTTTGGCAACTCTTTGGCAACTTTGTAAATCGCGTCGAAGGCCGCGCGAACGCAGTGCGAAGCGCAAGCAAGCCGTGCCGATGGCCGATCTCGAATCCCGAAGCCGCGCGCCTGCCCGCAGGCGATCTGCACCTCATCGCTTGCATATCTTTCCGTCTTGGCAGATGTTTTTTCGGTATTGCACCTCACGCAGCGCCCCCCCGCCGATCTCGTCGCTTATATATATGTCCGCACAGCGGAAGCCGCATTTTTCATAGAAGCGCCGCGCGCGGGCGTTCTCTTCAAGCACCCAAAGGAACACGTCCCGAAAGCCCATGCTTGAAAGCTCTGCGACCGCCGCGTCGAGCAGCGGCTTGCCATAGCCCTTGCCCATATATGCGGGAAGAAAGTAAATGGAGACGATCTCGCCGAAATCCGCCGTATCCTGAAAGCGCGAGCGGCAAAAGCTGGATGTGCCTACGATGTGGCCGCCGTCCGTCACGACGAGCGTACGCATGCCGTCCGCGTCCGGCTTCTTCGCCCACTGTCCCTGCGGGATGGCGTCTAAATACGCCTGCGGGATGATGCCCCGGTAGGCGTGCTTCCAGCTTTCCTCATAGACGCGGCTTACTTCCGCTCTGCTGTCCGTTTCGCGAATCCTTCGTATCTCCATAGCGGTCGCTCCGTTTCACATTCGCTTGCCGCGTAAGCGCGCAGCTTCTTGTATGGCAGTATAGCACAACCGAGACCTCTGCGCTACGACACGCAAACGCGTGCGGCGCCCGCCTCCGGGAAGAAAGACAGCGGAGCGGGAAAGCGCCGCGCGGACAATACCTGCGCGGCTTCTGTCCGTGCGTTTGGGGAATCCTACTATCTTTTCTTGGGAAAATGTGGTGTAATAAGGAGTATAAAGCCGCAAAGCGCTACAAAGGAGCCCTCTATGAAGCATAGCCGTATTTCATATGCCCTGCAAATCTGTACCCTTTTCCTATGCCTGCTGCTGCCCGCAACAGCGCTGGCAGGTCCCGCGTACAACGGCGTCGTCACCGTAACGGAACGCGCGACGGGCAGACAGGTCAGCATTCGCAATTACGGCGACGAGTTTTTTAGCTTCTGCACGGACGTAGAAGGCTATCTGCTCGTGAACAACAACGGATATTATTACTACGTGCGCGAACAGAACGGGCAGTTCGCGTTGGGCGAACGCTTGACGGGCGCCAATGCGGCGAACGCGCCCGAAGGCGAAGACGCTAAAACGCGCGTCAAACCCGGCGGCAGCGACTTTCGAAATAAGCTCACAGCGCTGAATGAGACGCTTAGCAGAGCGCACGTCTTAGAAGCGGCCGGCCTGCCGGCTGCGCCCACGCAGATACCGCAGGATTATTATACAAGGATCAACAGCGACGGTTCTCTGGACGCCGCAAAGGGTTATTTCAACTGGGAGGACGCGCGCGTGGGCTTGGATGCGCCCGAAAAGGCGGCGACCTGCCCGCTGTTGGTGCTCCATCTCGCGTTCGAGGACGTGCAGCCCGCGTTTGACGATACGGCTTGGCACAAGCGCATATTCGACGACGGCGTAGCCAACTATTACGCGACGGTTTCCAACGGCACTTTTCGGTATACGCCCATGGTGGAGTCCAGCGGCTATATCAACGACGGCGTGATCACCGTGAAGCTGCCGATCAATGCGCCGCGCTGGGCGCGCAATGACGCCGCCAATCTCACTTACGGCGACGGCATTATGGCGGGGCTGTATCGAGGAACCGACGGCCAGGACTACGCGATCTACAACGAGTCCTCCCTGTTCCTTTACGGCATGATCGCCGCGCAGGATTCTATCGATCTTGCCTCGCTTGACCGAAACGGCGACGGCTATATCTCGCCGACGGAAGCAGCCTTTGTCATGGTCTATTCGGGGTATGAAGCGTCCTTCAAAGGTTCGGACGACGTCATGGGCAAACCGGCGGTATGGGCGCACAGCTGGAGCAGCAACTGCTATCTGTTAACGCCGGATAGAAAAGGCGAAACGGGAACGCAAGGCTCGTTTACGATAGACGGCGTACGGGTCTACAAGTATACGCTTATAGGCGAATGCACAAACGGCGCGCTCTCGAGCGGCGGAGGCTGGACTTCCCCTGTGCAGATGCAGTATGGTACGGTTTGCCACGAGCTTGGGCATGATCTTGGAACGATGGATCTTTATAACACGTTGTATGTTAAGGGTCAGTACGAAATGTCCTTGAACGTAGACGCGCTAAGCGTCATGGCCGGCGGAAACTGGGGGCATCTCCCGGGCGCGTTTCCCGGCTCCATGCCGACGCATTTCGATCCGTTTGACAAGGTGTTTTTAGGCTTCTACACGCCTGAGACGATCAACTGCTCGGGTCTGTATACCGTAAACGCCACGGAGCCGTCCTCCGCATACAAGATTTGGCGGATCAACACCGCCGACCCCGACGTTTACTATTTACTGGAAAACAGACGGAACACAGGATATGATCGCGGCTTATATTACAGCTACGACGATATTGTGCAAAAAAGCGGCGGCGTTGTGCTTTGGCGTATCGACGAGAGCAAATGCAGGAAGTATTGGAATATAAACGAGCTCAACGCGCACGAGGGCGCCTACGCGATCATGCCGGTGTTCCACAACAACGACAGCAAATTGCCTTTCTGGGGTGGAAATTACTACGACCTTAACACTACCACCGTGCTGCCGATACGCGACGGCGTAGAGCTACGCTTTTCCACCGCCTCGAATGACGCCATGCAGTTTGAGGTGCGCTATCTGCCCGGCAGCACCCCGGCGGACGTTCCGGATTCCACATTGGCCGATCCCGTTGTGGTGGAAAAGGCGACGGACGCAAACGGCAGGGAGGTTTCGCTTACGCGGCGGACGCTGCCCAGTCAAAACGAGGATTACAAGGATCTGCGCGCGCAGGCGGGAGAACATGCCGTCGTATTTGCGGCCTATGAGGTCAACGCGGGCGACTACAGCAACGTAAGCTTCCCCCTAAGCGTCAGCTTCCACGTCGGCAAAAGCTACGCGGGCGAAACCTTCACGGTGCTGCACAAAACCAAATCCGGTAAAATCGAACGCTATGTCGTGCGCATCGACGAAAACGGCAAAGCGACCGTTACGGTCAACGAGCTTTCACCGTTTATGCTGCTTCGCGGCGCGCAAACGGAAGCGACAAGCGCCGTCGCTTCCATACCCGAGACGGGCGGCCGGGACGACGCCGTGCTTGCGCTGCTGCCGCTTCTTTTATTCTGCGGCTATTTGGTGAGAAACAGCCTCTTTTTTCATGAGGCGCGGCGCATCCGTCGGATCAGATCCTCTTTTTTGAATTGACCCGTTCGATCCGCGTATTGACGGAATGGTACAGCGTCACCAAGCTCGCGCTTAAGAGCATAGCGCCCACAATATCCGTAAGCCAGTGTACGCCCGAAATCAATCTGCCGAGCACCATAAAAACCGTGAAAGCGTCTATGGCATATACGGCGACGCGTTTTACTCCCTCCCGCTTGACGCGCCGTTGAAGCTGCATGGCCGCGGTAGGCATAACGCACAGAACCAAAAGCGTTGTTGAGGATGGATACGACGCTTCAAGGCGTCCGCCTATCAGTACGGGCCGGTAATTGACCGAAAAGGCTTCAAACAGGATATACGCGGCCATCACAACAACATAGAATCCGCCGAGCACAAGAATATCGGAATCCACCTTGCACAGGCTCTTTCTTCGGATCAGCTGCGCCAGCCCGAGAAAAGCGAAGCCCAACGCCGTAAACAGCGGCGCCAGTCCCAGCCAATCCGTAATGACATAGAGCCGCATATGAACCCCGGTGAGATTTTGAACGCATCCATTCAGGGACGCAAATCCCACGGAGGAGTTTTCAGGACCGATCGGCTGCACGTCCACATATTGGATCGCCGCCGTCCATGCCAGAAACAGCACGAACAAGAGCCCCGCCGCGCAAAAATACCCGCGATTGTTTTTATTCATCGTTCTATCCGCCTTCCATACCTGCATTTGGCTTTCGCCGTAACAAATATAGCGGACAAAGAAGGTATCGCAAAGAATCCTTGCGTCACATGCCTGATACGAATCGTGTCAGCTCCATTGGATCAGCATCAGCGCCTTAATCATTAGAAAGATAAACGCGAACATGCTGGCATAGGGCTGAAGGCTCATGAGAAAGAGGAGCGTCGCCGCCGCCGTCAATCCCAAGGAAAGCTTTCCTTTATATTTTACCCAAAGCGGCTCCGTGCAGCTTTGGAGCGCGAGCGTCAGTATCCCACACAAAGCCATGCTTATAATCAAGATAAAATAGGGTATCCGAATATACGCCTCCGTTTGCCGGAGGGAAAGCAGCGAAACGCTTTGGATGACGCTGCCCACACGCTGGCCAAAGAGCGGAAGAAAAAGAAATGCGATGACCGACGCGTCCAGCAAGCCGAATACC
>CAZNAL010000054.1:0-1984 GCA_964571055.1 uncultured Oscillospiraceae bacterium | reverse complement strand
TGCGTACCTTTTGCTTGCTGTCCTCTTGCGCCACCGTGAGCAGCTCCTCATTGGAAAGCAAGTCGTCCAACGATACGGAAAAATACTTGGACAATTCTTGAAGCGAATCAATGCTCGGATATCCCCTGCCGGATTCCCATTTGGATATCGCCGTTCTGGATACATGCAGGCGCTGTGCAAGCTGCTCTTGCGTCAAGTCCCTGCTTTTTCGCATTTCCTGTAATTTTTCCCCCAAGACCACCAACATCATCTCCCTCTCTCGGCACGGCGTTTCCAGCCGCCGCTCTACGAGTATTTTACCGTTTTGGGGGCGCTCTTACAACCTCGACGATTCGCCCGTATCCGCTCGCGAACCCGGAGGGCAGGCGCGCAACGCATCGCGGGAAACAAAAACAAAAGGACAACTCCGAAGAATTGTCCTTGCGGGACGTTGCTGTATGGTCAGCCGCTTACACGCTTTCCTGCTTCTTGACGACGGGGATCCAAATCTCGTACCGCCCGTCCTCCGGGTTGGGATCGATGTATACCTCGATGTCCGGCGCGTTCGCGTATTCATAACCGGAGGAAGGCAGCCACTCGGAAAGTATCCTCTTTTCCAGCTCCGAAATTTTCGTGCTTGCGCCACTCTCGGGGAAGATCGCCCACGTCGCAGCGGGAATCTGAAACTCCTCGAAACCGTCCGGCGCTTTCCGGGTGCTCGCTACGGCGATATAGTATTTCCAGTCTTCGGCGGTATTGCAGCTGCTCACACCCAGCATCCCCATGACGGGGCCGTCCATCAGCGTACAAAGCTTTGCCATCGTGCCGTCCGACGCCACCTTCTGCCAAAACAGCGGCAGGGTCTTGAAGTTTTCCTCCATCTCGTGCGCGAGCGGCGTCGTTACGCCGACGATGCGGAACGCGTCTCTCTTTTCAATGCGATACTCCATTTTCTGTTCTCCTTTGATCGATATTTTGAAGCTGATGGGCGGATACGCGTTGAGGCTGCCACACTTTTTCACCTCGGAGGGGGCGATCCCGTGCACGCTTCTGAACGCCCGGTTGAACGCTGTGGGAGAATCATACCCATATTTCATCGCCACGTCGATCACCCTGCTGTCGCCGTCGATGAGATCGACGGCGGCTCTGGACATCCTGCGCCGCCGGATATACTCCGAAAGCGGCACATCGGCGATGTAGGCAAACATCCGCTGGTAGTGATAGCTTGAGCAGCACGCCATGCGGCCGATCTCGTCAAGCTTGATCTCTCCCGTGAGATTCTCCTCTATATAGTTGATCGTGCGGTTCAGTCGTTCAACCCAATCCATCCGTCCTGCTCCTTGTATGGGATTCTATCAGTTCGCGCTTCCCACGTCCTCTTAATTTGCGCCCGAAAAAGAGAGCGCGCTAGTCCCTGCTCCGCCTCTTGCCCGTCATGTCCAGCACCCGCATTTTGAGTACGGTCGTCGAGCGCATCATGTCCGTGCTGAACGCGAAATCCTCGGCATGGTATTGCCGCATGAGGATGCGCAGCGCATCATACTTGCCTTCTTCGTCCACCACCGTGATCAGGCCGTGCCCGATCACGCTGGAATAGGACGTGGTGCAGCTCATTTTCTCTTGATTCAGCAGCAAGGCGTGATCGCAGTCCATCTCAAAGGTCGCGCGGTTGTCCCTTTGAAGCAGCTCCAATTTCTTTCCCTGCGACGCGCAATGAAAATACAAATAGAGCGTTCCTTCCTCCACCGCCATACCGAAGCTCACCGGCACGACATAGGGGAAGTCCTCGTCATGCAGCGCGAGCACGCAGGAGTCGCATCGCTTGATGATCGCGAGCTGTTCGTTAAAATCGGTGATTTCTCTGTCTTTTCGTCGCATGTTTCCACCTCAAAATCGCAGACTACGGCAAAGCGGCTCACATACGCCGCCGAATTTGCCGATTTTCATTATTATAGCATGTTCTGTGAAAAAAAGCGCCGCGGTATATGAGAAAGCCGCCGCGCCG
>CAZNAL010000053.1:4488-13039 GCA_964571055.1 uncultured Oscillospiraceae bacterium | reverse complement strand
AAGCGGAGATCGAGATTGTCATCAACAAATCCCGCTTTATTGGCAGGTGCTTCCCCGTCGAGGACGAGGGGGAAGCGCTTGCTGTTCTTGCGCGTATCCGCAAGCAGCATTGGGATGCGTCGCACAACTGCTTTGCCTATCGCATCGGTGAAACGGGCGCGGTCGCGCGCTTTTCAGACGACGGGGAGCCGGGCGGCACGGCGGGCAAACCCATCATGGATGTGCTGCTGGGTAAGGACGTTGTAAACGTGATGCTCGTCGTCACGCGCTACTTTGGCGGCGTGCTCTTGGGCGCGGGCGGCTTGGTGCGGGCGTATTCCCGCGCGGCTGCCGAGGCGTGCAACGCGGCGGGGCTTGCCGCTGTGCGCGCGGGCGCCGAATTGTCCCTGACGGTGGATTATAGCCGTTACAGCGCCGTAGAAGGGCTGCTTCGGGAGCGTGGTCAAATTCTCGAGACGAACTTTGGAGAAAACGTGACCCTGCGCGCGATGGTGCCCGCCGAGGCTGCGGCGGACGTGATCGCAGAGGTGGTGGATAAGACGGATGGGCGCTGTACGCCTTCGCGCATGGGCGAAGCATATATGCGCGAAGCGCTGTAGCAGGACACAATTTGTTCAAGGAATTGTTATGGTATTCTGGTTGCACATCGTTTATAATTAGGATGCGTTACTATGATACTCATCCTAGTTTGTTGACGGGGGTAGAAATATAGATGAAATTTGGAATGTTGAAACGCAGGATTTGGGGCGCGGCGCTGATGCTGACGTTGTGCCTTGGCATATGCGCGCTGACGCGGGCGGCTGGTTTAAGCGTAAGCTGCGAACCGAGCTCGGCCATGCCGAACACACCTGTAACCTTTCATCTCGTCGTGAACAACGACGGGCAGTATGTGATGCAGGGCATGAGCCTGCAAACCGATTATACAGCTTTCCAGGGCGAATTTTCAGGCCCCGGCGCGATCGCGCCGGGTGAAAGCGGCGCCTATTCCGGCGTGGTTACCATGACGGAGACGATGCTGGATGTACCCATTACCTTTACGCTGCATTGGACGAACGCGGGCGCGCCCCCGGAGCAGAGCGCCGACAAGGCTTCCGCGACCATCACCGTGCCTACTGGCAGCGGCGCTGTCGCAACGGTGAATCCCAACGATCCCAACGCCACGCCCGTACCCGGTGTACCCGGCGTTATGCCTGGCACAGGCGTTACGGTAACGCGCAAGGCGAGCACGACGCACGCCTCCCGCGGCGAGGTCATCACGCTGACCTATACGATCACCAACAGCACCGCTGTGCAGCTTACCGAGCTTTCTATTACGGATAAGGAGCTTGCGTCCAAACCGTTGGTCGAAAAGATCACGGTGGAGCCGGGAACTGTCTACACTTATGAGCATACCTATACCATGGGAAGCGCCACCGTCGCGTCCGTGCCCGTCGTCACCTATATGGCGGACGGCGTACAGGGGAGCGTTACGACTGCTGAGCTTTCCTTGGGTATGATCAGCACCAAGCTGGACGTACAGGCGGAGCAGGGCGCTGCGACAGCCGAAGGCGTCAATTTTACACTGTTTTTAATCAACAACGGCAACCAGAAGATCAGCAAGATCAAGATCAAGGACGAACAGGGCAACAGCGTCAACAACGATACGTTCGCGCTCTCCGTAGGCGAAAGCCGCACGGTCACCTATTTGGTGCCCAACGAAACGGAGCGCAACGTCGTGTTCTACATCACCGGTACCGACGCGACGGGCGAACCCTATACGGACAACACATCCACCTATACCGTGCACAGGTATGTCGATCCCTCGCAGGTGGGGCTTGATTTTACGGCGTCCGTTACGGAAACGCTCAACGCGCAGGGCAGCATCAAAATACGCTTCCAAATCAACAACACGGGCTCTCTGCCGCTTTCGAACCTCGTTTTGAGCGAAGCGGAGCTGGGCGAGATTCGCAGACAAGAGAGCGTACCCATTGGGGAAACGGTGCTGGAGGAGACGATCAACGTCGGCGCGCCGCGCGATCTCATCTTCACGGTGAACGTGCAGGACGACGCCCATAACGACTACACCTATACGGCAAACGTCACGGCGGCGCTCGTGGGCGTGGAGCCGCAGCAGCAGACGCAGACGGGTACCAACCCCATCGACGATATAGGCGCCATCGGCACGCAGATCGGCAGCTCCGTGAGCGACGCGCTCACCGTGGCGCTCGTCATTCTTGCGGTACTGTGCGTGCTTTCCGCGGCGGCGCTGATCACGCTGACCGTACTGGAAAAGAAGAAGCGCGAGGAGGCGGCGCATCGGAAGGCCATGCGTGACCGGCAGATTCGCGCGCAGGCGCGGGCGGAGGCCGACCTTTCCCTTACCCGGGCGGTGCCGCCCGTGGGGCAAGGCTATACAGGTTATGACCCGGGAAATACCATTGTGACGCCAAGACAGCCGCGCGCGGGCTACACGCAGCAGCCCGGCGACGCCACGCAGCGTTATCAAACGCCGCGATATCCGAACGACGGCGCGCCACGGCGCGGAGAATGAGGATGCGAAGGCCGCTTGCCGTGCTGCTTGTTTTGCTGACGCTGCTTTGCGCCGGCTGCAAGCAGACCGTTACGGAACCATTCCAACCGGACGCGCAGCCATCCGCTGATGCTGCGCCCGTTTCGGCGCTGCTGCAATGGCAGATGCGGGAGGAGACGATCTATTTTCCGGAGGGCAGCGGCGCGGAAAACGCCGCGTATGTTTTCCATTGCGATTATCCTTTCTTTTCCGGCGCGTGCGCGGAGGAAGCCAATCAGGCGATGGAGCGCGCGCTTGCGGAATGCCGCGCGACGATCGAAATAGAACGGCTGCCCTACGCGGACGCCGCCGAGCGGGGAGCGCTCCCCTATACGCGCGTTGCGTCGCGCATTACGCAGCAGGGCGTCTATACCAACGTATGTTTTGAGGAAACGTCGGGGTATGGCGAGGGTGAGCCGGAGCGCGGCGCGTATACCGTAGTGCTGGATGAAAAGGGCGAAGAAACAAATCTGCCCGCGATACTCGGCATGTATATGCCCAGAGCGCTCATCGCGCAGCAGATCTACAACCAGATCGACCGCGCCGACCCAAAGCGCGAGAGGTATCACGGCGATCTGACGTTAGAGGATATCGATCTGAGGCTGGACTTGTACAACGGCTTCCTCGTTTCGGCGGCGGGCTATGAATTGATGCTGCCGTGCGGTACTGTGGAGGACGAATCGTATGGCGTCAGCCGCTTTACGGTGACGCAAGCCTCTCTGTATCCTGATTTTGTGGGCGAACTGATGACGGCGGCGGAGTATGAAGCGCTGCTTCCGGGGCTGCATACGCTCGCGCGCGCCTGCGGCGCGGAGGGGCACAGCTTTGAGGGTACGCCCGACGCGCTGATCGCCACCCTTTTTATGGGGCTGACCTTTGCCGACCGTCCGGCCGAAAACGGCTTTATTAGCGTCCCGCAGGCCGAATATGAGGCGGTGGCGCAGCGATATTTCGCGGCGCTGCCTGAGGATATTACGGCAGGCGACGGCACGACGCTGTCCGAGGGAACGTATCGTATACCGGCCGTCGCCGTGGCGGAGTACAGGCTGCGCGTAGACGACTGCACGCGCGAGGGGAAGGAGCTGCGTCTTCGCTGCATGCTCTTTTACGGCATGCCGGGGAGCGTGGATTGGGGCGAGCTAAGCCCCGTTACGGTAAAGCTGCGAAAGGCGGCGGACGGTTACATTTTCACCGGTTTTTTGGTTTCTTGACAAGCGGACGCTTGCAAACAATATTTTACTGCGCGTAAAGCGGGAAGGAAGCACTATGGTCAACTTTACCCTTTGCATACCTACGAAAACCATCTTTGGTACGGATACGCATAAACAGATCGGCGAGATCGTCAGGGGATACGGGTTTGAGAAGATCCTGCTCGTCTACGGCGGCGAAAGCATCAAAAAAAGCGGCTTGTACGACGAGATCACCGCGTCGCTTCGCGAAAACGGGATAGCGTATGCGGAAAAGGGCGGCGTGCGCCCCAATCCCACCGTGGCCTTTTCGCAGGAAACGGCGGACGAAGCGCGCGCCTTTGGCGCGCAGATGCTCTTAGCGGTCGGCGGCGGCAGCGTGATCGATAATTGCAAATACGCCGCGCACGCCGTTGCAAACGGCGTACCCGTCGCGCGCATCCATGATAAGACGGCGAAGGTCGAAAAGACCCTGCCCGTGGGCGTGGTGCTCACGATCTCCGCGGCGGGCAGCGAAACGAGCGACAGCGCCGTTTTGACCAACGAGGATACGGGCGTCAAATCCGGCTTGTCCACCCCCTTCAACTATCCGCTTTTCGCCGTGATGAACCCAGCGCTTACCTATTCGGTTTCGCCCTATCAAACGGCCTGCGGCGTTACGGATATCCTCATGCACACCATGGAGCGGTATATGCGCCTTGACGCGGGCGATCACGCGTTTGTGGACGGCATGTGCGAGAACCTGTGCCGAAGCGTCATCGAATCGGGACGCGCGGCGCTTAAGAACCCGCGCGATTACGACGCGCGCGCGACGCTGATGCTTGCGGGCAGCTGGTCGCACAACGGCTTGATGGGGGCGGGAAGCGAATACAATATGAGCGCCCACAAGCTGGAGCATGAGATGAGCGCCATCGATCCGCGCATCGCGCACGGGGCGGGTTTGGCGGTGGTATGGCCGGCGTATCTTACCTATATGTATAAGGAGAACGTGGCGCGCGTCGCGCAGTACGCCGCCAACATATGGGGCTGCGAGGCGGCGGACGGTGAAACGCTTGCGCGTATGGGCATCGACCGTGCGCGGGCGTTCTTCCAGGAGATCGGCATGCCCTCGACGCTTCGGGAGGTCGGCTTAGACGAAAAGGATATCGAAAAGATGGCTGATATGGCCACGCAGGGCGGTAAAAACGCGATCCGCGCGATGAAGCCCATCACCAAAGAGGACGCCGTCAATATTTACAGGCTTTGCCTATAGGGGGAACCATGGGAAGAATGAATCTGCTTAACAATGCCATCGCGCCCACGGGGCAGGTGGAGGGCTTCTGCATTTTGAAAAGCGTGCAGCAAAAAACCAATGCCAAGGGCGCAGAGTATCTGGACATGATCCTCTGCGACGCGGGCGGCGAGATCGACGCGAAGCTTTGGGATTACGCGCCGGAGACGCACGGCGTCTACGCATCGGACACCGTGATCAAGGTGCGCGCCACCATCAACGTGTGGAAGGAGAGCGAGCAGCTCAAGATCGATAAGATCCGCAACACGCGCGAAGGCGACGATGTGGATATGTCCGCGCTGGTGCCCTGCGCGCCGCTGCCGCCGCAGCAGATGTACGACGAGTTGTACGGGTGCGCGGAAAACTTCCACGATCCGGATCTGAAAATGCTCACGCAATACATACTGCGGGAGAATAAGGAGCGCTTGCTTAAATATCCTGCGGCGCTCAAGCTGCACCACGCGCTGCGCGGCGGGCTCTTGTATCACACAAGCACCATGCTGCAGGCGGCGGAGGGCATATGCGACGTTTATAAGGCGATCTATCCGGCGCTGAGCCGGGAGCTTGTCTACGCGGGCGTGATCCTTCACGACATCGCCAAATGCGACGAGCTGGAGGTCGGTAACATGGGCCTTGCGACGGCCTACAGCACGGCGGGACAGCTTGTGGGGCATATCAATATGGGGGTTGCGATGGTGGAGCGCGCGGCGGCGGAGCTGATGATCAACGATACGACCAAGCAGCTTGTGGAGCACATCCTCCTTTCGCATCACGGCGTGCCGGATTATGGCAGCCCGAAGGCGCCCATGTTCCCCGAGGCGGAGATCGTCAGCACGCTGGATGTGCTGGATTCCCGGCTCTTTGAAATGTATGACGCGACGGACGCGGTTGCGGTGGGCGATTTTTCCGACAGGCAGTGGGCGCTGGATAATCGCCAAATATTCAAGCACGGGCATGTGTAAAAATCGAGCGAATACGATGGAGAAATAAACTATGTGTGGTGTGATAGGCTATGTGGGCGGCAAACAAGCCGCCCCCCTTATGTTGGACGCGTTGGAGAAGCTGGAATATCGCGGCTATGATTCCTCCGGTATCGCCGTATGCGGCGCAAACGGCATACAGCTTGCTAAGCGCAAGGGAAGGCTTTCCGTGCTGCGCGCCTGCACACATGACGGCGCGGACCTCCCCGGATGCATGGGTATCGGGCACACGCGCTGGGCGACGCACGGCGAACCCAGCGACGTCAACGCGCATCCGCACCTGTCTCGCAGCGGCAAGGTAGCGCTGGTGCACAACGGCATCATCGAAAACTACGCGGAGCTTCGCGAATTCCTCGCGGAGCGCGGCTATACTTTTATTTCGGACACGGATACCGAGATCGCGGTGCAGCTCATCGATTATTTCTATCGCGGCGATCCTGTGCACGCTGTGCGCGAAACGGTGAACATGCTCGTGGGCGCGTTTTCCCTGTCCATTATTTTTGCCGACTATCCGGATCGCATGATCGCGGTGCGCAAGGACAGCCCGCTTGTGATCGGCGTGGGCAAGGACGAAAACTTTATCGCCTCGGACATTCCCGCGCTGCTTATCCATACGCGCGATATTATCCGCTTGGGCGAATACGAGATGGCGGTGATCGACGCGCACAACATCGTTGTGTTCGACCGTTTCGGCGAAAAGGTAGAAAAAGAGATCCAGCACGTAACTTGGGACGCGGGTGCCGCGGAAAAGGGCGGATACCCGCATTTCATGCTCAAGGAGATCATGGAGGAGCCTGAGGCTATCCGCAACACCGTGCACCCGAGGATTCATACGGGCGGTATTGAACTGGAGATACAAAACATTTCCGAAGAAGCGCTCAAAACGCTGGATCGCGTCTTTATCGTGGCGTGCGGCTCCGCGTACCACGTCGGCGTCGTCGGCAAGGCGTATATCGAGAAATTCGCACGCGTTCCCGTTACGGTGGAGCTTGCATCGGAATTCCGCTATAGCGATCCTATTATCAGCGCGCATACGCTGACGATCATCATCAGCCAGTCCGGCGAGACCATCGATACGTTGCTCGCGCTGCGGGAAGCCAAGGCGCGCGGGAGCCATATCCTTTCCATCGTGAACGTCGTGGGCAGCTCCATCGCCAATGAAAGCGAGGATGTGCTCTACACATGGGCGGGGCCGGAGATCGCCGTGGCGACCACCAAGGCCTATAGCACTCAGCTTACCATGCTGTATCTGCTTGCTTTGAAGCTGGGCGAACTGCGCGGAAACGTAACGCAGCAGGAGATGGGCGCCTATATCGAGGCTTTGGAGGAACTGCCCGCGAAGATAGAGACCTTGCTTGGCGAGCGCGAGCTTTTGCAGCGTTTGGCCGCCAAGTATTTCAGTTCCCGCGACATCTTTTTCCTTGGCCGCAATCTCGACTATGCGCTGGCGCTGGAGGGGTCGCTCAAGCTCAAGGAAATCTCCTATATCCACTCCGAAGCCTACGCGGCGGGCGAGCTTAAGCACGGCACCATCTCGCTCATCGAGCCGGGGACGCTTGCGGTGGCGATGTGCACCTACGCCCCGCTTCTTGATAAGATGGTCAGCAACATCCGCGAGGTCAAGGCGCGCGGCGCTACGGTGATCGCGCTTTGCCAGGCCGGGGCGCAGGACGTGGCGGCAGTCGCGGATCATGTGATCGAGGTGCCGGCGGGCGACTGGCTTGTGATGCCGTCCCTTTCCATCGTGCCCTTGCAGCTGTTCGCTTACTATATGGCGCTCGCCAAGGGCTGCGACATCGATAAGCCCCGCAACCTCGCCAAGAGCGTAACGGTGGAGTAGAGAACGCGGATAGAAAGGCAGTACGTGTGTATAGTGACATTAGATTTTGGTGAAATAACATTAGGTATGGTGAAAACTACAATTTTGTGACATTGGATTTTGGTGAAAATCTTTCTTTTTTAAAGTCTCTATGTTATACTAAGTATGCATAGAGACTTTTTATTGTGGCAAAACAGTCTAACTGTTAAAGAATAAAATACATAGGTATACAAAATGACAAATGAATACTTAAGCATTCCAAGTGGAAGTAAATATGAACCAATCCTTTCCGCACGCACACCATCACGAGGGCGTGTATCACGGGTGTGGGGCAATAAGACTGCGCGTCAGCATGTTTTACTATCGGACTTGGAGCGGAATTATTTTGTTATTGCCGAGTATAGCGATTATGTTGTAGATATACGAGAGCAATTTCCTATGTTAAAAGAGCAGACTGAAAGCATTGCTGCGGAGCTTGGTATTTCGCATCCTCGTGACCCTAAGTCAAAGAATCCAATTATTATGACATCCGATTTCTGCCTGACCGTAGATATTGATGGGGAGCATCATGATATCATCCGGACAATAAAACCCTCTGATGAACTACTGAAAAAGAGAGTGGTTGAGAAATATGAAATCGAACGGATATACTGGCAGCGACAAGGTGTTGACTGGGGAATTGTGACGGAAAAAGAGATCGACAGGACTACAGCAAATAATATTTGGTGGTTTAGAGATTGCTTTTCT
>CAZNAL010000053.1:2440-4478 GCA_964571055.1 uncultured Oscillospiraceae bacterium | reverse complement strand
AGCAGGTAAATCCGTTTATCTTAGTTATGTGCAGGCTTTTATAAAGATTATTTTAAACGAAGATGAATCCATTTGTGATAATATAATGCTTTTTGAAAGAAATATGGGTTTGCAGCCTGGTACGGCAATGCCCCTATACAAACACTTATTAGCAACAAAGTTCATAACAACTGATCTCACTACAAAAATTGATACACAGCAATCGAGACGCTATCAGCTAAATCGTTCTTTGATGCAGACATTATTGATTGGAGAGGCGTTATGATAGTTCGCAATACGGTATATCAGTTTGATTTTGATAACATAAAAGAACGAATACGTATTCTTGATATAAATACGGAGCGTGATCGCTGCGTGACAATTTCTCTTAACGGAGATATGACAATGCCCAAAGTAGATAAACTTAGCAGCATAATATCTAAAGTAGAAGCGGGTTTGTTGTTAGAAATTGAGGATCCATTTTATCTGACTGTGAACGACGAGACATGCTCTCCGAAACTTCTAAAAAAGATAAATGAAAAATGGCAAATCGCACAAAAATATTGGCCTGCGCAGAAGGAAGGTTATTTTACAAAGAAAACCAGAGAAGCGATTTTTAATAAAATGTCGGCTGACGAAGATATTTCAGTAAATACTGCTAAGCGTATAATGACACAGTTTTGGCGAGGCGGTATAACTCGTAACGCCTTTATGCCACAAACGCCACAGTACCAAATAAAAAATAATGCAGAATATACGAAACCTCGTGGTGCCAGACGTAAAGATGAGGCGAACGGGTTTGTCGTTAAAGATAAAGATAAAAAGATTTTTGAAAAGTGTATAAGGAAGTACTACGAAAGTATAAAAAAACCTACCGTTGTGACTGTGTATACTATGATGATAAAAGATTATTATTCGCATCATATTTCTATGCCAGATGGAAGCGATAAATTTGTGCTATACGATATGGGCTATTATCCATCACTTCGTCAGTTCCGCTATTTTTTCAATAATTATAACAATCCGCAATCAGCTTATATTGCTAGGGAAACACAGAATAAATATGATCTTAAAGAACGCGTACTTCAAGATAGTATCACAAACCACGTAACAAGCCCGGGTGATAGGTTTGAGATTGACGCAACACCGGGCGATATCAAACTTGTTGCTGAAAATGATCGATCACGTCGTATAGGACGGCCAATAGTATACCTGATTGTAGATGAGTTTAGCAGAATGATCACTGGCATGTATGTGGGTCTTGAGAACGCATCATGGGTAGCCGCGTCTCAGGCTTTGATCAACATGTGTACAGATAAAGTCGCATTCTGCGCGGAATACGGCGTTGTAATAAAAGCTGAGGATTGGCCGTGTCAATATTTACCTAAGATTATTATTGGTGATCGGGGCGAGATGGTTAGCAAGAATGCAGACAGCTTAGTAAAACATCTCGGCGTCACCGTTGAAAACACGCCTCCATATAGAGGCGATCTCAAGGGAATAATCGAACGCACACTCGGATTACTGAATTCTGAATTAAAACAACGGGTGGCGGGTTCGATGCAAAAGGATGTGAAATTGCGTGGAGATGCCGATCCTAACGTGGCTGCAGCGGTGACAATAAAAGAATACATCGAGCTGGTTATTAGATGGATATTAAAGCATAATTCAACATCCATTCTTAACTATCCAGCATCCCCCGAACAAATTGCAGATGGAATACCGTCTGTACCGATAGACTTGTGGAATTGGGGCATTGCAAAGGGTTGTTCACTGCGGCGTATGAATTCTGAGGTAGTAAGAGCATCACTGCTGCCTCAAGACACTGCAATTATAAGCAGTCGGCAGGGTGTGAAGTTCAAAGGGCTCTATTACGGGTGCAAAGAACTTCTATCACAGCCGAAATACTTTGGCACAAGTAAAAAAATCGTAGTTAAATATGACCCAAGATGGATAGATCATATATATTATATAGAGAACAGCGGCGAAACGATAGTCCTAAATCTAATGCCTAAAAGTGAACGGTTTGCGGGTTCTACATGGGCGGAATATGAGGATT
>CAZNAL010000053.1:0-2430 GCA_964571055.1 uncultured Oscillospiraceae bacterium | reverse complement strand
CCAGTCTATCTGGATGAAAAAGAAAAGAAGGTCTATGAGGATTTGAAAAAAGACGAAAAGATGCTTATAAAAGAAGCAAAAGAGGCCACATTACAGCGGCAGATAGAATTTGAGAGTGCAGTATCAAGAATAAACAATCAGGCAGAAATTCAGGAAAAGCCTAATAAAAACACAGTAGGACTAAGGGAAAACCGAAAAACGGAACTTGGCATCGAACGGGAGAAGGCCCTAACATCGCAACATGTAAAAAACAATGAACCGGCCACGATAATCCCTATACAAGATAATTCCGCTGAAGGTGGAACGGCAGCATCTAAGGAACGATTAAATACGAAAATTAGCATTCTGAAAGAACTTAACGCGGGCCTGAAAGGGGACGAGCAATGAATGTTGGAAGCAGGCAACAAGCAGTGTATATTGAGCAAAGTGTCAGCACCTTCCAAGGCAATCCTATGATTGAGGCTTTGCCGAAACTGCCAACGAATGACGATGAAGTTATCCGACAACTTTTCGTTATGCCAAATATTCGATCTAGCGACAAAGATCTGAATAAGTACGAAAGGATTATGCTGCTGCCAGAAATCAAGAATTATTTTTTTCCATTCGACCGGGTGTTAAAATTGAATGCCTGTATTGAGTCAATGATGCGCAACGCTTATGTTGCTCGAAATCCGCTGTCGGCGGAATGGAAGCAAACAATAAATCGAGAGAATAGTATATCTGACTATTCTGATAATCGGCAAATTGAGGTGTTAACACCCACGCATTGTGCAGCAATTATCGGTGTTTCAGGATGTGGCAAAACAACAGCTATTAATCGTATAATGGCGCAATATCCGAGGGTGATTATTCATAGAGAGTATAAAGGAGCGCACTTTACCCAGACACAGATTCCATATATCAAGGTGGACGCTCCTCATAACGGTAGCTATGTTACTTTCTGCAATAGCGTATTTGAGGAAATTGATCGTTACGCGGACAGCAATACACAAGACAGGTACGGCGCGACCACAAACAACCCTGCAAATATGATACATAGTATGCGACGTATGCTTTTACTGTATAATGTTGGCATATTGATTGTTGACGAAGTGCAGTATTTATTGAATTCAAACAAGGATCCCGATGAAATAATGGCGTTCTTTGTTTCGCTTGCTAATCAACTCGGTGTGCCTATTGTTTTTGTGGGCACGCCTAAGGCACAGGAACTCTTCGATGGGAGCTTGGCAACAGCACGACGAGCAAGTATGGATGGGTTCTTCAACTTCTCACCATTTGCAAAAGATGATGAGGAATGGGTAGCAATGCTGAACGGACTGTTTCCAAGATGTATTCTACATAATTCTGTAGACATATCATCTGAAATGGTGAACGCATTTTATGATTGCTCACAGGGCGTGCTAGGCTTGGCTACGGTTCTTTTTTCATTAACTCAACGAAACGCCCTTATTGCAGGTGAAGAACGTATTACGCCCAAAGCGGTTTATGAAACATTTGAAAGTGATATGGGAATGGTCAAACCAATGGTGTCAGCATTAAAAAGCAAAAACTACATTGAACTTGCTAAATATGAAGATCTGTATGTCAAACTGGATACTCGAGCCATTATGGATACAACAAAAATGAAAATTCGTGAAAGCCAAACAAATGAAATGCAACGGCAACATGAAAACATACCATCAGTCCAGCGAGAAAAACATGAATTACTGGGTCTTAAACTTCGGGGTTTGGGACTTTGCGCAAACTGGCCTGTTGGTGAAATGGATGCAGCTATAGCAAAAATCATAGACGATAATCCTTTAATTACTGCTGAGGAAGCCTTGATCCCATTGGTGTTGTCAGCATATACGGATCGCAATAAGAGAAAGAAAACTAAGCACAAGACTGATGCGGGCGAATTCAAAAGGGGCTCGTTACTATCAATTTATAGAACGGCTTTGGAAGACAATCAACATCCGTATGAATTGTTAAAGCAGTACGGATATATTAAACCGATCAGTCATGATTTTCCCGATGTATCGTAAGGAAACCGTTATGTTGCCGTTTTTTTCCGATCCATATCCAGATGAACTTCTATATTCAGCCTGTGCGCGTTATCATTTATGGTGCGGTTCTGCGAGCTGCAAGGAGACTCTTAAATGTTTATTCGGAAGCGATAGCATAATACCAAGTTTCGAATTCGGTGCAAGGTTGAGCTATATGGCATCCCGTTTGGGTGGATCGTATACCGCAGACGAGTTGCTAAATAATTATACGATTTTTCGTTATTATAGACCGTTTTTACCTATACAACGAACTGCTGAAATCGAAAGACAACTGTATGAAAGCACTGGAAGCGGTGTATACGCTAAAACTGGAATTTCGGCTGGGGGTATATGTAAAAAACAAGGAATAGCATATTGTGCACAATGCGTAAGTGAGGATAAAATA
>CAZNAL010000052.1:0-13090 GCA_964571055.1 uncultured Oscillospiraceae bacterium | reverse complement strand
CAAAGCAGCTTGGTGCCGCAAAAAAAGCGTGAAGCGATGTATGATTTTTTGCAGGCGCAAATCGACGCGGGACGGCAGGCATATGTCGTATGCCCGCTTGTGGAGCCTTCCGAGGCGCTGGAGGACGTGCATTCCGCCAAGGAGCTGTACGAATACCTGAAGGGAAGGCTGCGCGCAAACGTCGGCCTGCTGCACGGGCAGATGAAAAACGAGGAAAAGGAAGCCGTGTCTGCCGCTTTCCGCGACGGCGCGATCGACGTGCTTGTTTCCACCACCGTGATCGAGGTCGGCGTGGACGTAGCCAACGCGGCGATCATGGTGATCGAAAACGCGGATCGCTTCGGCTTGGCGCAGCTGCATCAGCTTCGCGGCCGCGTGGGACGCGGCGCGCAAACTTCCTATTGCTTTTTGCTTGCGGAAAATCTTTCCGACGCGGCACGGGAGCGGCTGGAGACGCTTGTCAAGAGCAACGACGGTTTTGCGATCGCGCAAAAGGATCTGGCGATGCGCGGTCCGGGCGAACTGCTGGGTAAACGCCAGCATGGGCTTTCCGCGTTTTCGGCGCTTGCGCTTGCAAACGACATGCAGGTACTCAAGGCGGCGGAAAGTGCCGCAGCGGATATAGAAGCGGATGAAAAACTGCGCGCCCAATGCGGCGCGGTGGTAGAAAGGGCGCGCCTTGCGATAGAGGAAGCCGAAAAACAGATCGCTTTCAATTAACACATTTATTACCATTCATATTTTCATCATAACGGCACAAATTAAGCCCACATCCAAACGAAAAGGAGGTGAGCTTTGAATGAATAGCAACAGCAACAGCAACAGTGGCAGCGGCAGCAGCAACAGCGGCAGCAGCAATCAGCCCGTCGTACCCGAAAAGAAGGATTATCTGAATTCCCTTAAGTCCGAGGTCGCTTCTTCTTTGAACGTGAATCTCAAGCAGGGCTATAACGGCGATTTGTCCACGCGTGAAGCCGGCAGCATCGGCGGCGAGATGGTAAAGCGCATGATCAACTATGCAGAGAACAATATGAGCAATACAAATCAGTAAGGGCGGATTGCCCATGGTTTGCAGCTTCATAGAAAAGAGCAATCGGGAAGGAAGGAGGAACCATGCATGTCCAAGTCCAATAGAAGCAACAAATCCAAGCTGCAGGGCCTGAAATCCGAGGTCGCGTCCTCGCTGAACGTCAACCTCAAGCAGGGCTACAACGGCGACTTGACCGCGCGTGAGGCGGGCAGCGTCGGCGGCGAAATGGTGAAGCGTATGATCCGCTACGCCGAACAGAACAATGGCAGCAGCACCCAGTCTTCGAACTGATCCAAGAGAGGATCGGCAAAACGCTGAACCGCGATAACGGGGTAGCCGCATAGAGGCGGATTGGTATGGAATAGCGTTTGCGATCCCATACGCCGTGACCGCGTATAAAATACGACCCGCGTTCTTATTAGAACGCGGGTCTGCCGGTTTAGAGAAGCCAAAATCCCTGCCGTCCGTGATCGTCCACGGCGTGCAACACGTTTTCGGCGGGTCCGGCGCAAAGCGTATCGCCGGCTTTGGGGAAAAAGGTGTGCGCGGCGGGAAGAAAAATACCCTCCTCACAGCGCCCCAGCGCCACATAAGAAAGCGCCGCGCTTTCGGGTATGGATACGCACGCGCGCGAAGCGTCGCTTGTATCGCGTACGCCAGGCACGGTCAAATCATTGAGTTCGTAAGTAAAGGCCATGGCGTGGGACGCGTCAAAAAGCGAAAATTCCTGATGCACGCCCAAAAGACGCTTGCGAAGCGTATGGAGCGCGATGGGGGAAGCGTCCGCCGCCACCCACGCGCGATCCATCTGGGAGGAGACGGCGGCTGTGGTGCCGCTGCCGGAAAAAAGATCCATCACCAAATCGCCGGGCCGGCTGGACGCGCCGATGATGCGGTGCAGCAGCGCTTCGGGCTTTTGCGTGCTGTAGCCCGTGCGCTCCGGGTCGCGCTGGTGAAGGTGCTCGATGTCGTCCCATACGTCGGAGGGGTATACAAGGTCGTCTTCGTAATAGGTATAGGTCTTGCCGTTGGCGCGAATGGAATAAAACACGCGCCCTCTATCGTCCACGCTGCGCTTCATGTGGTTGCGCCGCATGGGACCGCGGGGCACGCCGGTCGATTGAATGTCAAAGTATTGCTTGGGGCTTTTTCGGTAGAAGAGGATGTTGTCATGCTTGCGGGAAAAATGCTTGGTAGAGCGCCCGCCTGATTTGTATGCCCAAACGATCTCGTTGACAAAATTCTTTTCCCCGAACACTTCGTCCAGCAGCAGGCGCATCACGGCGCATTTGCGCTGATCCACATGCAGATACAGGCTGCCCTCCGCACAGAGCATATCCCGGCAGGCGATCAGCACCGTGCGCATCATGGAAAGATACTCTTCCGCGTCCAGCGTGTCCTCGTATACGGGAATTGTGACGCTTTTCCTTCCGCCCGTCTGCATGGTGAAGACGTCGCCCGTGCCAAAGGGGGGGTCGAGATAGATAAGTTGCACTTGATTCGCATAGCTTTGCAGGAGCAGGGGGCATACCGTCTCCGCGCGACCCAGAAGAAACTGTCCCGGTCCGCCGCAGGCGTGGCGTTCGCCCTTTAGGCTGATCTTGTGCATGCTTCCCTCTCTATTTCTTTACGTTCATGATGTGCGCCTCCATCAGTTCCTTGGCGTGCTGTGCGTCGTGTGCCTGAATGGCTTCATAGATGGCGTGATGCTCCTCGGTGGATTTGTGCGTGCGTTCGGGTATGGCAAGGGAGGAACGGCGCGCGCGCTGCACGTTTTGATGGAGTGAAGTGAGAATATGCTTAAGCGTGCGGCAGTTGCTTGCCGCAAAGATCGTATCGTGAAACTGCGAATCCAGCCGCGCGAGGTTTCCCGCGTCGTTTTTTGCCGTATACATATCCATCAGCGCGATGGTTTCGGTCAGTTGATCCATCTGCTCTTGGTTGATGCGCTGCGCGGCCCAGAACGCTGCCTGTCCTTCTAAAAGATGCCGGATGGTGAAAATATCGTCGATATCCGGCTTGGAAATGCCCTGCACCGTTACGCCGCGATTGGGGATGGAGAGCACGAGATCGTCAAGTTCAAGCTGCTTGAGCGCTTCGCGTATCGGTGTGCGGCTTACGCCCAGCTCCTCCGCGAGCTTGGTTTCGACCAAAAAGGTGCCCGTTTCGTAACGGCCTTCCAGAATATCGTTGCGCAGCTGCTTGTATACCTGCGCGGTCAATGATTGCTTGTCGCCAACGTCGAATTTCATGTTTAAAAACGCACCTGCACTTTCTTTTCTACATTGTACGCGCAAGGCGCTGCAAACGCAAGAAAAACATGTATACAATAAAACAAAAATACGAAAGCGGGACATACTAAAGAAAAAATGCGAGGTGCCTGCCGTGCGATCCCTAAAAGCCGTCTGTATTCTGCTGCTGCTGCCGCTTGCGCTTCTTTGCGGCTGTTCCGCGCGGTATGCGACCGCGGCGGAGGCGGCGAAGGCGGGCGCGCGCATACCGCGCGGCGTCACGATCGACGGGACAGAGGTTAGCGGCATGACGCTTGAGCAGGCAGAGGCGGCGCTTGTGAGGGCACATGCGCAAAAGCAAAAGGCGACGCGCTTTACGGTGGTGAGCTCGGACGGCAGCGTTGATTTTGACGCGTCGCAGCTTCCCATCGAATACGACCGGGAACGGACGCTGCTGCAGGCGGTCAATCTTTCTGCGTTCTCCTTTGGGGGACGGGCGCTTTGCTGCGACGTGCAGCTGCATGGCGAGGCGTGCAGAAGCAGCTTGGCTGCGCTTTGCGCGCCGTTATGCACGGCGCCCAAGGACGCGGCGGCGACCTATCGCGACGGGAGCTTTACCTATACGGAGGCGGCGAACGGGCGGGAGGTGGATGTTGTGAAGCTTTCGCGCGACGTCACGTCGGCCATGGCGGTGGGCGGAAAAATAACGGCGGCGGTGCGCGAAACGTCGCCCGGTTATTCGACGGAGCAGGCGATGGCGGATACGACGCTGCTTGCACGCTTTAGCACCTCCTTTGCAAGCGGCAGCTACGGAAAGAAGGATCGCGTTTACAATATCCAAAAGGCCGCGCGAAAAATCGACGGGTTTTGCGTGCAGCCGGGTACGGAGTTCAACATGAACCGCGTGCTGGGCGCGCGTACGGGCGAAAACGGCTGGCGGAAAGCGACTGCGATACGCTATGGCGCGTATGTGGATGAATATGGCGGCGGCGTGTGTCAGGTGAGCACAACGTTATATAATGCTGTGCTGCTTGCTACGCTGCCCATAACGGAGCGGCACCACCACAGCTGGCCACTGGGATATGTTGACATCGGACGGGACGCGACGATCTCCACCGACGGGCCGAATTTTCGCTTCGTCAACGACGGCGACAAACCGGTCTATATCAGCGCCCTTGTGGATACGAAGAAGAAAACGATTACCGTGCGCGTCTTCGGCGCGGCGCGGACAGACGGTTTATCCGTCAAACTTCGCTCAAAAAAGGTGGAGAACATCAAGAACCCGGGCAGTAAGCTCATTGTGGATAAGAGTCTGCCTGCGGGGACGCTGCTGGAGGAGCGCGAAGCCCGCGGCGGCAGCGTGAGCGAAACGCATCGGCTGTACTACGACGCGGCGGGGGCGCTTGTGAAGCAGGAGCTTGTAAGCAGGGACAAATACCGCCCCATCAAGGGGACGGTGCGCGTATCGCCGGATCAGAAGGAGCGCGCGATACGCCAATACGATATTTCCTAAGGACGATATACAAAACGGGACGCGTATGCTATAATGGCGTGGAAAAAACGCGGGGGCGGCTATGAATACAGAGGCAATCGTTACGCTGGACGCGCACGGCAAAAGCGCGTATCAGGCGAAGGTGGCGGTGGACGCGGCCATACGGCGCGCGGGCGGCGCGTATGAAGTGCGCGTGATCCACGGCTACAATGCGGGTACGGCCATACGGGATATGCTGCGGCGCGAGTACGCCGCCCATCCGCGCGTGCTGTCGGTGGAGACCGGGGACAATATGGGGCAAACGCGCCTGCTTTTACGGAGACTGTAGCAAGATGGATATTCTATTCGCCATGGCGGCTTTCGTCCTTGTGATGCTCCTCTGCCTGCTTGGGGGGTATCCTATGCTCGCGGCGCTTGCGGCGGGCTTTGTGTTTTTTATACTTACGGGGATGTACCGTGGCTACCGCCTTGGGGCGCTTCTAAAAATGGCGGCACAGGGCGGCAAGCGCGCGCTGATCGTGCTGCGCATCTTTCTTTTGATCGGCATTATCACGGGGCTGTGGCGTGCAAGTGGCACGGTGGCCTGCTGCATCTACTGGGGTGTGAAGGCGATCACGCCGCACGCGTTTTTACTGGTTGCTTTTTTACTTACCAGCCTTGTTTCCTTCGCACTGGGGACGAGCCTTGGCGTGGCGGGTACGCTGGGCGTGATCTTTATGCTGCTTGCGCGCAGCGGCGGCGTAAACGAGGTCGTCACAGCGGGCGTGCTGCTTTCGGGCGTCTATGTGGGCGACCGGGGCGCGCCAAGCTCCTCGTGTGCAAATCTGGTGGCGACGATCACGGGTACCAAGATCGGCGACAATGTGCGCTTGATGCTTAAAACTACCCTGCTGCCGTACCTATGCACGCTGTTGTTCTATGCGTTTTTATCCGTCCGCAATCCCATCGTCGCGGTAGACTCCTCTATGCTCAATATTCTCACCGCAAATTTTCACATGTCGCCGTGGGCGCTCTTGCCCGCCGTTTTGATGCTTGCGCTGCCGCTTTGCCATGTGCCCGTGATGCTTGCGATGCTTGCGAGCATTTTGTCGGCGGGCGCTGCGGCGATGCTCTTGCAGGGCATGACGTTTGGCGAAACGCTTCTGTGTGCGCTCAAGGGCTTTTCCGCAACCGACCCCTTTGTGGCGCGCTTGTTTAACGGCGGCGGGCTTCTCTCCATGGTGACCGTCAGCTGCATCGTGATCCTCTCCTGCACCTACGCGGGCATCTTTGAGGGCACGCATATGCTTGACGGCGTACAGCGCTTCGCGCAGCGCGGTACCGCGCGCATCGGGCGTTTTCCCGCCATGCTTCTTAGCTCTGTGGGGCTTTTGATGCTTTTTTGCAACCAGACCATCGCCGTGATGATGAACAACCAGCTGTGGCGGGACTTATACAGGGAGCAGGGCGCGCCCGACGCGGAGCTCGCCATGGATACCGAAAACGCCGTGGTCATCGTAGCAGGCCTGATTCCATGGTGCATTGCAAGCTCCGCGCCGCTTGCCCTTATGGGCGCGGACGCCGCGTCCATCCCCTATGCCGCGTATCTTTACCTTGTGCCGCTGTGTTGGCTGTTTACGAAAAGACGGTACTTTCAAATAAAACAAGAGAAAGACGAGAAGACGGCTGCGGAATAAGAAAAAGCTGAGGGGATTGCCTTTTAGGCGATCCCCTCAGTCACTTCATATCGAACGGTTATTTCTTGATCTTGTCAAGCTGCGCCTTGAGGTCTTCGATAATGTCCTCGGGATCCTCCAAGCCTACGGAGAGACGGATCATGCCTTCGCCGATACCGGCTGCGGCAAGCTCCTCCGGCGTGTAGGTGGAGTGCGTCATGGAGGCGGGGTGCTCGATCAACGTCTCCGCGTCGCCCAAGCTTACCGCGAGCGAGCAGAGGGAGAGGTGGTTGATAAATTCCGCCGCGCGATCCTTGGAGCAATCCAGCTCGAACGCGATCATGCCGCCAAAGCCATTATGGAATAGCTTCTCGGCCAGCGCGTGCTGCGGGTGGGAGGCAAGGCCGGGATAGAGCGTGCGCTTGACGGCGGGATGCCCTTCCAAGAACGCCGCGATCTTCATGGCGCTTTCGCAATGCTTCTTTACGCGGATGTCGAGCGTCTTCAGTCCGCGGTTGATGAGGAACGCCTCGAAGGGCCCCAACACGGAACCCGTCATATCCTTCACGCCCACCATCAAAACGTTCGTCATGTCTTCGGCGGAGCCGCAAAGCAAGCCCGCGATCACGTCGCCATGCCCGTTGAGGTACTTTGTGGCGCTGTGCAGCACGATGTCCACGCCCAGCTCGATGGGGCGAAGCAGCACGGGGGTGGCAAAGGTGTTATCCACCACGATCTTGGTCGCGGGGTTGTGAGCCTTCACGAGCTTCACAATGGCGGGGATGTCCACGATCTTGAGATCGGGATTGGTTTCGCTTTCGAAGTAAACGACGGCGGTGTTGTCCTTGAGGGATGCCTTGATGGCGTCAAGATCCGAAAAGTCGATCAGCGTGACCTCCACGCCAAAGCGTGTCAGCCCATGCATGAAATAGGCGAAGGTGCAGCCGTAGAGGGTCTTGTCCGCTAAGAGATGATCGCCGGCTTTGAGCAGCGACCACATGCACGCGCTCACAGCACCCATGCCGGAAGCCATGACCAAGCCCATTTCCGCGCCCTCGAGATCGGCGACCTTGGCGGCAACCTCGTTGCCGTTGGGGTTGCCAAGGCGCGTGTAGATATAGCCTTGTTCTTCGCCCGCAAAGCGCGCGGCGCCTTGCGCCGTGTCCTTAAAGACGAAGGTTGACGTTTGAAAGATCGGCGTTGCAAGCGGCCCCACAGAAGAAAGCTCCTGATGGCCGGCGTGGATCTGACGGGTGGCAAAACCCGCGCGCTCGTTACATGACATGTTAGAATACCTCCATTTCTTATTTGCCGCAAATGATACGGCTTCATACCATGCAGATGTGTTAAGAGACGATACTATCGTAGCATTGCCATACGGAAAGCGCCAGTATATAGTAAAAATGACAAAAGGGCGAAGCGGAAGCTTCGCCCTTTATAATGTTCGGTTGGTTATGCCTGCTGGGGCGCACCCACGGGGCAGGTCGCGGCACAGGTACCGCATTCTACGCACAGATCGGGGTTGATCTCATAATGATCCGCACCCTGCGAAATCGCGTCAACGGGGCATTCGGATGCGCAAGCACCACAGCTGAGACATTCGTCGGAAATTACATATGCCATAACGTACCTCCATCATATTAGGATTTATTATTTATCATTTTAACACGAAATCACCAAAAAGCAATGGAAAGATCGCGTTCAACTTGGATTTTCCGTCTGTTTTTCCTTTTGCGTCATTTTTTCGCCGCTATTTGCTGTGTCAGACGGCGCGCCGCCCCGGCGGCGGTTGTGGCGGGAGCGCTTGCGCTTGCTTGCGGCGCTGGGCTGCGCTTCCTGCGCGGCGGCTGTCGGTTCGCTGCTTTGCGCCGCGGCCTGTTCCTGCGCGGCGGCTTCCGCACGCGCCTTTTGCTCCTGCAGCATGCGTTCCCGGCGGGAAAGGCGTTCTACCTTGGGCGGACGGGGCGCGGGCTCCAGCCTGGGCGCGTCCGTCAGCGTCAATTCGTCATAGGGGAACCAGCGTACATCGATGGTGCCGTCGGGCAGCACCATTTTCAGCCGCGTTTTCTCCGTGATGATGTTGTTTTCCAGCACCGTGCCCTGCCCGTCGGGCGAGACGACCTCCTTGCCAACCTTGGGCATGCGCTTGCGCATGATCTCATACGTGTCCTGCTCATATTTCAGGCAGCACATCAGGCGGCCGCATATGCCGGATATCTTGGTGGGGGAAAGGGAAAGGCTTTGTTCCTTCGCCATTTTGATGGAAACGGGCTGAAAATCGGGCAAAAACTGCTTGCAGCAGACGGGGCGCCCACAGGAACCAAGTCCGCCTAAAAGCTTCGCTTCGTCGCGCACGCCGATCTGCCTAAGCTCGATGCGCGTTTTGAAGATACCGGCGAGATCCTTGACGAGCTCGCGAAAATCCACGCGCCCGTCGGCCGTGAAGTAGAAGATGATCTTCGCGCCCGTAAAGGCGTATTCCACATCCACCAGCTTCATGTCCAAGCCGTGCTCTTCTATCTTTTTGATGCAGATGCCGTGCGCTTCCTTCTCCTTGGCGCGGTATTTATCCCGCTGCTCCCGATCCTGCGGTGTGGCGATGCGAAGGATGGGCTTGAGCGTGCCAACGACCTGCGCCGCGAGCACGCTGTGGCGCGCTTGCAGCACGTCGCCGAATTCGACGCCGCGCGCGGTCTCCACGATCACGCCGTCGCCCGCCGCGGGGTTGGCGTCGCCGGGGGAGAAATAGTAGGTTTTGCCGCAGGGCTGAAAGCGCACGTCGATCACCTCGAAGGTGTCAGGCGGCGTGTCGTCGATATCGAGCGCCGTGACGACGACGGCGGTTTCCTCCTGCGCGCCGTCCTCCGTTTCGGCCGATGTGACCGCTGCGGCTGCGATATCCTCGTCAACGGTAAGGACTGCGTCGTCTTCCGCTGCGGAAACGTCCTCTTCGATCGGCGCCAGCTTCGCGTCTACGCTTGCTTCTGTTTCCGGCTGTGGGGTCGGCTGTTTATTTCCACCCGCTATGAGCGCCGCGACCTTTTCGGGCGTCAGCACCTCATAAAGTACCATATCGTCAGTGTTTTTCATCGTTGTATGCCGTTTCCTCCAATATTTGCGTCATCATCTTGTCCAGCGTCGCGCCGGCGGAAGCCGGTGTGTATAAACGCGACATGGCCGCGGTGACCTTCTCTATCATACCGTTAATGCCGCCGCTTGTAAAGTGCGGCGCAAGCGCGCAAATCCTATCCCGCAGGTCGGTGTTGCGAAGCGGCAGACCCTCTTTGCACGCGAGAAGGTCGCGGGAAAAGGAAAGAAAATAGCCCGTAAGCGCCATCGCGCGCTCCCGTGCGTTGGCTTTATCGCCCTGTATGGCTTTTGTGAGGGCAAAGGGCGGTTCGCCGCGCAGCAGCGCGTGAAAGGCGTCCATGGCGCGAAGCCTTGCTTCGCGTGCCTCAGCTTCGCTGCAAAGCAACCACGCCTGCGCAAGCGAATCGGCGGCGCGGGCGTAGAGCATCGCGTCAGCTTCCGCAGCGCCGCGCGCAAGAAGCGCCGCGCGCATGTCCTCATAGGAAGGCATCCCAAGCCGCACGACGCAGCAGCGGGAGCGAATGGTGGGAAGCATAGCGGCGAGATTGCCGCAAAGGAGAAACAGGGTATTTTTCGGCGGTTCCTCCAGCGTTTTTAAAAATATGTTCTGCGCCGCCTCGCTCATTTGCTGCGCCTTGGTAAAGCGCACACACCGCCCTGCGCCCGAGAAGGCCTTTTTCGCAAGCTCCCCTAAAAGCTCGCGCAGCGCGTCCACTGTAATAGGGCAGGGAACGTCGAAATAATCCGGGAAATCGGCAAGCGTTTCGCAGCCGCAGAAGCGCTGCGCGCAGAGCGCTGCGGCGTCCTCCGCAAGCGTCGCGTCCGTGCAGCAAAAAAAGCAGGCATGCGGCATGCGCGCCTCGTCGATCGCGTTCAACATATTTCGGAGTGCCTGCTGCATATGCGAAGCTAATACCGATAATGGCTTTCAACGTCCACCACGAACACCGTTGCGCCGCCCAGCGTGATCTGCACGGGCGCGGGTGATGCGTCCATATAGCCGGGCAGGGAGGAGGGCATGACCATGTACTCCTTGCGGCGGCTGGATTGCTCTTTGATGATGGAGAGCGCCTCGTCGAGCCGCTCGGCTTCCACTCCCAGCATCAGCGTTACGTTGCCGCCCTGCAAAAAACCGCCGGTGCTTGCGATGCGCGTCACTTGGAATTTCTCGCGAACCAGCGCGCGTATCAGCTTTTTGGCGTCGTCGTTCTGGATGATCGTAAAGACCAGCTTCATCGGTAACACCACCCTTTCCTGGACTGTTCCTGTACTATACTAACATATTCAGCAAAAGCTGCCGTAATCCTGCCACGGTCTCCGCCGTATAGGTGGGCTTGCAGCCGAATATCTCCTCACGGCTCGCGTAGCCGTAGAGCACGCCCACGCTTTGCACGCCGCATGCGTGTGCGGCGTTGAGATCATAAAAGCGGTCGCCCACCATCACCAAGCCGTCCGTGCCAAGCTCTTGGCAGGTTCGCTGTAATAGCTCCGTCTTTTCACCGTTGCCCGCGTCGTCCGCCGTTTGCAGGTGCGAAATGTAGGGCGCAAAGCCGAAGCGCGCGATGTGCTCCAACGCGGGCTTGCGGCTTTTGCTCGTCACGATGCCAAGATACGCGCCCGCTTCATAGAGGTCGCGCAGCATATCCAAAACGCCGGGGAAGGGCGCGAGCAGCGCCGTATCCTGCATGATCTCCCGCGCGTAGCGTGCGTAGACCGCGATGGCCTTTTCCATATCCGCGCCCGTGAGCCCAAGAAATTTGGGCATTCCCAAGGAGAAGGGAGGGCCGACCATGTTGTTGAGATACGCATCGTCCCGCGGGGGCAGGTGCATTTCCTCCATCATCAACCGGAGGGATTTTAGAATCGCAGGACGGGAATGCAGCAGCGTGCCGTCCATATCGAACATGATTTTAACGTAAGACACAAACACTTTCCTTTTGTTTCAGGCCGAAGACCGCGCCGCCCGCCTGTAGGCAGGAAGTTAGGTCGTCAACGTATTCTTGCAGTATGCTTTCACCCGGCATAAACAGGGCGACGCCGGGTGGATAAGGTCCCGCGGCACAGGCGGCCACGCGCCCCGCGGCTCGGGCTAGCGGCACATAGTCAGTATCGCCCAGCATGGCGTCCCGTACGGATAGGACGGGCGGCTGGTGCGCGTATGGCTTTGGCAAAGATGGCGCGCGCCGTCCGCCGTAGGGCAGCGTGCAGACAGCCTCGTACAGGCGGTCATACCAGTCCTGTGGGTCGTGCGGCACGGTGATGAAGATCACGTGATCCATATCCGCAGCCTCCGCGACGACGCCCTTATCGTAAAGATCGCGATAGGCTGCGTAGCCGGTGAGACCGCGCTTGTGCACGTCAAGCACAAGGCGCGTAGGATCGACGGCGAAAATACCATGTTCGCCCGCAACGCTTTCCGTCTGCACCGCAACGCCGTTTACGGCGCTGAGACGCTTTTGAAACACGCGCATGCGTCCGGCATGCGTATCCCAGTCCTTTGCCGTGTGCAGCGCCCAATCCAAGGAAGCCATGAGCGGATAGGAGGGACTGCTGCTTTGGAGCATCGAAAGCGCGGATTGTACGCGCCGCGCGTCCATGGGGCAGCCGCGCCCCGTAAAGAGCAGCGCCGCTTGCGTAAAGGCGTTGAGCGTTTTATGGGCGCTTACGCAAAACATATCCACGTCGCGCGGGCAGAGCGACGGCAGTTCGTTTGCAAAGGCGAAATGCGCGCCGTGCGCGGCGTCCACGCAAAGCAGCGCGCCGTGCCTGTGCGCGGCCTTCGCGACGCCCTGTACGTCCGCGCAGCGTCCGCAATAGTTGGGGCTGGTGATAAAAACCGCGTCGGCTGGTTTCTGCGCGAGCGCCTCCTCCACGGCTTGCGGCGTGATCATGCCGTCCGGCTCCGGATAAACGAAATCGACGTCGTGCCCCGCCAGGGCAAGGCCGCTTACGGCGCTTTTATGGCAGTCCCGCGCCATGAGGACGCGCTTATTCTGCCCGAGGGACAAAAGCATGGCCTGCACGCCGGCGGTGGAGCCGTTGACGAGCAAAAAGCAATCGCGCGCGCCGTAGGCTTCGGCGTAAGCCATCTGCGTTTTCAGGATCGGCCCTGTGGGCGCGTGCAGATCGTCCGTGGTGGGCAGTTCCGTCACGTCCCATCCGGAAAGGTTTTCATACATGGGAATACCGCGTCCCTTGTGACCGGGCATGTGAAAGCGCGCGACGTTGCGGCGCGCGTATTCGCCCAGTACCTCGGGCAGCGATTTTTCCCGCTCTTTTCTCAACTGCGCAAGTCCTTCAGCATGGTTTGAAAGGCGTCGGCAAACGCTGCCGACGGGGAAAAGAGAAGCTTGTATACCGTGCCGCCGCGCTGAAAAAACAGCGTGTGCGCCGTGGCTTTGGGTTTGATAGTCAAATACAGCGTTTTCACCTTTGCGCCCGCAGGCAAAACGCCGACAGATGACGCTTCGCCGGGCGCGAGAAGCGCAATATACTCCTCTGCGGAAACGGCTTCGTAGACCTTCCCCTTGTCCGCCACCATGCGCTCTACAAGGAAGGAACCGAGAGGATAGGGGTTGGTACGGCGTTCGCC
>CAZNAL010000051.1:0-13405 GCA_964571055.1 uncultured Oscillospiraceae bacterium | reverse complement strand
ACGCTTGCGTACCGCCTTGACTATTCCCTTTCCACCAACACGATCATCCTCATCGGCGTGATCTATTCCATGTTCGTTTCCAGCATCATTTCGCTGTTGACGGCGTTTGCGGGCGAGCGGGTCAGGCATATCACCTTTTGGACGATGGGCTCGTTAAGCGGCAGCGGCTATAAGGAAGCGCTGATCCTCTTTGCTTCGCTTGTTCTATGCGGTACTGCGATTCTTAAAAACGCGCGGGAATTGAACGCTTTTGCCCTGGGCGAGGAGAACGCCCGCAATATCGGCGTAGACGTGCGGCGCGTCAAGCTCGTTGTGCTCGTTGCCGTTTCGGCGCTCATCGGCGTATGCGTGTCCATCGGCGGCACGATCGGCTTTGTGGGGCTGGTCACGCCGCACATGGTACGCTTGCTTACAGGCCCCAACCATAAAAGGCTGCTGCCCGCGTCTCTCTTTGGCGGGGCGGTCTTTCTGATGCTTGCGGATCTGTTGTCGCGCGTGCTCTTTAACCCCATCGAGCTGCCCATCGGCGTGGTTACCTCCATGATCGGCGCGATCCTGTTTTTGTGTATCTTTTATAGAATGCGGAGGATCGGCTGATGCGTCTTTTGGAGGTAAAGGATCTTTCCGTACACTACGGCGCGTTCCGGGCGCTGCAAAACGTCGGCTTTTCCCTTGATGCGGGAAGCTGGCTTATGCTTATAGGCCCCAACGGCGCGGGAAAATCCACGATCCTCAAAGTCCTTACGCGCGGCGTTCCCTATACGGGCGGCGTTCTCTATGAGGGACGCGATATACGCAAAATGAAGCCGGACGCGCTTGCAAGAAGTATGGGCGCGCTTTCGCAAAAGCACTATGCGGACTATGCTTTTTCCGTGGAGGAGGTCGTGCGCCTTGGAAGATACGCCTACGCGCAGGGCGCCCTCTCGCCCCCAAGTGACGAGGACGCGGCGGCGGTGCAAAGGGCGCTTACGCGAACCGGCATGCTGTCCTTATCCAAGCACGCCGTACCCACGCTTTCGGGGGGCGAGCTGCAGCGGACGTTTTTCGCGCAACTGCTTGCGCAAAACCCGCGCGTGCTGCTCTTGGACGAGCCGACGAACCATCTGGACCCCGTCTATCAGCAGCAGCTTTTTGCGCTGCTGGAAGAATGGCTGCACGCCGAAGCGGGGCGCGCGATCCTATCCGTCGTGCATGATCTTAGGCTGGCGCGCGCCTACGGCACGGACGCGCTGCTGCTTGCGGGCGGGCAAACGCTTGCATATGGCGCGATCCAAACGGTGTTCGCGCCCGAAAACCTCGAGCGCGCTTACGCCATGGACGTTTACGCGTGGATGGCGTCGTTGCAGCGGCGGTGGGAGGAAACGGGAAAGGCGTAGCGATGGATTTTACGAAGCTCAACAACAGCATACCCAAGCCTGACGCGGCGGCTTCGCGGGAAGCGCTTCGGCGGTGGAACGATATTGCAAAGCCGGTGGGCGGCCTTGGCCTTTTGGAGGACGCAATCGCGCAGATCGCGGCGCTAGAGGGCACGGCGGACGTGATGATCGATAAGCGCGCGGTGGTCGTGCTCTGCGCGGACAACGGCGTGGTCGAGGAGGGCGTAACGCAGACGGGGCAGGAGGTGACGGCGCTTGTCGCGGGGAACATGGCGCGCGGCATGGCGTCTGTCAGCCGCATGGCGGCGGTCGCGCGCGCCGATGTGCTCCCGGTGGATATGGGCATGCGAAGCCCCGTTTCGGGTGTGCTCGATCGAAGGATCGCGCCGGGCACGCGCAACATCACAAAAGGCCCCGCCATGACGCGCGAAGAAGCGGCGCGGGCGATTGCCGCCGGTATCGATTTGGTCGATACGCTTAGGAAACAAGAGTATGACATACTCGCAACGGGCGAGATGGGGATCGGCAACACCACCACGGCAAGCGCCATGGCGTCTGTGCTCTGCGAGCTGCCCGCCGAGATTACGGCGGGGCGGGGCGCGGGTCTTTCGGACGCGGGGCTTGCGCGGAAAACGGAGGCGATACGGCGTGCGGTCGAAACAAACGCGCCGGACGCGCGCGACGCGCTGGACGTACTCTCGAAGCTTGGGGGCTTGGATATCGCGGGCATGGCGGGCGTGTTTATAGGCGGCGCTCTCTATCGCGTGCCGGTGTTGATCGACGGCTTCATCAGCGCCGTCGCGGCGCTGACGGCGGTGCGGCTTTGTCCCGCCTGCGCTCACGCTATACTCGCTACGCACGTTTCGGCGGAGCCTGCGAGTGAAAGGGTGCTTTCGTCCCTCCACAAAGCGCCGCTGCTCTGCGCGCGCATGCGCCTTGGCGAAGGCACGGGCGCTGTGTGTGCGCTGCCGCTTCTTGATATGGCGCTCGCCGTGTACGCGGGCATGCCCTCCTTTGCACAGCTCGGGCTTACGCCCTACGAGGTAACGCCCCGATGAGGATATTGGTAACAGGCGGCGCGTCCTGCGGCAAGAGCACCTATGCGGAGGCGCTTGCGCTCACCCTTCCCGCGCCGCGCTATTACATCGCTACCATGCGCCCCTGCGGCGAGGAGGATATGATAAGAATCCGCCGTCACCGCACAAACCGCGCGGACAAGGGCTTTGTTACGATAGAACGGGACACGGGCCTTGCGTCCCTCGCGCTGCCGAATCGCGGCACGGCGCTGCTAGAGTGCGTGTGCAACCTCACGGCCAACGAGATGTTCGACGAAAAAACCTTTGCCGCGCGCGATCCCTTTGAGGATATAATGGCGGGCGTTTTCGCCTTGGAAAAGCAATGCGCGCACCTTATCGTCGTCACCAACGAGATCGCCTGCGACGGCTGCGCCTACGACGCGGCGACCATGCGCTATATCGCTGTGCTGGGACGGCTCAACCAAGCCCTCGCCGCCCGCTTTGACGGCGTGTGCGAGCTGGTGTGCGGCATACCCGTCGTTTTGAAAGGAGAATTGCCATGCGTGCGCTTCGATCCGTCCTGATGGCGTTCGGCATGTTTTCGCGCCTGCCCGTGCCGCGCACGGAATGGAAAGCGGACAACATGACCTATATGCTCCCGGCCTTCCCGCTGGTGGGCTGCGCAGTCGGGCTTTTCCTGTGGGTCTGGCTGTGGCTTTGCAATACGCTTGCCATAGGGGATGTGCTCTGCGCCGCGGGCATGACGCTGCTTCCCGTCGCGATCACGGGCGGCGTGCATCTTGACGGCTTTTGCGATACCGTGGACGCGCTAGCAAGCCGTGCCGAGCCGCAGCGTGCGCGCGAGATACTCAAGGACCCGCACGCGGGCGCGTTCGCGGTGATCGGCGCATGCGCGTATTTTCTGCTGTATTTTGCGCTTTGCGCGGAGCTTGCGCCGCAGCGGCGCGTTCTTTGCTGCTTTCTTCCCGTCGTCAGCCGCGCTGTGAGCGGCTTTGCGGGCGTTGCTTTTCCGGTTGCGGAGAGCGGGCTGCTGCATGAGTTTTCCGCGTCGGCGGATAAAAAAACGTCCGTGTGCCTGCTGTGCGCGTGGTTTGTCTTGGGCGCGGCGACCGTCGCGTATTTTGACGTGCTTGCGGGGCTTGCGGCGGCGTGCGCGGCGATAGGCTGCTGCGCCATCGTATACCGCGTGAGCGTGCGGCGCTTTGGCGGCATGCGTGGCGACCTTGCGGGGTATATGCTGCAAACGGCGGAGCTTTCGATGCTCGCGTGCCTTGTGTTGTTCGGAAAGGGGGGACTTCTATGCTGTTCGTGACGGGCGGCGCTTTCTCCGGGAAGCGGGACTATGTAAAATCGCTGGGGTATACGGAGGCGGATATGGCGGACGCTGTGATCGACGCGCGGCCGGTCGTGTACAACGTGCAGGCTATGGCGGCGCGGGACGGAGAAGACTGCGAGGCGCTTTTCGAGGCGCTTTGTAAGAAAGAGGTCGTCGTTTGCAACGAGGTGGGAAGCGGCGTGATCCCCGCCACGCCGCACGAGCGCGCAATGCGCGAGCGAACGGGCAGACTTTCTATCCTCCTTGCGCGTGAAGCTTCCCGCGTCGTGCGTGTCGTGTGCGGCGTGCCCGTCGTGCTGAAGGGATGAAGCGTATGGATGTGCTGCTTCTACGCCACGGCAAGACCGCGGGCAACGAAAAGAAACGCTATATCGGACGCACCGATGAGCCGCTGAGCGCCTTGGGCGTTGCGGAAGCGAACGCGCTTTGCGGCCTTCCGCCCGTTTCGCGGGTGTTTGTAAGCCCCATGCTGCGCGCGAGAGAGACCGCGTCGATCCTATTCCCCCACGCTTCGCAGCTCGTGTATCCCGACCTTCGCGAGATGGACTTTGGCGACTTTGAGGGGCGAAGCGCCGGCGATATGGCTACGGACGCCGCTTATCGCGCGTGGGTGGCGGGCGGTTGCACGGCGCGCTGCCCGGGCGGGGAGGATATGGCTTCCTTTTCGGCGCGCACCTGCGCCGCGTTTTGCGAAGCTGTATCCTGCGCGCTTGCCGCGCGGGAGACGCATATGGCGCTCGTCGCGCACGGAGGCACGCTGATGGCGGTGCTTTCCGCCTTCGCGCAGGAGGAGCGCCCCTTCTATATGTGGAGCGCGCCCAACTGCTGCGGGTGGAGGGCGACGATCGAAGCGGAGACGTGGAAAACAAAGCCCGCGTTCTATGCCCTTTCACGCTTTCCTATCGGCGCGCCGCAGCAACGGGAAAAGGAGATCAAGAATATGAAGGAGATTACGCTTCGTCCGCTTACGGACGCGGACGTACCGACGGTGAAGACATGGCTGTATCTAGAGCATGTGGCGGCGTGGTATCACGACCCGGAGGACTGGCTTTGCGAAATCAAAGCGCGGCACGGCGCGTTTTCGTTTTTGCGCCACTTCATCGTGGAAGCGGCGGGCAAGCCCATCGGCTTTTGCCAGTACTATGATTACAAGCTCGGCGGCGAGGATTGGCACGGGGATACGGATATCGACGGCGTGTACAGCATCGACTATCTGCTTGGCGACACGGCGTATCTCAAAAAAGGCTATGGCAAGGCGATCGTCATGGCGCTGATCGAGAAGATCAGGGCGGAAGCGGGCGCAAAGCGCATCATCGTGAAGCCCGAGCTTCAAAACGACGCGTCGTGCGGCACGCTGCGCGCCTGCGGTTTTGCGTTTGACGCCGCAAACGGCTTTTTCGATATGCGCCTATAAGATTTGCTTTTATTTCGCGGGGTGCCGGATCAGCTTGTGCATCGCCATGAACAGGCTGAACGGGTCGATGGGCTTTTTGATGTAGCTGTCCATCCCCGAAACGCTGGCCGCCTTGATATCCTCCTCATGCCCGTAGGCGGAAACGCCGATGATCGGTATGGTTTTTGCGTCCGCCTTTCCGGACGCGCGGATGCGTTCCGTCGCGTCGATGCCGTTGATCTTGGGCATTCTTATATCCATCAGTATGCAGGCGAAGGTGTGCTCCGGGGACTCTAAAAAGAGCCGCAGCGCTTCTTCGCCGTTCTTTGCTTCCGCGAAGGTCACGCCTTCGTCCTGCAATATCGTGCCCAGCACGGTTCTGCTAAGCGAATTATCCTCCGCAAGCAGCACGTGATAACCGGCAAGGTCGTACTGCGGCTGGGCAAAGGCGCTGCTTTCGCCTGTCTCCTCGCGCGCGGGCGCCGCAAAACGATCCAGCAGCAGATGGATCGTAAAGGCGCTGCCCTTGCCCTTCGCGCTTTCCACATCCACGTCGCCGTCCATGGCGGTGATGCTGGCGTAGGCGATGGAAAGACCCAGGCCGGGGCGGCGCGGCGCGTTGGCGGCGTCCGTCTTTTCGTATGGCTTAAAGAGCTTGGAGAGGTCCTCCTCCTTGATGCCTACGCCCGTATCCTTGATGACAAAGCATAAGCGCGCCTTATCGCCTGTGGACGGCTCCTCATAGGCCTGTACGGTGATCGATCCGCCGGGCGGTGTGTATTGAACGGCATTATCCAAGAAAATGGTCAATATCTGCTGCACCTTGTTGACGCTTCCCAAATACGTCGGCGCGAAGCCGTCGTCCAGCGCGATCGTAAGGGATACGTTCGCCTTTCTCACAAGCGGCGCCATCGCGTCGGAGACGGCGTGCAGAACCGCGCGCAGCGCAAAGGGCTCGATGGGCTCCTTCACCGTCATCCGGTCGCTTAAAGAGGTCTTTGAAACGTCCGTGGCGACGATGGAAAGGTAGTGCATGGCGTCCGCGATCTTATCAAGCTCCGCGAACAGGGCTTTCTTGTCGTCCGCGAGCGCTTTTGCACTTTCGGTAAGATCGCCCAGCCCTTCGATGGAGGCGCGTATTTCGCCCAGTATGCGGGAGAGGTAGTCGCTTTTCGCGTCGCTTGCCTGCTGCGCTATGGAAAGCTGCTTTTCGGTGCTGTGCAGCGTGCTTTGCTCCTGCTTTTGCGAGGTAACGTCCATGAGGTTGATGACGCACCCCATGATCTTGTTCTCCGTCGAACGGTAGGGCGCTACGCGCATGAAGAACACCTTGCCGCGATTCGTCACGATCTCTCGCTCGTCCGGTATGAGCGTTTTCAAAACGGTCGTGCAGATGTCGTTGAGGTTGACGGTCGGAAAATGATAGGAGATGAACGCGATGGAGCGGCCAATGTCGTGATCCATCACGGAAAATTCGCTGGTCATATAATCCGTGAACCGGCGAATATGCAGCTTGTTATCCACAAACACGATGCCCGTCATGGTGGATTCGAGAAAGTTTGCAATATCGTCGTTCAGATCGTTGAGCTCGGTCAGCTTCGCCTGATATTCGCTGTTGACGGTGTAGAGCTCCTCGTTGACGGATTGCAGCTCCTCGTTGGAGCTTTGCAGTTCCTCGTTCGCGGTCAAAAGCTCCTCGTTGGCGGCTTGCAGCTCCTCGTTGTAGCATTCCTGCTCCGCGATGCTGCGGTCAAGCTTGCCCTGCACGCGCGAAAGCGACTGTTCCAGATCCGTAATGCGCTGCGCCGCGCCCTGATCGATGTTATAGGCGACGGATTCCGCCGCGGGGGCGCGCGTATCCTTCTCCTCGAAGATCAGCGCAAAAAGCCCCTTTTCGCCGTCCTTATCGGCGCTTACGGGCATGACTGTCAGATCGATCACCGCGCTTTTCTGCTCGCCCTTGAAGGCGATGTCGGTATACTGTACCTCACGGCCTTTTTCCCGCGCCTCCTTAAGGAGCGTCGAAGCGGGTATCTTCAGGCTGTCCGTTAGAATATCGAAGGCGTTGTTGGAAAACCTGCCCGCCGCGATGCGGATGTAGTTGCTGTTGTTTCCGTAGGTATGCACCAGCTCGTTTTGGGCATTGATCACGATGCTCGCGGGCATAAACCTTTGCAGCAGCTCCGCGTCGATGGCGTTTTCGCCGGAGACGGCGCTTTCGTCATGCTGTTCTGCGCGCGGGAAGCCCACGTTCTCGTTGTGGTCGAATGCGTCGTCGATCGCCGGGGTTTGCAGAAACGGCACGCGCTTGGCGCCGGAAATGCGCACGTCCTTGCGGTGCGTGAAGATCTTCGCCTTGGCGTCCGATACGGGGAACGCCTCCGTATAGGAGCCGATCGCTTCGGATTTGCGAGGAAGAGATACCCGCCGTCCTTAAGCGCCTGATGGAAGATCGCGAACAGGTCGTTTTGCAGCACCGTTTGGAAATAGATCATCATGTTGCGGCAGGAGATGAGGTTGAGCCTGCCAAACGGCGGGTCCTGAAACACGTTATGCGGGGAAAAGACGATCATCTTTCGAATTTCGCGGTTGACGGTGAAGGTGTTGTTGCGGCGCGTAAAAAAGCGAACCAAGTGCGCGGGGGATACGGCGTCCATGATGTTCGTGCCGTACACGCCCTTGCCGGCGATCTCGATCGCCTCCGCGTCCAGGTCCGTAGCGAAGATCTTGACGGTGCGCTTAAGGTTGAGCGTTTCCATCTCCTCCAAGAAGAGCATGGCGATGGAATACGCCTCCTCGCCCGTGGAGCAGCCCGCCACCCATACGCGGATGGGCTCGTCCGGCGTGCTGTGGTTGAGGATGGAGGTGACCGCCTTTTCCTTGAGGGCTTGGAAGTAATCCGGGTCGCGGAAAAAGCTCGTGACGCCGATGAGCACCTCCTTGGAAAGCGTTTTGACCTCCTCGGGCGACGCGTAGAGAAAATCCACATATTCGGAAAGGCTGTTTTTATGCGTGATCATCATACGCCGTTCCAAACGGCGTATGATCGTGGTCTGCTTGTAATGCGTAAAATTGACGTTGCCCACCTTGTTGAGGATGGCGTAGATGCGCTTCATCAGCTCTTGGTCGATCTCCTCCGCCTGATCCTCAAGCTGCGCGCCCGCGGCGGTGACGGCGATATGCTCCAGCTCCAGCGCGATCTCCTCCGGCGTGATCTGCGCGTCCACGAGTCCCGTGCGCATGACGGAGCGCGGCATGCCGTCGAACTTGGAGGACTCCAAGTGCTGCGCGATGACGAGCCCCTCCTTTTCCTTGATGGCTTTCACGCCGTTGGTGCCGTCCGAGCCTGTGCCCGAGAGCACGATGGCGATGGCGTGGGAGCCGGCCTCCTCGGCGAGCGAACGGAAAAACGCGTCGATGGGAAGGTTCAGCTCCTTGGGTACCTGATCCTTCAATTGCAGTCTGCCGCCGGATATGGTCATGATCTTGCCCGGCTGGATGATATAGACGTGGTCGTTTTCCACTTCCATGTCGTCCTCGGCTTGCAGCACCGGCATGGTGGTATACTTCGAGAGTATCTGTGTCAGCAGGCTTTTATAATCGGGAGAAAGATGCTGGATGATGATATAGGGAAAGCCTGTGCTGGCCGGAAGCGCGGAAAGAAGCTTCTGCAAAGCCTCCAAGCCGCCTGCCGACGCGCCGATGCCGACGATGTACCTTTGTTCGCGAGCGCCGTTGTCGCTTTTCATGTTCTTGCCCTCTCCTCTTCGCCTTCGTACGCTGTTCGTTCTATGCCGCTCGATAAAAAAAACGCCTGAGGCCGGCTTGCCGCGTATCGCGTGTGCCTTATCGCGCGGGCAGCTCGTAGAGCATGTTGATGGTGCGGTAGTTTTCGCCGCACGCGGGGCATTGCCAGTCGTTATTGCTCTTTTTCGCCTTCTTGTGAAGGCGTTGCAGCGCGGCCTTCCCGCATTTGGGACAAAGGGTTTCCTCCCCCCGCCACAGGCGCTTGAGCAGCGCGACCTCCGTATCTCTGCTTTCCGTATACATGCGTATTCTCCCTAAGTATCGCCGGATTGTAAAACCGCGCGCGCCTAGCGCGGGATCGCCTGCTCCAGCAAGCGGAAAAGCTCCTCCGGCGTATAGGGCTTGCCGAGGTGCCCGCTCATGCCCGCGTCCGCAGCCTTCTGCACATCCTCGTCAAAGGTGTTGGCGGTCATGGCGTAGATGGGGATCGCCGCGGCGTCCGGCCGCTCCATCGCGCGGATGGCGATGGTCGCTTCGCAGCCGTCCATCACGGGCATTTGCATATCCATCAGGATCGCGTCAAAATAGCCTTGCGCGTGCGCCGCGAAGATTTCGACCGCCTCCTGTCCGTTCATGGCTTCCACGACCTCGGCTTTGGTTTCGGTGATGATCGCGCGCGCGATCTCGCGGTTGAGCAAATTGTCCTCCGCCAGCAGCACGTGCTTGCCCGTCAGATCGACGACGCGCCCCGCGCTCGCCTCCGCGTCCGATGCTTGCGCGCCGGCTTGCAGGTTGAGAAGCGAGCTTCGGAACAGCGGGGCGTGCAGGAGTACGTCGACGCCCGCGTCCTCGGTGGTCGCGCGGTCGATCGCCCAATAGTCCGTCGCGACGAGGACGCACCGCGCGCCCGACGCCCGTGCTTCACGCGATAAGCGCTTGGCCGTGGCGACGCCGCTGGGGTCTTCGTCCGTGGGGTTGATGAAGATGTAGGGGTAGGCATCTTCCGCCTGTGCGAAAAGCACGGCCGCCGTCTCCGCGTCGGGCGCGTAGTCCGTGTGCGCGCCAAGCCCCGCAAAGAGCGCCGACTGGCTGTGGCATACGGCTTCGTCGCCGCCCACGAGCAGCACCCGAAGGCCCTTCCAGCGCGCCGTGTTGGTGGGATGCGCCGCGTCGGGCGCTTCCCCCGCGAAGCGCAGCGGGAGCAGCACGGAAAACGTCGTGCCCACGCCAAGCTCGCTATCGCACCGTATGCTGCCGCCCATCAGCTCCGCGAGATTCTTCGCGATCGCCATCCCCAAGCCGGTTCCCTCCACCTGTGAAACGCTGGAATCCTGCGCGCGGGAGAAGGAATCGAACACCTTTTCCACAAAGTCCGGCGACATGCCGATGCCCGTGTCGGAGAAGGTGAATTCGTAATGCCCCAAGCCCGCGTCGTCAGAGGCGCTTTGGCTGATGCGCATGCGTATCGTACCGCCGTCGGGCGTAAATTTGACGGCGTTGGAGAGTATGTTCATGCAAATCTGCGTCAGGCGCACATTGTCGCCGATCACCCGCTCGTTTTGGATGGAGTCGGTTTCCACGATCAGATGCTGGCGCTTGGAAAGCACGTTCGTATGGATGATCGTTACGATACCGTCTACCAGCTTGGGAAGATCGACGACCTCCTCTGCAAGCACCACCTTACCGGATTCGATCCGGCTCATATCCAAGACGTTATTGATGATGTCGAGCAAATAGCGCGACGCGACCTCGACCTTGTGCAGACAATCGCGCACATACGCCGTATCGTCCATGTGCTTGAGCGCGATGCCCGTCATGCCGATGATCGCGTTCATCGGCGTTCGGATATCATGGCTCATGTTGGAGAGGAACGTGGATTTTGCCTTGCTCGCCTCCGTCGCCTCCTGATACGCTACTTCAAGCTTCTGCTTTTGCGCGCTGTCGCTCTTGAGCGTTTCGATGGTGCTGCTTAGCAGGCTCTTTTCATCGATCGCGCCGCGCTGCCCGCCGTGGCTCGATTGCTCCGTCAGCGTAAGCGCCAGCTTGCTGATGGGCTCGTACTTGTTGACGATGCCTATGAGAATGACCCAGACCGCGACGATCATCAGCGCGATGACGACGGCGATCACGATGACCTGCGTGGCGGCAAGGCCGGAGATGATGTCGCCCAGACGTACGGCGGAAACGTAGGCCCAGCCGTTCACGTCCGATACCCGCTCCTGCACGATGTATTTGCTGCCGTCGATCGTCCTGCGGTACTCCGCGTAGGACGCGCCGACGGAGGGATGCAGGCCGAGGGGCTTTTCCAGCGTGCATACCTGATGGATCACGTTGCCGCCCGCGTCGAACACGGTGATCTCGCCGTGGCTGTTCGCAAGCTGCGAGGCGAGCACGGGATCGATCTCGCGGAAGGGGATGAGTGCGATCACAAAGGCCTGCGGATTGGTGGAAAACTGCGGAAGGGGACACACGTAGGTAAAGAAGGTCGTGCCGTCTTCTTGCGAGGAAAGGGGGATCAAACGGACGCCCGTGTTGCTTTTGATGAGCGAGAGATAATCCTCCTCAGTATAGTTATCGCTGTGCAGATACGTGTCCCAAAAGCGGTGGAAGGTAAATTCGCCGCAGGAGGTGTAGATCTTTTCCGGCTCCGAAAGCCTGTAATACGCGAGATACTCGATGAATTGATTGCCCACCAGATACCGTGCGAGCATGTTGGACATTTCATAGCCCGTATATTTCGCGCCGCTTACGGGCTCAAGAAAGAAGGTGGAGTCTTGGCTTATGTTGTAGGAGATGCTGATGACCTCCGCCATGCGCGAGGAGAGCGTTTCCTCTATAGTGTCGAGCTGCTTTTTGCAGTCGGATATCACGCTCCGGTTGATCTCTGCGCCGAAGGAATAGGACATGAGGGCGACAAGCAGCAGGATCACGATCAAAAAAACCGACACGGTCCGAATGAAGATCGACCGGACAAACGCGGATTTTGTGATATACAAAAACAACCGAGATACCCTGTTCACTATATCCCCTCGCTTTATAGCATTTCCGATAAATATGGAGCCGCACGCGCGTTTCCGCTTGGCGTGCCGATGCAAGAAGCGCCGCCGTTTCCTAATATATTATGAAATATATCCCATTTCCTGTATTGTAGCACGGCATTACGCGCCCTGTCCATACCAAACCTGAGCCGGGACGGGGTTTCACGATAAGTATGCGCCCTGCGTTTGCCGTTCCTTTTTGTGCGGGATTGTGCTATCGTAATCATCAAGGCGGGTACGACCGCCAAAGGGGGAAGCGCGATGGAAAGGGCAGGCACAAACAGGTTCGCGGGGCTTAGCGGCTTCGCCTTGAAACGCATCGCCGTTGTCGGCATGCTGATCGATCATTTCGGCGGCGTCGTCATGGACGGCGTGATCGCGCCCTACCGGGTGAACGGGAGCGTCGTTTTTACGGCGGCTATGCCGTTTATGGTGCGCTACGCGTACCTCATCCGCGAGGTGTGCAATACCATAGGCTATATCGCGTTTCCGCTGTTTTGCTTTTTGATCGCGGAGGGCTTCACGCATACGCGCGACCGGGTGAAATACGGGCTTCGCTTGGGACTTTTCGCGCTTCTGTCGGAAATACCCTACAACCTTGCGCATTACCAAACGCTTTTTTGCTTCCGGCTGCAAAACGTGATGTTTACGCTTTGCGTGGGTGCCTTTACGCTGCTTGCCATAAGCCGCGCCGAGAAGCGCTTTGCGGACAGGCGGCGCGCAAAAGCGCTGTGCACAGCGCTCATCACGGCGGCCGGTATGGGGCTTGCGTATCTTATTCGCAGCGAATATGTTTTCTTGGGCGTTCTATCTATCTGCTTATTGTATCTGCTGCGGGATCAAGGGCGGCTGCGCCTTTTGGGCTTCGCGCCGCTTTTGATCGTTTCGCCGTGGATCCTTCTTGCCCTGCCGCCCGCGATGCTCTATAACGGACAGCGCGGTAAGGGAATGAAGTATTTCTTTTACGTTTTCTATCCGGCGCACCTGCTGGCCTTTGCGGCCATCGCGTGGCTTTTGTCCAACCGCGTTGTCTGAACGCGCGCTTACGGCAGGGGGGGATCACTGTATATTGACGCGCGGGTACGCTTATGCTATCTTACGGATAGAACCATATTTGGTTCCCCCCAAAGGCACAACGTTGTCGCGGGCTTGGAGCCATTTATGGTTCTTTGTGTCGCCATGCGGCAAAAAAAGATTGACATGGCGAGGGATTTCGGTATAATGGAACTTGTCCTAAGTTTGGAGCCCCCGTGCTCGGTTCGTCTAGTGGCCTAGGACACCGCCCTCTCACGGCGGTAACAGGGGTTCGACTCCCCTACCGGGTACCAACATGATGTATCAAAAAAGATATATCGCCTAAAAACCCAGACATTGTCTGGGTTTTTTCGTTCTCAGAGCGCGTTCGCGCCGCGAACGGTTTACCGTAGATATTTAGATGCAAATCGCAATAAGCGCCATATTGCCGCTTTCAAATTGTT
>CAZNAL010000050.1:7737-13524 GCA_964571055.1 uncultured Oscillospiraceae bacterium | reverse complement strand
AGCCAGCCCCAACGAATGTAAGAATTATAAATATTACGCATAGAACCAAAGTGACTTTTTTCATTTGCTTCTCCACAAATCTCGATATATCCTCAGCTTACCCCGACGGGCACATCACGTTAATTTCCGGGACGGGACAGAGGCGGAATGAGGGGCTTAGTCACGCCTAATAATAAAGACTGGGCTTACACAGAAAGTAAAGGCAAGAAACAACAAGCATCACCGCTGTTCATGCGGGTTTACAAACTGCCCATGCTTCTCCGTTTTATTTCCATACTGGATGGCAAACGTCGGGCAGTGATGCAGGCAGCCTAGGCATGCTGTACATTTGTCCTTTATCCACACCGGCTTTCCGTTTTTGAGTCGGATTGCGTCAAGCGGGCACTGCTTTTCGCATAGCCCACAGCCGATACAACGGTCAAGCACCCCAAAATTCTTTGTCGCCTGCCGGCTCTTATATTCCTGCTGCACCATAAAGGAAACCAAAGGAAACCCCTTGTGCTTGTTAAAATTGCCAACCGTATGCGCCTGTATCTGGCGGATGGTTTCGTCGATATACGGTTCCGCCGCCTCGGTATCGCGAAGATTCTTTTCCTGATCGGAAATATCAAACATAGGCGTCCATGTGTCTACCATACACACGGCAAACCTTCCCTGCAATGCCAAGCCTTTCTTCGTCAGCGCCTTTGCCATGTCCGCATGGGCTGACCCAGTGGAGGAACCGAACGTTAAAACGTGATACACATAGTGCGTTCCATTGGTTTGCACCTGCACCTTGGCAAGAAAGTCCGCAACAATGGACGGCAGCCACCAGAAATAGGTTGGCGTTACAAAGCCAATATCCTCGTTCTCGGCAAGGTGAAAGGAATACATCCCTTTCTTCACGCAATCTGTAATGGAGAGCATAACGTCGCCGGTAGCGGCTGCAATGCGCTGTGCGATATACTTGTTGTTACCCGTTGCAGAAAAATAGATAATCATGCAATCCCTCATAAACTGTTTTTTGTATCATACCATTCGAAACAGCAATAAAGCAAGAAATGCATCTGTTCGGCAAGCGAATTGAAGAGTTCCAGTCAAACTATGATTGCTTTACATGGGATGCGCCGGCTCATGCGGAATCCAAGCCCTATGCGCTTGATTTTACGCTTGTAAATCATCTTTATCCCAACGCCCAAAGTAGGTAGCGTTGCGCGGGCAGTTTACCGATTCCGCGCTCATAGAATCCCTCCTTGATCCATTCCGCTCTGTCTATAGAGCCTGCCTACCTCGACGCGACCAGCACAGCCCGTTTTCTTGAATATGTTCGCCGAATGAAAGCGGACGGTGCTCTCGGAAAGGTGCAGCGACGTGGCGATCTCCCCGTTGGATGCGCCGTGTACGAGAAGCTGCAGCACCTCCTCCTCACGCCCTGTCAGCCCATATTTTTCGCCAAACGCTGCAAGGCGCATCTCCTCTGTCGGAGGCTGCGCAGCCGCAGCGTTTTGCTTTACCTGCATAACACAAAACAGCACGATCAACGGTATGAACAGTATGCCGGTGAGTATCAGCCCGGAAAGCGGAGAGGCAGAAAGCACGCCATTGAAGAAGGATACGCCCGCTTCCGTGAGCCGTGAAAGCAGCAGCCCTCCGCAGGCGATGGGCAGCAGCCTTTTATCGTCCACACCCAGATCCATGAAGCTGCCCGCACGATATACCGCAATAAATCCAAGGAATAGATAACTCATGGCGCACACCGCGCCCAAAAGCTCCGCCTGCCCATACAGTACGGTCGCTATCACGGGGAACACAAGGCTTGCCAGCGTGCAGATCGCGCCCAGCTTTCGGTTTTTATCATATATGAAACCTGCAGCGATCAGACCTATCGCATAGAAGGCGCGGGCTGCCACCGCCGATATTCCCGCATCCCTTGAAATAAGCGAATACGAATTTGAGCCGAGCGTGGAGACGAGCATCATCAAAATGAGTACGGCGACAAGATAGCCAAGCCCCTGCGTTTAAAGCGGCTTTTCTGCTTCTGCGCTCGAAATACCGGTTGGCAGACCCTTGATGATAAACACAAACGCTATCGCTGCGCTAAACAGCACGCAGGCTATTGGAACGATGTGCGCCGACGTCAAAAGCTCGCTTTCCAGCAGCGATATGAGCCATGTTCCTATGCTTCCTATCGCGTAGGCGATGCCAAAGCTCATGCCGATATGCTCTTTTCTTATGTATGCTGCTGTAAGGGAAAACGCAAAGCCTGTTTCAAGGCCGACCAGAAGATTAGATAAAACAAATCCTGTTACGAGCACATGGAGATTTCTAATGAGAACAGTCGCGCCCACGATGGCTGCTCCCAGCGCAAACACGCCTACAAGCAGATACCGCCCGGAGAAGATGCGGGGTTTTCTACAAAATAAATAAACGAACAGCGCCATACCCGCCGCCTGCGCGATATATGCCCATCCGAGCGAGAGCGTGTATACCGTCCCATCTTCAAAGAAATCATAGAGCTGATACATCTCTGAGTAATACGCCAATGAAAAGACTAGATAGCCTATCGCCATAAAGCCCGTGCAAAGCAGGAAGTTTTTGTTCTTCATCGGTTGTTATTACTTCTCTCTGATATTTGCTATTTCACATTATAGCATCGCACGCGCTATATCTCAACGCACGGCAAAGCCGAAAAAATGCCTGTTTTCGCTATCCTATCCAAAATCAAACACGGAAAAGGGAGCGACCTGACCGTTTCCCGCCGTGACTTGTGTGAGGCAAAACCTCATACTTGTATGCAGGAGGTGACTGCCATGAACACAAAACAATATCCGCATCCAAAGGAGCTCATGCTATCCGCTGTATATGACGCGCTGGATGCGCTGGGGCTTTCTATTAAGAGCGCGAACAGGGAACGCGGCGTCGTTGTCCTGTCGCCTGTGGCGGGGCGTATCCGCATCGCCGTAAACGCGGGAGGCGGAGCAACGGAGGTGGCCGTCATTCCCGAGGACAGCAGCGCGCACGAGCTGTGCTGTGTCATAGCCGATGAAATAAGCGCGGTCATAAATAGCTGCGAACAGGAGGAAAACGTATGAAAAGAACGATAAGCCTTTTGATAGCCTTACTATTGATGTTGTCCTTCGCAGGGTGTGTCAAGCAGGAAGCAAACGACACGCCCTTTCCCGATCCCGACTGGCTGAATGAAAATACCGCGGATGGCGACAACGCGCCCGCACCCACCAACGTTTCAGGTGGCGGCGGAACATCGATACAGATCAGCGGAGAATATAGCGTGAAGAAGTATCAGCCGCTGACCCTCGAGATCACGCATTACGACGGCGGGTTCTTCTCGCTCGATCTGCCCGTAGGCTGGAAGATCACCACGTTTAGCGAATACACGGGATTCGGCTTTCATGCTTTCGATCCGAACGAGCCGGCGTATAAGATATTCTGCTATTGTCAAATGGGATTCTTTCTGAAAAGCCAGGCCGCAAAGGAGTTTTACCAACGCTGCAACTATACGTATCAATATTTTCCTGTGCTTACAAATACCACAACCGCGGGATTTTTTGCGGCATATCCGTCGTATATCCGGCAGTTGGAGCCAAACGCGGCGCTTGGCTCACTGCTTAATCCGGAAGCACATATTTTCCCGGATATTTACAATGCGCAGGCCATTGAAAGCTATCCCGGCTTTATGCAGGAAATGCCATATTCTTTTGATAACTCGATCATTAGGGCGAATTTCACATCCGCTTCGGGAAAGCAGTGCGAGGGATTGCTTTCTGTGCAGGTGGTACCCACCCTTAATGCAAACGCAGGCAGTTTGGATACAGGCTTGATCCAAGGCTATGGCTTTATGGGAATTGCAGCTCCGGACGGTAAATTCGGCGAGGTGGAAGCCGTACTGCAAAAATGCCTTTCCACGTTCTCTTTCACGCAGGCTTACCTTGATGAAGCAAGCCGCGTAGTTGGGCGGCAGACGGATCAAATAATCGCCAACGCAAAGAGTATGCAGGCGGCCTATGATTCCTACAACGCGGCGTGGAGCGCGCGGCAAACCACCTACGACATTCTCTCGCAAAAGCGAAGCGACGCAACGCTCGGCTATGAGCGGCTCTACGATCCGTCCACAGGAGAAATCTATCAAGCGGACAGCGGGTTCTATGACGATTACGGCAAGGCCGCCGGGCTGGAACTGATTGGCGACACTTCGGAGCGGTATTATCTTGAACCGATAGACTATGTAATCACGAGGTGAGGTTATGAAAAAAACTCGAAAGTGTTTTGCGGCAGCGCTGCCTTTGTTGATTATAGTGGTATTTCTAGGAGGCTGCGGCATAAAAGCGCCGCAGATGGAGACCTCGATCATCGCAGCCGGAGACACGTTTGCGTATGATGTGTGGACCGCTGTTGTGCAATCGTTTGAAGTAAAAGGCGGCCAAGCGGTGCTTACGGCACGGTTGACTAACCATGTCGAAAATTGCGGCGGCTTTTACGCGGCGGCGCAGCTATTGGATGAAAACGGCGATAACATGGATACCGCTTCGTTTTGCTGTGATTTTGCGCAGGCGATCAGCCCCGGCGACGGTGTAGACGCGGTTTTTACGTTTCCGTGGAGCGAGCATTATGCCAAGATCGTGATCGAACCGTTGGCCGGGGTCGCCGAACCCGAGCCCACCGAGCCTGACGATGCAAAGCCGTCCAAAGAGATGATCGACACGCTGAAACCGCTTGTCGGCGTACCGCCGGACACAAATGAATACGACGCGGAATACGCGCGGGCGTATCCTGCCGACATGGATGGCGACGGAACCGACGAGATCGTGACGGTCAGCAGTTACGCGGCTTTCGGGGACGAAGCGCCTGCCTCGGTTGAGGTGTGGGTCACTTTTCAGAGTGGAGAGAGATCGACCGTCCGCATAGCAAACCCCATTTACGACGGGCAATGCCATACATATCTATTCCAAACAGAGAACGGTTCGCTGCTTGCGGTAACATACTATTTCCCCGATGGCGGCGGCAGCTATACGCTTTTTGTGAGCTTAGTGAAGACTCTCTCTTGTGTGCGCAACATGAAGGCTGGATAACAGGGTATGAGGACGGCGTGTTTTATACAGAATCGGAGAGTTTTTCGCTTGAGAGTTTGACGTTTACATCCACACAGCAGTAAAATGTGAACATGGAGGTGAGGACGTGAACGCCAAATTGAGAGCGATGTTTATACTTGCCGCAATCATGCTGCTCTTGTGCTCGGGTTGCGCGAAGAAAACCGCTAAGGAGGAGCTTCCGTTCCAGTCCGGAGAGCCTGTCGAATACCGAAACGAAGCGGGCGAACTGATGGCCATCTGCTCACTATCCGCACTTGAAATCGAGCACGGCGACGAGGGCAAGCAGGACAAGGTGAGCGCGACGCTTCTGCTTGAAAACAAAAGCGATACGCCGCTTATGCGCATCTCCTGCGAGAGCGATTTTGTGGGCGCGGAAAGCGAAATCATTGAAAACGCGATCTGCTATTGCGACTATCACAAAAATCCCATGCAGCCGGGCGAAACGCGGGAGTACCATGTGTCAAGATGGATCTATGACGGCGAGCGGGTTGCCAATATCGCGCTTGCCATAACGAAGGTTGTCACTATTGAGGAGGAACCGCCGCTGCCCGAACCCAAGCTTGGCGAGCCGCTGTTCAGTTTCTATCAGCGGGAGGATATCGCCGCCTTTGCGGACGGCTTCTATGCCGAAATGCCGGAGAAGGTCGTAGTGTTCATGGATAGCTGGAACAAGGCGGAGGTGGAGCTGACCGATCCGGAC
>CAZNAL010000050.1:0-7727 GCA_964571055.1 uncultured Oscillospiraceae bacterium | reverse complement strand
GGTCTGCCGTGGGAACAACTCAAAGACGGCTGGAACGACTCCGACAATGCGGCACTCAAGGTGTACGTTACGGACAACTACAATAGCATTGCTTTTATGATGGCGGACGGCAGAGAGCTTCACTTACAATTCAACCGTTACAATCTAGAATATGACGGCAATGTATATGAGATTTCCGGCGATGATGGCCTGTGGACGCTGCTTCGGGGTCTTATACCGGAATAACCTCATACCTTTAGGACAAAGAAAGACTGCGCGCCGTAATCGGTCAAGATAACCTGTGCGCACGGCCTTTTCTTGTTCTTGTGAAGTCAATACCGCTTTTTCAGCTCGTCAAAGTCAGCGCTGTCTATTGTTGTGCCCGAAGAAGCCGCAAAACTATCGGGGTTCGTATTGCTCTGATAAACGTGATTCCAGCTTGTGCTGGCTTCGGCTACGCGCCCATCGGTGGTATGGAAGCTGTTGACGCCGCGAATCGCCTCGCTTTGCATCGCCGCGACCCTGTCGTTGGCGGCGGAGGCGCTGCGAAACATATCCTGCTGCACGCCGTTGATATAGTTAGCCTTATCCTGCTGCATCCGTGACATATTCGCATTGGCGGCGGCGCGATCCTGTGCCATCTGCATTTGCACGTTGGAAACATAGCTGCGCGTCTGCTGAATTTTTTGCGCCGCCATGCGCCGAAGCTGCTGCAGATATGCGCCCTCTTGTACGGTGCCGTCCATCTTGCAGTATTCCTTATAGCAAGCGTCGAATCGCTCGTTGGGAGCCGAAAGCACGAATTCGTACAGGCATTCCCAATCCATGGCGGGCTTGATGAATTGCCCGAGCAGACCGCCCGCGCCCCTTTGACAGAAATCCACCATGACGGTGATCGCGGCGCAAATATTCCGTCCTTCACTGGAAAAGGAGTATACGCGTCCCTCGATTTCGGCGTCGAATTTGGCGTTTGGCGAGACCGCGCTGATTTGGCGCATGGTGTTGGCACGATACGCATCGAGCTCTCTTTTGCGTTTGTCGCTAAGCGGAAGCTGCTGTATAAACCGCGTGTTCTCGGCCTTTGGGAAGTACTCCGAAAGCAGCGCGTCGCAATACGCCGCCGCGGGCAGATAGCTGCGGTATCTGACGGAGCCATCCGGCGCGGGCTGGTTCTGTTGGTACATTCTGTTTCCACGATCAAAGTGCCGCCACTGCGCGGCGCTTCGGAAAACGATCTCGCCCTTTCCGTCCGGGGAAGCGATCAGCATACCCGCTCGTATGGGGCAGGCAATGGAAAAGGCGCTCATGTCCTCAAAGGCTTTGCCTGTCCACCCGTCCGGAAGATAGCAGCGAAAGTATACGCCCTTTTCGTTGCTTATGTCTGTCAACCCGTCGGCCGATCTTGCCGTGCGTGCAGGCTCGTCCATAACGAGCTTTGTTCCGCAGTATTCACAGTGCGCTATGTTACAGCCTTCCTTGACGGTAAGCTGCGCGCCGCAGCTTGTACAAATCAAAGTGCGCATCTTAAAAAGCCTCCGATTCGTATAATTCCATGATATACAAATTCTATCATGTATTGGATTTGCGCACAATGCGCGCGTTTCATTCTGAAGGCGGAAGGCGATAGCCGCTGCGGCCTTTAGCACGCAGTCTGCCCCTCAAAGATCGCTAAGCATCCCGCTCAATCGCTTTATCGTCGCAGACCGGTCCCCTTTGGTATTTTGACCAAGCAGCATTTCGAGGTAACCTGCGAAGGATACCGTGATGCTGGGTTCGTTGAATGCAAATATGATCGGCGACGCGCCGGTACGCGCGATGAGGGTGCCGGTTCGCTCCTTACAGTAGAGCAACAGATTCTTCTCAAATTCATCGGATAGAATAAGCCGATAGTTCTTATAATCCTTACAGCAGCGGATCACGTTTTCAAGATGCGCGACAAACTCGTCTTTTGTATAGAAAACTTCTTTGCGGGCGTCCAAAAGATCGATCACAGGCGCTGCGAGTTTTCCCGCTTGCACATCGTCTATGGATGGGAGCACTACCAATTCGTTGAAGGTGAAGCGCGCAATATTCTTTTCAAATGCGTTTTTACTTTGCTGCTGAAGACGCAGCAGCATATCGCTTCCGGCGCGCTCGGAAATAGCGCGCGCCACGTCGCCGGGCATCGCAAAAAGAGGAAGAGAACCGTGCGCGAATATGGAATTGCCGCCCGCGTCGTTCAGCTCTGTAAACAGCGGCCACGCTTTTTCCCGCTGCGACTTGAATATCCGCATCAGAGGCAGACACAGTGCGAAAAAGTGCTGAAATTCATCCGTCAGCGCGGCGACCGCCTGCTTATCATCTATATACTGATTGAGCGCGGTCTGCGTATGTGTGCCCACGGCGCTTGATTCCACTGCCGCAAGCTCCGGCGCGATAAACAGCGTCCTGCGATAAACGTCGTCGCGCACGCGCGGGTAATAATATGGTTCAATGGCGCCGGTCATATATAGGGGCATCCATTTTGCAAATGCGTCGATCATTTCGTTGTGCGCGCGTTTTACGGTATGGATGATCCGGATACGATTTCCGCGGGCAATGACCGTACCAAGAAGCTGTGCCCATCGTTTTGCAAATCCGACATCCTCGTTCAGCCAGTCCATGGGTTCGTTGGAATAGAGCAGAAGCGTCCGAGGCTTTGAAGCTTCCGCTACGGTATTAAGAAACGCGACGACAGCGTCCCGTTTTCCGGCGTTTCCATAGTAAAACCGCCGCGTGCTTGTATCGTGCGAAACGGATAAGGCCGTCGGGTTCACAGGCGGGAAGTTGAACGTAGATAGTCCCGTAAGCAAGCGGGATATGCTCGTATCCCGCACCGTACTTCCCTCGAGAAGCCAGCTATATAAGAGGGATGACGCACGCTGCTGATCCTTTGGCCAAGTCTGCCCGGGACAGATCGCCTCCGCGGCAGCTTTCATTTGGTATGCTTCCGTAATATGTTTCGCAAAATAGGCGCTCATAGGCTGCAGGAAGTTCTGCTTTTTCGGAAGCTCCCTTTTGCCGTTTCTAAGGCGGCTTATGGTGGACGCGTCGATGAGTATCGCGCGTCCCAGAACGCTGTTCTGCGCGTTGGTCAATCGCATCAAAAAATCAAGTTTTTCACTGAACACCCAAACCACCCCTCTCTGTCATGACAGTATAGCACAGCATTCGGAATTATGCCATGGGTCGTGACAAAAATGGCATTGACAAATAGCGCAACGCCCTGTTACCCATGGATACCCTCCTATATAATGGAATCATCAGCTTCGGGAGGTGAGACTATGGAAGCGTGGCTGAAGACGGGATTCTTTGAAAACCGGAAGTATCAGTTAAACGTAACGGATCACGGACTTTTCTTTGCGTCCGATAGGGACAGCGTTTTGATCCCCTATGAGGAGCTTCTGCGTATTTCATTTGTCAGCAGCCAGCATACGGGTAATTTTCTGCTGAGTACGCAAAAACGGGACTATGAAGGCTATTTGGAATCCGAAAAAGATGTTAGAACGCTACTCGGCTTGTTGCAGGAGAAGATCAACGCGAGGTTCAGTATCGACTTAAACATCGGATAGCGTAGAAGATAAGGGAGGGCATACGGATGTTTTGTACAAAATGCGGAAAGGAACTGCCGGAGGGCTGTAAGTTCTGTACCGCCTGCGGCACGTCACAGACGATGGAATCACAGCCTGCACAACCTCAACAGCTGTATTCGCAGCAAACGGCACGACCCGTCATGGAGCAGAACTATGTACCGCGCGAACAAAGCCGTAAAACGGGTTTCCCGTTGTGGGGCATTATCGTGATCGCGATAGTGGCGGCTATCGGCTTGGGCGCCGGCGCTTTCTTCCTTTTATCCGGCGATGGGAAAAAGGATAACGAGAAGGAAGACGCCGTGCAAAGCGTATCATCACCTGTGGCCGCTGTTTCAGCGCCGGCAGACGCGGCTCCGGCGTCCGCTTCTCCGGAGGATATTTTTGCGGAAGGCTTGGCGCTTTACGGTAACGGAGAGTTTGAAGAAGCCTACGTATGCTTTACAGAAGCCGCCAAAGCGGGAAACACAGACGCGCGCTTCTATGAAGCGGAATGCTTGGAGCTGGGGCGCGGTGTGTCGCAGAATGAAAAATCCGCTCTCGTGCGTTACCGGCTTCTTTCCGAAGAGGGTTATATGCCCGCGACGGCCAGATTGGGGAATATCTACTACAACGCATGGTATGGCGTGAAAAGGGATTACGCGAAAGCGTTTTCGCTGTTTCAGCAAGCAGCCGAAGCAGGCGATCACGACGGGGAAGCCGGCATGTATCTGTGCTATGCAAACGGTAACGGCACAGCAATGGATAAAGATAAAGCCTTCGCGTATGCTTCTCGTTCCGCCTCCGCGGATTGTCCTGCCGGAATAAACGCACTGGGACAATGCTATAAAAACGGCACGGGCGTGGAAAAGGATGAAGGCGAAGCTTTCCGTCTATTCTCACAAGCCTCGTTACTGGGCTGTTCGGACGCCGATGTGAATCTTGTATCCATGTACGCCTACGGAAAAGGCGTGGAAAAGGATGAGAAGAAGGCCTACGAGCTTGCAGAAAAAGCTGGTGATACCGGCTCGGGCAACGGCTTATTTGCCTTGGGCTATTGCTATTACGCGGGGCTTGGCGTAGGGCAGGATCATGCCAAAGCTATGGAGCTGTACCGTTATGCTGCGGCAGCGGGCGATACAGACGCATGCATGTCGATCGCTTACTATTATGATAACGGGCTTGGCGTTGAGGAGGATAATGCAGAGGCTTTCCGCTGGTACACGAAGGCTGCGGAAGCGGGCAACGGCGCAGCGATGAATAACATAGGCCAGATGTACCGCGAAGGCGACGGTGTGGAGCAGGATATTACAAAAGCGCTGGGGTATTACAAAATGGCTGCAGACCGGGAAAACAGTACAGCCATGCTGAATTTGGGCTATTGTTACTTTGACGGCATAGGCGTAGAGCAAAACGACGAAAAGGCTTTTGCCTTGTTCAAGCAGGCCGCCGATTTGGGCAATGATGACGGAAAGTATTTATTGGGACTTATGTATATAGAAGGAATCGGCACAGAAAAAGATGATACACAGGCCGTGGAATGGTTAACACAGGCGGCGGGAAACGATCATCCAAACGCGCTTTACGAGATCGGTATGCTCTATTATAACGGACAGGGCGTGAAGAAGGATAAAGCCTTAGCCAAGGAATACTTCGAACGGGCCGCGTCACATGGCCAAGAAGATGCCGCTGCTATGCTCAAGAAATATTGACGGAGGGAAAGAAGAATGAAACGTCTTATCGCATATCTGCTTATCGCGCTGCTTCTGCTTTTTCCGGCCATATCACTGGCGGACGCCACGCTTCCCGATGTAAGCATCAGCATATCCCCGAAGAACCCGTCACCGGGCGAAGCGATCACGCTGACGGCGATTGCGAGTAACGCGAACGGTACTTTGAGTTATCAATGGTACGATGTGGCAAGCGGAAGCAAGCTGGGTAATTCCAAAAGCATCAGCTTTACGCCGCACGAGCCGGGGAACTACGGCTTTATGTGCGCGGTGACAAACAGCTACCAGGGTTCCACCTCCACCTTTAACGCTATGCTTAGCTTGAACGTGGGCGGCGGCGCATCCGGTGCGCCTGCGAAAACCGAGAAGCCAACGACTACAGAAAAGCCTAAGGCAACAGAAACGCCTAAGGCAACGGAGAAGCCAAAAACAACGCAGAAACCAAAGGCAACGCCGACGCCTGAACCCAATCACACACATGTCTTTGGAGAATGGAAGACGGTTACAGAGGCGGACTGCGTACATCCGGGCCTTCGAGAGCGCAAATGCGAATGCGGTGAAAAGGAGAGCGAAGAGCTTCCCGCTTTGGGGCATGAGATGAGCCCATGGGAGACCCTGCGCTATCCCACAGCCGATTTAGAGGGTATTGAAGCAAGCTACTGTACCCGCAAGATCGGCGGGCAATACCCGCATTACGCAGATGATTACTGCGACATACGAAAGCTGGAAAAATAGTTGGGAAAGAGGGCAATACGCCCGATTCAGATAAAGCAAAAATTCTATATGGAGGGTTTTGTTATGTACGACTACTATGATTACGGAGCAAGCGCAAGTCCTGTTGTGACCATCCTATACCTGCTGGTACTGGCGGCAGGCATCGTGGCGACATGGAGAATTTTCGTCAAGGCCGGTGAGCCGGGATGGGCTTCCCTTATCCCTGTTTATAACACGTATATCTTATTCAAAATCACATGGGGCAACGGTCTGAAATTCCTTTTGCTGCTCATTCCCGTCTACAACATCGTGGTCATCATACAGACCATGTCTAAGCTTGCAAAAGCATTCGGGAAAAGCGGCGGTTTTGCGTTGGGTTTGATATTTCTAAGCTCCGTGTTCATGCTGCTGCTCGCGTTTGGTGACGCGCAATACATTGGCGTTCCGGAAATGGCGGGCAACGCGGCTTACGGCCAGAACTACCAATCGCCCAATTACTACCAGCCGCAACAGGGTTACCAACAACAGGGCTATCAGGCACCGCAACAAGGCTATGCGCCCCAGCAAAGCTACCAGCCGCAGCAGCAAAGCTATGCGCCACCGCAGAGCGCTCATACGCAGCAGACTTATCAACCTGAACAGACGCAGATGAACCGGCCCGCGTTCTGCCAGAATTGCGGTCAGCCCGTCGATGACGGTGCTGCTTTCTGCCAAAACTGTGGCAACAGGATCGGGTAAACGCGTTGTACTGTGCAGTCAAAACCACGCTGAAGGAGGCTGATCACCAATGAACTGGCGAAGAACGCAAAGAGCTTTATGTATGCTGTTGATCGCGGCGTTTTTGCTTCCGCTTTTCACAGGCTGTTCAAGCCTTACCAAAGGCAGAGGTGAGAAAGGTACGTTAAGCCCTGATACAACCCGCGTTGGAAGCGATAGGCTCTCACTTGATATGGGCGAATTCCCGCTGGACGAAGAAGCCAAGTGTGGGATCAAGCCGGTGGATGCGCCAAAGATGGAAGACGTCAATATCAACGCTTACGAATTTAATATTGAGACGGATGAAGAACTGCTTTCCGTAATGGGGCTTACTATTCCCTACGATGAAAAGGAGCTTGGCGGCTTAGACCCCGAAGGAAACGTGGGCGCAGCTTACTTTAACGAAGAAACACAGGCGTGGGAACCCGTCTCGTTTACGGTGAACGACAACGGCACCGTCACCATCTATACCGAGCATCTATCCACCTACGGCTGCTTTGTGACCAAGAACGACAATACGCGCAGGGCGTATGTCAGCTATGTGATGCCGGAGTCAGCTTATATCAATGCCTACAAGACCGATGCAGATAACGTGATTGCCGAGACGGTCAAAAACAGCGGAAATCCGAGCGAATCAGCTTTGGAACTTGGTATTGAAGCGCTGGATCTGACACTTGAAATCGCCGGTGCCGGCGTGGACGCGGCGTCGTATGTGCAAAACGCGGGCGTCAGCCCCAGCATCCTGCATCAATCGCGCAGAACCCGGCAAATAGCCCCATGCTCGGCAAGCTTGGAGATAAACTGGGGTCCTTCGGTGTGGCAGTCGCAGCGGCGCAGGTCGCCATGGGCATGTACGAAATATCTAACGGCAATACCGATAAGATCATTCCCTGCTACCGGGAGGCGCTAAAGGGGTCGATGTCCTACATCGGCGGAAAGGCGGCGAGTAAACTATTTGGCA
>CAZNAL010000049.1:2154-13933 GCA_964571055.1 uncultured Oscillospiraceae bacterium | reverse complement strand
AGACCGGCACTTACGGCCGCTACGCCGACGCGGTGAAATACATCGACCCGCGCGAGGAATGACGCCGGACGGCTGCGGCAGAGCGGCCCCGCCGCCCGCGGAAATCCGCGCCGCCGCGGCCGCCGACAACCTGAGTGGAAAGGATGGTTTTTAGATACATGGCAGAGTTTGAAGAAAAAGAAAGAAGATTGCCCAAAATCGGGGCGTGTCTTGAAACATACGGATTCGCTTCCCTTGAAGAAGCCGACGCACTGGTCCGGGCCGCCGGCATCGACCCGGAGGCGATTGTCAAGGGTGTGCAGCCGATCGCGTTCGACAATGCGGTCTGGGCCTATACCCTCGGCGCAGCCATCGGCATCAAAAAACAGGTCAAATCCGCCGCGGAGGCGGCCGTCTGCCTCGGCGAGGGGCTTCAGGCCTTCTGCATCCCCGGCTCCGTCGCCGAACAGCGCGGTGTCGGCCTCGGCCACGGCAACCTCGGCGCCATGCTGCTCAGCGAGGAGACCAAATGCTTTGCGTTTCTGGCCGGGCACGAATCCTTCGCGGCCGCGGAAGGCGCCATCGGCATTGCCCGCAACGCCAACAAGGCGCGCAAGACCTCGATCCGCGTGATTCTCAACGGGCTGGGCAAGGACGCCGCCTATATCATTTCCCGCGTCAACGGTTTCACCTATGTCGAGACGGAGTATGATTTCGCCACCGGCGAACTCAAGATCGTGCGCGAAGTGCCGTTCTCCGACGGTGAGCGCGCGGCCATCCGCTGCTACGGCGCGAACGACGCGGGCGAGGGCGTCGCCATCATGAAGTACGAGCAGGTCGACATCTCGATCACCGGCAACTCCACGAACCCGGTACGCTTCCAGCACCTCGTCGCCGGCACCTATAAGAAATGGTGCGCCGAGAACGGAAAGAAGTACTTCTCCGTGGCCTCGGGCGTCGGCACCGGGCGCACCCTCCATCCGGATAACGTGGCCGCCGGCCCCGCCTCCTACGGCATGACCGACACCATGGGCCGCATGCACAGCGACGCACAGTTCGCCGGTTCCTCCTCGGTTCCCGCGCACGTCGAGATGATGGGTCTCATCGGCGCAGGCAACAACCCCATGGTCGGCATGACCGTGGCAGTCGCCGTGGCGGTTTCGCAGGCAAAATAAGCGCTTCGCTTATCGACCAAGGTCTTTGACCTTGGTCGATGTTTACGCTTTACAACTGTTCGCAAGCGCAAAGCGCTTGTTCACGGGCGTTGCAAAGCGCAATGTAACCCTTTCTTCGCAAGGCTTATCGCATCTGACGCACATGTCGTCAGATGCGATTTTAGCCTATAGAGCAAAGCCGTCGGAGCCGGAATATAACCTCTGGGGTTTGCGAATCCCGAACCCCAAGTATAGTGTCGGTTGTTAACGCGAGCCGTTCGGCTCGCTTTTAATTTTCCACAAGCGGATCGTTTTGCGCGGCGCTTTCGCGGTATTGGCGCGGCGTCAGCCCCGTATGCTCGCGAAAGACCTTGGCAAAATAGCTCGTGCTGTTAAAGCCCGCGGCAAAGCAAACATCCGTGATCGCCATCTCCGTTTCCGTCAAAAGCTCCGTCGCGGCGCGCACGCGGTGGTTGATAAGATACGCAAACGGCGTCATGCCAAGGTCGGTATGGAAGCAGCGGCTGCATTCGCGGACGCTGATGCTGGCGGCTTGGGCGATGTCCTCTAGCGTGATATGCTGCATGTAGTGCTCGGCGATATAGCCCATCATCAAACGGATGCGCATGTCGTAGGTGCGCTCCCCCGTCTCCTCCACCAGATTTTTCAGATGCACCGCCAAGCGCCGCCATATGCGGCAAAGAAGCTCCCGCAGCTTCAGCTCGTACGCGTAATAGGGGCGGGCGTACACGCTGTAAGCGTCCCGCAGCGCGACGAGTATGTCGAGCTGCCATTGCGTATCCGGCTCAAGCAGCAGCATATCCAGCGCCCCGCATTTCAAAATAGGCAGCACATACTTCATTTCCGACGCGGTGCCCGAGCCTGCGATAATGGAAGGATCAAACACGGCGGAGATCATTTCGCAGCTTTCCTGCGATTGCCGGTGCATGGCGTGCAGCGTGCCGGTATTGATAAAGGCGCCCTCGCCCGCGGAAAGGATCAGCGACCTGCTTTTGAGCTCCAAGCGCACGCTGCCCCGCTTCACAAGCAGTATCTCCACATCCCCGTGCCAATGCCAAGGCACGGCGTAGGCGGTCTTGCGTGAAAAGCGCGTGAGGTACATCGAAAGCGGCATGGACGCTGTGCCGTGCTCCGTCGTTTCATGATTGTCGTTTTGTATTATAAATTCGTGCTTTATCAAGCGTTTCTTCCCTTTCGTTGGCAATATAGTTATATTTTAAGGCAAAATCGTTATTGTTGCAAGCCAAAGCGGCGGCGTATAATCCATGCAGAAAACGAAAGGGAGGTGCAGACAATGCTGCTCTACAACATCACGAACGTTGACAAACTTTATAGTGTACTGGATCGCTGCTCGGGCAACGTTGATTTGATCCTTCCCGACGGGAAATCCTTCGATTGGAAGGATAACCGCGACGTCGTTAAGTCACTCGCTTCCGCCATGCCGGTAAAACGGCTGGCAAGTCTGGAACTCAAAGTCCATAATGGCAACGACCTGAGCGCGCTCATCCGCTATATGATGGATGAAGACGTCTGCTAAAGACAACACAGTACACGGCTCTATGAGCCACCAAAGGAAAACAACCGATTCTATATAAAGTTTGTGCGTGCAAAACGGTCTTCGGGCCGTTTTGTTATATTTCGATAAATATTGGGGGAAAAGCGCAAAAAATCTTTGCATTTACATAGGAGAATGCTATAATATATGAAGAAATCTTTTGTTATCTTATTGTCAAAACCGATTGAATGGACAGCCTATGAAAAACATCGCCGTTATCGCAACCGCCATCACCTATAGCCATATACAAAAAAACTTTATCGGCATTCAAAAATGCTGTGCGGAATGCGGCTGCAATGTTTTCGCCTTCGTTTGCGAGCGCCACTTCGAAGCGGAAAACCTTCATGACATAGGCGAATACGAGATCTACAAGCTGCCCGATTTCAGCCAGTTTGACGGCGCTATCGTGGTGTGCAGCACCATATTTGACACAGCCTCCCTCAACGACATTTTCCGCCGGATCGGCGAAGCGCGCATCCCCGGCGTCGCGTTGGAGCGCCAGCTCCCCGCCCTCTATGGCGTTTGTATCGATAATAAACCCGCCATGAAGGATATCGTCTTGCATTTGATCGACCATCACGGCTTCCGGCGCATCAACTTCATTACGGGGCTTACCGGCAACAATGAAGCCAAGGATCGATATGAAGCCTATAAGGAGGCGCTTGCGGAGCGCGGCATCCCCTTTGACGAGCGGCGCGTATTCGTTGGCGATTACCTCAAAAAAAGCGGCGAAGCCGCGGCTGAAGCCTTTCTTAACAGCGATCTGCCCTTCCCGGAGGCCATCGTCGCTTCCAACGATCATATGGCGCTGGGCGTGTATGCGGCGCTGACCCGCCGTGGTCTGCGCGTACCTGAGGACGTAGCCATCACCGGCTTTGATAACGATTTTGAAGCGATCTATCATATCCCCGGCATCACCTCCGTAGAGCGCATGCAGGAGAAGCAGGGGTATTTAGCTTGCCGTGCGATACTCGACGGCACGGCGGCAAGGGAACGCGGCCAAACGCTGCACATTCAAACGCAGTCCGTCTTTCGGGAGAGCTGCGGATGCAAAAGCAACGACGAGATCAGCGATATCGAGTTTCGCAGGCTGCACTTCGCCTTGGAAAGCATCAACGAACGTTTTACGACGGAAACGCGCAGCATGGCCATCGAGCTCACGACGGTGGATTCCTTTGAGCGTTTGAAGGACGTTATAAAAATATTCCTGCCCAACATACCCTGCGATCTTTTCAACCTCTATCTGTTTGACAGCGTCCTAAGGGACGCGCCTTTGGATATTGAGCGTGACGATATGCTGCATTTCATACATACGCCCGCGTATGTGCGGGGCAACTGTACCTTGCTCATCGGCTATGAAAACAGCGCCTTTACCGAGGACGTTCCGGGCGATCTCTACGCCTTCATCGACGCTGCGGCGGAAAAGACCGGGAAGGGCAGCTACTATATCCTATCCCCGATCCACTTCAGAAACACGTTGTTCGGCTACTGCATCATCGGCAACAGCACCTTCCCGCTGGAGAGCGAGCAATACTATTCCTGGGTCATGAATTTAGGCAACGCCGTCGAGACCGTCATCAAGCAGCGGCTGATGAAACAGATGATCCGAAAGCTCGACAGCATGTGGTGCTACGACGGGCTGACAAGCGTGTACAACCGCATCGGCTTTAAAAAATACGGCAGCCGGCTTTGGGATGAAAGCATCGCCAACGGCTGCAGCGCGATGCTGCTGTTCGTGGATATGGACGGGCTCAAGCACATCAACGACGAATTCGGCCACGACGAGGGAGATCGCTGCATCAAAGCGCTCGCGGCGATCCTCATGCAGGTGCGCAAGCACGGCGAGGCGGTCATGCGCTACGGCGGCGACGAGTTCGTTTTCATCGCCTCCGGCGTGGATCAAGCCTACGCGGATCAATGCATCCGAAGCATCAATCACGCCATCGCGCAGTTTAACGCAACCAGCGGCCTTCCCTACAAGCTCTCCGCGAGCATAGGGCTGCATATCCTTTTCCCGCATCAAAACGATCTGTTGGATAACGCCATCGACATAGCGGATCAGAAAATGTACGCCGAGAAGAAGGAGAAGCGCGATCGCTTGTCGCACTCCTCCTGATCACAGCGCACAGAAGTCTGCGCTTTACGCCGTTCTACAGCGCGTGCTTTGCCAAGAATTCATCGCCGCAGCCGTAATGCGCCTCGATATAGTCCACATCCTTATCGCCGCGACCGGATAGATTCACAAGGATCGATCCGGTTTTGTGCGCTTTGGCGTATTGGATACCGCCCGCCAAGCCGTGGGCGCTTTCCAGCGCCGGTATGATCCCCTCCAAACGGCTCAACAGGAAAAACGCTTCCACCGCGTCCTCATCCGTCACATGCGTATAGCGCACGCGTCCGCTGTCATGAAGAAAAGCGTGCTCCGGGCCTACGCCGGGATAATCAAGACCGCTTGCGATGGAATAGACGGGCAGCGGCTCGCCCTTGTCGTCCTGCAAAAGCAAGCTGTCAAACCCGTGCAGCACGCCCTTTGTGCCATAGGTGATGGTCGCCGCGTGGTCGCCCACGCCGTCGCCTCTGCCCATGGGTTCCACACCGATCAACTCCACCGGATCGGCGATAAAGGGAAGAAACATGCCGATAGAGTTGGAGCCGCCGCCAACGCAAGCGCACACGGCGTCGGGGAGCATCCCCGTCATGCCGGTAAACTGCTCGCGCGCCTCCTGCCCCACGATGAGCTGAAAATCACGCACGATCTTGGGGAAGGGATGCGGCCCAAGCGCGGAGCCGATGCAGTAGATCGCCGTTTTATATTCCTTCATGTAACCTTCAAACGCCGCGTCCACCGCCTCCTTGAGCGTCTTTAGCCCCTTGGATACCGGGATCACACGCGCGCCCAGCATCTTCATGCGCGTAACGTTGGGCGCTTGCTTCGCTATATCCACCTCGCCCATGTAAATATCGCATTCCATGCCGAAGTACGCCGCCGCCGTCGCCAGCGCCACGCCGTGCTGCCCCGCGCCCGTTTCGGCGATCAGCTTCTTCTTTCCCATGAACTTTGCAAGCAGTCCCTCGCCCATGCAGTGATTGAGCTTGTGCGCGCCGGTGTGGTTGAGATCCTCGCGCTTTATGTAGATCTGGCATTGGCCGAGCTTTCTCGATAGCCGCTCGCAGTGATAGATCGGTGTGGGACGGCCCTGAAAATCCTTGCGGATGCGGCGAAGCTCACTAATAAACTGTGCGCTGTGGCAGATGGTCTCATACGCTTCGTCGATCTCCGCAAACGCCGCCTCCAACGCGGGAGGAAGATACGCGCCGCCGTATTGGCCAAAGCGTCCGTCGGGTGTGGGGTATTCCTTCAGATAGTTCTCGTAGTCATGATTGGGGTTCATAGTTTGTTCCGCCGGCGTGTTGGCACCGGATTTTCCTTTCTTACATTTTAAAATCGGGCATAAAAAAACACCCCCGTTATGTCTATCCAATAGACATAACAAGGGCGATCCTATCGCTGTGCCACCTTGTTTCCCCCGGCAAACGCCGAGGCTCTGACCGAATGCCAACACATCCGCTGCACTGTAACGGGCGCAAGCCGTTGCGGGGTACTCTGCGGAAAACCGCATTTCATCGCACGCTCCGTGGTCCATTTGCCGAATCGTTTCCTGCGGGATTCACAGCATCGCCCGCTCTCTGAAAAGGCGTTCTCCGACTTTATCTCCACATCTTTGCTTTAGAGGGGATTATAGAAGCATCGCGCCGCTTTGTCAAGCATTTTTTGTTTTGCTACGCATCCGGCGCTTCTTCATACTATGCGCGCCCGCGCCGCTTTGCCTTTATGATGCGGGCAACGCAAAGGAGCAGCAAAAACGCCCCGAACGCACGCCGAAGCCACGCGCCGGAGAGCCATGCGCAAAGCAAAACGCCCGGCAGCGCGCCGGCTGCGCCGCCCAGCAGCACGGGAAAGCTGGATTTGAAATCGACGCGCTTCGCCTTTGCGTGCACAGCCAAGGCGGCAATCGCCGCGGGAATGAACGCAAGCATGTTGACCCCCTGCGCCGCATGCTGCCCCAAGCCGCCGATGAGCGTCAGCGCCGGTATCAATATGGTGCCGCCGCCCATACCCATACCGGCCGCAATGCCGGAAACCAAGCCGCTTAGTATGCAAACGAAACTTTTCACAAAAACAGAAGCGACAGCGCGCACAGCCCCATCAGTCCGGTAAACACATCCTGGATCAAGCTCTGCTTCATGCGCCCCATCAGCTTCGCGCCCAAGACGCTGCCAACAAGCAGAGCGGGCGCGGTAAAGAGCAGCGCCTTAAAATCCACCATGCTCTTGGCCGCATACAAAGCGCCGCTTAGGATCGTCAGCGGCAGCATCACGGCAAGCGCCGTGGCGTGCGCGCGCGACGGCGCGTAACCGCAAAGCGCCGTAAGCGCCGTCACTGCGATCATACCGCCTCCCGCGCCGAAGAGCCCGTTGCACAGCCCCGTTATAAAGCCCGCGAGCAGTTTTTTTCCGTTTTCCCTGATCCATATCATGGCGATAGTATGCGCGCTTCCAACGCTTTGTATCATCGCGCGTGAAAAAGGATACGCGGCGTGCGTATCCTTTTTGGTTCTCTAGCGGTTTCGCTTATATTTTTACTGCTCGTTCGTTTCCGTAGGCGCTGCGGGCGTCTCGGGCGTTTCCACGCTGCCGGGGATCACGGGCGCGGGAATCACGGATACGGGTGCAGCCGGCATGGCGTTCGCGCCGCCACGTTTACGATTGCGCATACGCAGATAGCAAACCTGTACGAAGTAGCCAAGCGTATAGAGGATGGACGCGAAGGCGATCAAGCCGCCGAGGTAGGGAACGATACGCGCCGCGCTCAAAATCGCCGCGCCAAGTATAGCGGAAAGCCACACGTTCATCTTGCGGAATACCAAACGTCCCGCGGACGCGCCCGCAAAGGGTACGCTAAAGAGCATGGCGATCGCCGCGAGGAGCGCTACCAAGCCCGCCACGGGCAAGCCGATGAAGGTCAAGCAAAGCAGGAGCAGCAACAGCGGCAGGGCAAGCAGCGTGACAAGTCCCGTCAGCAGCAGGACAAGCGCGCGGTTTTTCAGCATAAAGGCAGCGCCGTTGAGGGATTCGGGGATCAGCAGCATAAAGAGGGCTGCAAGAAGCGCCACTGCAAATACCCAGTAAATGCGGCTCGTAACCTTATGCAGCATCCTTGCGCCGGACGCCGCCTGCGCCGCAGCCGCAACATCCTCGCTGGATACTGCGGGCGCGGTGTATTCCATGTTCGCGATCTGCGCCGTTTCGGGAACGACAGGCTGACTGCTCGACTGCACGGTCAATACGCCGTTCACCACGGCGGCGGGGCCTATGACGACGTTATCCGCCGAAATGAAAGCGTCGCCGTTGACGGTACCGTTGAGGTTGACCGTACCGGCCATAGCGCCAATCGTATCGCACGCGCCGTTGAAGGTCACGACGGAGCCGACCATATACACGCCGGCCGCGCGGCTTCCGCCGTCCATGCTCAAAATATTGCCTGCGGCGGTGATGTTGTTTTCCACCGTCATGTTTTGGAAGTTGAGCATATTGCCCCCGGCGCGGACGCTGCCGCCGACGCTCGTGCCCGAAACCGTCAAGTCGTAGCCCGCGCAGATCAGGCTTTGCCCAATCGTGCTGTTGGAGACGGACATGGATTGCCCCACCCAATAGAGGTCGCGCGCGATCGTCTCGCCGGCGATCGTCGCTTCATCCGATAGGCCGTTGCCGGCCCCGTCTCTATCCAACGCCTGCGCGCTCGCGGCCATCGTCAGCGCCAGCGCAAAAATCAGTACAAACGCAAAAACACGTCTTTTCATGGTATTTTTACCACCTTTTCTTAATTTCGTCTTGGATTATAATAAGGTATGGCGTCTATGTCAATTAAAACCACATTAAAATTGCATTAACGCCGTGCTTTTTCGCGCTTTTTCCCAACGGGGCGAAGACACGCCCAAAGAATGATGATGATCTGCGCGGGTATGCCAAGTAAAAAGATGGAACGCAGATCCAACCAAAGCATGGAGATATACACGGCAAACAGGATGCTCCATATCAGGAGCGACAGGATCACGAAATTGAGTATGCGCTTGCCCCAAAGCATGTTAAACACCAGCAGCACAAGGCAGGAAGCAGGGAACGCGTAAACGTAGACCACCCATATCCAGTCGAAATCGTTGGGGAAAAGCTTCATTACCACGAATACGACGGTCGCCACAAGCCAAACCACCGATACGGCGATCAGCGCCACCACGATACGGTTGGCGCGCCTGTCCGGCGAATCGGCGTCCGCAACCGGTGCGTCGATAACCGGTGTGGCCGCGTCGTCCGGAGCGTCCCGCAGCAGATCGTCCACCGTAACGCCAAACGTATCCGCCACGGATTTCAGCGTCGCCACGTCCGGCATGGATTCCGCCCGTTCCCATTTGGACACCGCCTTATCCGTATAGTTCAATCGCTGCGCAAGCTCGGCTTGGGTCAAGCCCATGCCCTTTCGCAGCGCGATGATATGCTTGGCGATGTTGGCCTTCAGTTCTTGCACAAAGTGCCCTCCGAATCGATATATGCTTGATTTTACCATACTTTTTGCGGGCTTGCAAACAAACTCTACTTGGCGTAGAATAACTCTACCGCGCTGCGTTTTGCACTGTACCGCCGGTAGAGCGCGCTTTGTTTCGCGGTAGGGTGACGGTTTCCGCGTCATACCCTACAATGTAATTGTATAGTTATGCCGCATGTGCGGTATGACGCATCACATTGTCACAAAGGAGTAACTGCTTTATGCAAAATTACATTCTTTCCTGCTGCTCCACGGCAGACCTGACAGCCGAGCATTTTGAAGCACGGAACATTCATTATGTTTGTTTCCATTTCATCATCGACGGCATATCCTATCCGGACGATCTAGGTAAAACCATGTCCAGCGCGGAATTCTACGATAGGATCAAGGCGGGCGCGCAGCCTACCACCGCACAGGTCAATGTCGGACAGTATATCGAGTTTTTCACGCCCTTTTTGGAGGCCGGGCAGGACATCCTGCACGTAAGCCTTTCCACAGGGCTTTCCGGCTCTTATAACGCCGCGACCACCGCGCGCGCGCAGCTGCTGGAAAAATACCCCGAACGGCGTATCGAACTGGTGGATTCCCTTGGCGCCTCCTCCGGCTACGGCCTTTTCATGGATATGTTGGCGGATCGCCGCGACGCGGGCGCGTCGTTAGACGAGCTGCGCGACTGGGCGGAAAACAATAAGCTTACCATCCACCACTGGTTCTTCTCCGCGGATCTGACCTCCTACATCCGCGGCGGACGCATCAGCAAAACCGCCGGTTTCTTCGGTTCCCTTCTGGGGGTTTGCCCGCTTCTGAACATGGATGCGGCGGGTCATTTGACGCCGCGCGAAAAGATCCGCACGAAAAAGAAGGTCATCCTGCGCATTGTGGAAATGATGAAGGCGCATGCCAAGGACGGCGACGCTTACGATGGCAAATGTTACATCTCCCAGTCCGCCTGCATGGAGGACGCGCAGGCCGTGGCCGCGATGGTGGAGGCCGCCTTCCCCAAGCTCAACGGGCCGGTGGAGATCAACAACGTCGGCACCGTGATCGGCTCGCATACCGGCTGCGGTACGGTGGCGCTGTTCTTTGTGGGGGATAAGCGCGTGGATTAGCTACCCGTTATCGGGCAGCAGTATAGCCGTCGCGCACGCGATAAAACGCCGCATGGCCGGAGACGCGTCCCTGCGCGAGCGTACGGCGATTCCCAGCTTTCGGTTGACCGACGGCAGAAGCGGTCTCGTTTCCACATGTTGGTCGTGATCGCGCAGTACAAGCGCCGGCATGATGGATACGCCCAAGCTGTTTTCCACCATGCTGATAACCGCATAATCGTAATTGGAGGAAAAACGGACGTTCCACGCCGTTTTTCCTATTTTCATGATCTCGCCCAGATCGTCGTTGCCACCCTCCGGCGTGCGGTAGAGGATAAAGGGTTCCCGTCGCAGCATGTCCTGCGTTACGGCCTTATACGCGCTCAGCGGATGCCCTTTGGGAAGCACGGCGAGATAAGGGTCCTCCATGATCTCGATCTTATCAAACAGGTGATCGTCCCTAAGGATGAAAAAGCAAATATCCACCAAGCCCTCCTGCAGCCAGTGCACGAGCTGCGTGGTGCTGCCCTCCAATATCTCCACCTTGATGTTGGGGTAACGCTGCTGAAAATCCGAGAGCACCTTGGGCAGCCAATGCGTGGATATGCTGGAAAAGCTGCCGATGCATATGCTGCCGCTGGCGATCCCCTGTATAAGATCCTTTTCCTGTTGCAGCCTCGCGTCCAGCCTTTGCATCTCGCGAATGATAGGAAGCACGCGTTTGCCCTCCTCCGTCAAGCGCACCCCGCGATTGGTGCGATGCAGCAAGGAAAAGCCAAAGTCCTGCTCCAGATTGTTGATGATGTGCGTAACGCCCGACTGCGTATAGCCCAACAGCCCCGCCGCGCGCGTCAGATTGCCGCAGTCCACGACCTTGAGAAGCACATCGAATTTCCTATTGTCCATCTCTGTCTCCACCATTCAAAATTTTCATGACGGGTATTACAAACTGGCGTTTTACTAATAACTAAGTTTACCATATAATACCTATATAAGAAAGTTTTCTTTCAGTTTTTCCTTTTGCACATACCATCCTTAAACGTAAACAGTCCGCAAGCGAGTGCCGATCGCCGCGGACTGTTTTCGTTTGGATTGTGACAGTGTTGTAGACAAAGTATGAAGCGTATTGCTTTTTGGATGGGAATGGTCTATATTTCTATTAGCACTCATCTTAAAAGAGTGCTAATATCTTATTTTATTGCGCGGAGGCATTGTTATATGGCAAAGAAACAATTCAAGGCGGAATCGAAGCGGCTGCTGGATCTGATGATCAACTCCATCTACACGCACAAGGAGATCTTTCTTCGGGAGCTGATCTCCAACGCGTCGGACGCGATCGACAAGCGGTACTTTTCCTCGCTGAAGGCGGGGGGCGGGCTGG
>CAZNAL010000049.1:0-2144 GCA_964571055.1 uncultured Oscillospiraceae bacterium | reverse complement strand
CTGATCTCCAACGCCAGCGACGCGCTGGACAAGCTCTATTTCCAGTCCCTCACCGACAGCGGCGTTGGCATGTCCAAAGAGGATTTCTGCATACGCCTTACGCCCAACGAGGAGGCGCGCACCCTCACCGTCAGCGATAACGGCTGCGGTATGACAAAGGAAGATCTTGAAAACAATCTTGGCACCATCGCCAAAAGCGGTACGCTGTCCTTCAAGCAGGAGCACGCAAATAGCCAGGATATGGACGTGATCGGCCAGTTCGGCGTGGGCTTCTACTCCGCCTTTATGGTAAGCGCGCAGGTACGCGTGATCTCCAAGGCCTACGGCAGCGACGAGGCGTTCATGTGGGAATCTACGGGTGCTGACGGCTATACCGTAAGCCCCTGCGAAAAGGATACCGCCGGTACAGACGTCATATTGACGCTCAAAGAAAACACCGAGGACGAAAACTACGACCGTTTCCTTAAGAGCTATACGCTCACGTCGCTCGTCAAGAAATATTCCGACTATATCCGCTTCCCCATCCGCATGATGGTGGAAAAATCCCGTCCCAAGGAGGACGACGACAAGGAATTCGAATCCTATATGGAGGAGGATACCCTCAACAGCATGGTGCCGCTGTGGAAGAAGAACCGCAGCGAGGTCAAGGACGAGGAATACAACAGCTTCTACATGGACAAGTTCCACGACTACGAGGAGCCGCTGCTGCGCATCCACTCCAACGCGGAGGGCGTGGTATCCTATAACGCGCTGCTGTTCATCCCCAAGCGCCCGCCCTTCGATTACTATTCCAAGGAATACAAGCGCGGCTTGCAGCTCTACACCAGCGGCGTGATGATCATGGACAAGTGCGAGGATCTTCTGCCCGATTACTTCGGATTCGTGCGCGGTCTTGTGGACTCCTCCGATCTTTCCCTCAACATTTCCCGGGAAATGCTGCAGCACGACAGGCAGTTGAAGGTGATCGCGCTCAATCTCAAGAAGAAGATCAAATCGGAGCTTCTTAGCTTGTTAGAAAACGACCGCGAAAAGTATACCGCTTTCTTCGACGCGTTCGGCTTGCCTTTGAAATACGGCATGTACGCGGGCTTTGGCCAAAACAAGGAATTTTTGCAGGATCTTGTGATGTTCTATTCCGCCGCACAGGGCAAGCTCATCACGCTCAAGGAGTATGTGGACAACATGCCCGAGGAGCAAAAGGACATCTACTACGCCTGTGCCGAAAGCTACGAGCGCGCCATGAAGCTGCCGCAAACCGAGCTTGTACGCGACAAGGGCTACGACATCCTCTGCATGAAGGACGATGTGGACGAATTCGTCGTCAAGATCATGGATACCTTCATGGAAAAGCATTTCCGCTCCGTGTCCGACAAGGATTTGGACATCGCGACGGAGGAAGAAAAGGAATCCTTCAAGAAAAAAGAGGAGGCGCACGTCGATCTGCTGACCGCCATCGGCACGGCGCTTACGGGCTTGGTCAAATCCGTGCGGCTTTCCAACAAGCTCAAGAACTCCCCCGTCTGCCTCACCAGCGACGGCCCTGTTTCCATCGAGATGGAGAAGGTGCTCAACGCCATGCCCGTTTCCGACGGCGAATCCGTCAAGGCCGAGCGCGTGCTGGAGATCAATCCCGACCATCCCGTATTCGCATCCCTTACCGCTTTGCCGGAGGGCGACCCGCGCATCAAGGATTACGCACGGCTGCTCTACGATCAGGCGCTCTTGATCGAAGGACTGCCTATCGAGGACCCGGTCGCGTTCTCCAACAGCGTTTGCGCGCTGATGAAGTAAACTGTATCTCCAAAGGCTTTTGGCCTTTGGAGATGCTTACAATTTGCAACTGCTTGCAAGCGCTTCGCGCTTTGCGCACGCCCGTTGCAAATTGCAGAGAAACCCTTGCTGCACAAGGCACTCCGAAGCTGACGCGCATGTCGGCAGCTTCGGTTGAAAGTCAAGGGGTGCGACCCTTGACAATCCCTCGCCATACGATCCCCGAAAGGGGTTGCCCACGGTTTTGCCGCCCGAACGGGCGGCTTTTCTTATCGCATATAGAGCCGGTTGGTTTTCTTGGCGCGCTGTGGTATACTAGGGCGGTAAAATCCTGTGTAGTTCATTGTGAAAGGACGTTTCATGCAGCCCAACAT
>CAZNAL010000048.1:13558-14066 GCA_964571055.1 uncultured Oscillospiraceae bacterium | reverse complement strand
CTTCTTCTCGGTGATGAGGATGTAGGGGTTATCGAGCACCGCTTCCATCTTGTCGGGGTCAGTGACCATGTAGGCGGAGGCGTAGCCACGGTCAAACTGCATGCCCTCTACGATGTTGAGCTCGGTCTTCATGGTCTTGCTTTCTTCCACGGTGATAACGCCGTCGTTGCCGACCTTCTCCATGGCGTCGGACACCAGCGCGCCGACCTTCTCGTCGCTTGCGGAGATGGAGGCGACCTGCGCTATATCCTGCTTGCTCTTGACGGAAACGGAAATGTCCTTCAAGCCTTCCACCGCTTCCGCGACGGCGGCCTCGATGCCGCGCTTGACCTCCATGGGGTTCGCGCCGGCGGCTACGTTCTTCATGCCCTCGCGGATGATGGCCTGCGCAAGAAGCGTGGCTGTCGTGGTACCGTCGCCCGCGACGTCGTTGGTCTTTGTCGCCACTTCCTTAACAAGCTGCGCGCCCATGTTTTCGAATGGGTCGCTGAGCTCGATTTCCTTGGCG
>CAZNAL010000048.1:8983-13548 GCA_964571055.1 uncultured Oscillospiraceae bacterium | reverse complement strand
GGTAATGAGCGGCGCGCCGTATTTCTTATCCAACACCACGTTGCGACCCTTGGGGCCCAGGGTGATCTTGACGGTATTTGCCAATGCGTCGATGCCCGCGCCCAGCGCGCGGCGTGCTTCTTCACCGTATTTCAACTGCTTTGCCATGTTTGTATTCCTCCTAAACTTATTCTACGATGGCGAGGATGTCGCCCTGCTTCACGACGATGTACTCTTCGCCGTCCAGCTTGACCTCGGTGCCGGCATACTTGGAGAAGATGACCTTGTCGCCGGGCTTGACGTACATTTTGATCTCCTTGCCGTCCACGGTGCCGCCGGGGCCTACCGCGATGACTTCGGATACGACGGGCTTTTCCTTGGCGCTGCCGGTGAGGATGATGCCGCTTTTGGTGGTCTCCTCCGCCTCAACGTTCTTGAGTACGACTCGATCTTGTAAGGGTTTGAGTTGCATGGATGATTGCCTCCTTTTAGTAATGATGCTGATAAGCATAGTATGTACCGTAGTGTTAGCACTCATTAAAAAGGAGTGCTAACAGGGATTATCATAACCGTACCTGTTATAAAATGCAATAGGGGAGGGAAGGATTTCACAATTGCTCCGCATTTTGTTTCAATGGGCGCGCTTTTCTGTTATACTGGTTGCTAAGTAAAGCATGAAAAAAGGGAGGCGAAGGCATGGAAAAAACCAAGTGGGACGACCGTTTTATGGCGCTTGCGCACACCATCGGCGCGTGGTCGAGCTGTTATCAGGAAAACCGGCATGTGGGCGCGGTGATCGTCAAGAACAAACGCATCCTCACCACGGGCTATAACGGCGCGCCCGCGGGCGTCGAAAGCTGCGTGGAGCGCGGCGAGTGTTTGCGGCGCAAGCTCAACATCCCCTCCGGCACGCGCGCGGAGCTTTGCTACGCCATCCATGCCGAGCAAAACGCCATCATTCAGGCGGCGCGGCTGGGCGTCTCCATCGAGGACGCGACGATATACTGCACACACCAGCCCTGCGTGATCTGCGCCAAGATGATCGTGAACGCCGGCGTAAGCCGCGTGATCTACGACGAGGGGTATCCTGACGAATTCTCGCTTCGCATCTTCGATATGGCGGGCGTGGAGCTGATCAAATACAGCGAGATGGAATAGTGAAGCATTCAATTTGTTGACAAGCAAATACCGCCGCGTGTGGGGCGCGGCGGTATTTTTATGCGGCTTGCGGCGTTCTGTGCCCATTGGCGGGCATTAGCCGCGTACTTTCACATATTCGGCGCTGATATAGCCGCGCGTGCCCTTGTAATCCGCCTCGAACCAGCCGTTTTTCAGCGTGTAAAGGGAGAGTGAGGCGCCCTTGGGAAGCAGCGCGAGCTTTTTCGTGGTGGCGGAGGGGCCTTCCCGGAAGTTCACCTTCTTGGTGGTTTCGCCCGATACGGCGGTCATATTCGGCGCGGTCGCATCCGTATTGGCGGCGGGTGTTACGGGTAGGGAAACGGACGGCGCGGCGGGCGTATAGGCCGCCGTTACCTTGACATATTTGCCGCTGACGTAGCCCGTCTTGCCGTTTACGGACACCTGATACCAGCCGTTGGTTTCGCCCAAAATCGTGAGGGCGGCTTTTTTTTGCAGGGTCGTCACTTTATTATAGGAAGTGCCGGGGCCGGTACGCAGGTTGACCTTGTCTGTAGTGACGCCCGCGCCGGCGGCGCTTGTGCCTGTGGCGGCCGCGCTTGCTTTGGGGGTTTCCGCAAGGCCGGTGATGCGGATGTATTTTTGATACACGTAGCCGTATTGGCCGTTGATCGCAACATAATACCAGTCGCCCCGCTTGGAGAGCACCGTTACGGCGGTGTTCTTTTTTAGCTTCTTCAAGGAAGACGAAGCGGTGGAAGGTTCTTGCCGGAAGCTTACGTTGCTCGTGGTGAGCATGCCCTGCTGTGCGATGGCGGCGGGAACGTCCGATGATACCGCGCTTGCCGGAGGCGTGACAGGGGCGGGCGCGGGCTGCGCTGCGGCGCTTTGCAAGGTAACGTAATCGCTGCTTACATACCCGTAGATATTGTCGATGCTTACATACAGCCAGTTTCCCTCCCGACCCAGCACCTGCACCGCGTCGCCTTTATCGAACCTGCCAAGGCTGCGGGCGGAGGTGGAAGCGCCGGTACGGAAATTGACGCCGCCGCTTTTGAGCACGCCTACGCCTAACACGGCGGGCGCCGCGGCCGCCGGCGCGGGGCTTATCACAGGCGCCGCCGTGGCTGCGGGATTGGCGGGTGTGCCGGTAAGATCGACGTATTGCTTGTATACGAAGGCTTGTACGCCGTTTACGCCGACGCAATACCAGTTGCCGGATTCGCCGTAGACGAGCAGCGTGTCGCCCGTTTGCAGCTTGCCGTAACTTTGGTAGTCGGTGCTCGGGCCGCTGCGGTAGTTGGTGTCGGGATAGTTGATGACGCCGTTTGCGATGGCGGCGGGCGCGCCGGCAACGGGCGCGGGGGTCGCCGCGGGAAGGGGCGTTGTGCCGATAACAGGCGTTTGTCCCTCCAGGGCGTTCACGGGGTTTGTGGGCGGCTGGATGCTGTCCGTGGTGGAAAGCGAAGCCTGCGGGTAGTAGAAGGCGAGGATCTGCTGGTAATTCTGCCCTTCGTTCGCGCGCTGCTGCGCGCCGCGCTGGGAAAGCCCCACGCCGTGGCCGTAGCGCAGATGGTAAATGTTGTATTGATCGCCTACCTGTTCGCCCCAGTAGATGCGGAGCGTTCCGTCCGTGACAACGCCGCGCGCGTAAAGCTCGGAAAGGCGGAAGGTAAAGCTTGTCTGGTATTGCGCGCCTGCGCCGTCCTTCACCACGACGCTCATGGTGCAGGTGGTAAGATTCCGCGTAACGCCCCCGAAGGCCGGCGTTTCGGTAGAGACATAGTTGATGGCTTCGATGGCGGTTGCGCTGATACCCAGCGTCGCGCCCGCCTTTTCCAGTATCAGTTGATGCATCGGCGCGCTTAGGCTGCCCGTCGTGTTGATGGGGATGCGCACGACCTCTTTCTTGCTGTAGGGATTGGAAAGATCGGCGGGATCCAGTGCGACGCCAAAGCCCGCGTCGCTGAGCCCCTGCCCCACCCAAGCGTAGGAGGGCATGTTGGTTTCGCCGCCGTTGCTTGCCGCGAAATAGCTGCGTATGATGCTGCCGTTGCAGACAAGCACCTGATTGAGCGTGGAATCCACTGCCGCGATCACATTATTATAAGAAGCGTTATAACCGCGATAGACCTGATCCGCCGAGGTGTCGCCGATATGGTATTCGCCGCCGTCCATTTGATTGATGACATAGCACTTGGCGGCGATGGCCTGCGCCTTGAGCGCCTCCGCGCCAAAGGTCAGCTCGCTCATCTCATATCCCACCACGCCGTAGAGGTAGTGCGCCATGGGGACTTCGTTGACCGCCTGTATGTAGCCGCCGTAGGTGGCGCGCAGGTGAAAATGCCCGAGATATTTGCGCCCGTTCAGGGAAAGAAATCCGGCGGTACGATCCATATTGGCGCGCATGATCGAGCAGCTTGCGCCCGCATACATATCGCCGTAGGCGGAATGGCTTACGACCAGACCGCTTCCGTTGGAGCGGATGGTCAGCGTGCCGCCCGAAAAGGCGGCGCCGTTCTCTTTGATAAAGTAGCTGCCGGAGACGCCGAGGGTCAAAACGGTCGCGTTGTTGGTGGTGAGTTTGACCTTTACATAGCTGTACGCGCCGTCCGCCTTCGCCGCGCGGGCGGGCAGCAGGCAAAGAAGCGCGCATAGGGCGAGACAGAGCGTCAGCGCGCGCCGTGACAAGCGGGAAAACGATTTTTTGTTGCATAGCAGGATCATGGGAAAAAGGATAGCATATTCGCCGCGATTTTTGTAAAAACGCGCCCACAATTCACGATTTATTCAGAGATTGGTTTGCCTTTGTTAACACATAAGGAAGGAATTGACGGAATCGGGGCGGCGCATCTTGACAAGCGCTTTTGCCTTGCGGTAGAGTATTTTTTATTGGGTATATCGTATAAGGAGCTTCTTTTATGGATTTATTCGAAAAATGCAAGATGGAGCCGCGCGTGCTGGAAATGCGGGAAAAGGGCGTGTATCCTTATTTTCACGCGCTGGAAACGCGGCAGGACACCGAGGTCGTCATGGAGGGCAAGCGGCGGCTCATGCTCGGCTCCAACAACTATTTAGGCCTCACCGTCAACGAGGAGGTCATACAAGCGGGCGTGGACGCGCTCTATCAATACGGTACGGGCTGCTCCGGCTCCCGCTTTTTGAACGGTACGCTGCGGCTGCATTTAGAGCTGGAAGAGGCGCTCGCACGGTTTTTGGAAAAGGAGGCCGCCGCGACCTTTTCAACGGGCTTCCAGTCCAACCTCGGCATCATCAGCGCCTTGGTGGGACGCGGCGACTACGTAGTGTGCGACCGTGAAAACCACGCGAGCATATACGACGGCTGCAAGCTAAGCTACGGCAAGATGCTGCGCTACCGGCACGGCGATATGGGAGAGCTTCGCGATGTTTTGGAGTCGATACCGCACAGCGCGGGCATATTGATCGTG
>CAZNAL010000048.1:0-8973 GCA_964571055.1 uncultured Oscillospiraceae bacterium | reverse complement strand
CGACGCGCACGGCTTGGGCACCATCGGGCGCGGCGGGCGCGGTACGGCGGACTACTTCGGCCTTGCCAACAAGGTGGATATCTACATGGGCACCTTCTCCAAATCCCTTGCAAGCCTTGGCGGGTATGTCGCGGGCAGCGCCGCCATCATCGATTATATACGCCACGCTTCGCGTCCGTTCATCTTTTCCGCCTCCATGCCGCCCGCGAACTGCGCGACGGCGCTCTCGGCGCTCAAACATCTTGAAGAGCACCCGCAGATCGTGGAGCGGCTGCACCATGTTTCGGCCTATATGCGCGACGGTCTTCGCGCCAATGGCGTCGCCTTCCGCGATTCCATAGCGCCCATCATTCCTATTTACACTTATACGCCCGAAGCGACGCTTGCCACGGCGCGCGCGCTTTATGAAAACGGCGTGTATGTCAACCCCGTTCTGCCGCCCGCGACGCCCGCGACGGAATGCCTGCTTCGCTCAAGCTACATGGCCTCCTTTACGGACGCGCAGCTCGACGAGGCGATCGGGATCTTCGCACGCGTGTGGAAGGAGCGGCAAAATGGATAAAAGGATCGCCGTCGTCACAGGCGGCAGCAGCGGTATCGGCAAAAGTACGGCCGAACAGCTCCGCGCGTCGGGCTATACCGTCTACACCGTTTCCCGCCACGAGACGGGGGAGGCGCATCATCTTGCGGCGGATGTGGCGGACGCGGCGCAGATGCGGGACGTATTCCAACGCGTATTCGAAGGGGAGGGGCGGCTCGACCTTCTTGTCAACAGTGCGGGCATGGGCATATCCGGCCCTATCGAGCTTACGAGCGAGGCGGACGCGCGCGCCATATTCGATGTGAACTTCTTTGGCACGCTCCATTGCGTGCAGTCGGCGCTGCCCTATCTTCGCCAAACCAAGGGCGCGCGCATCGTGAACCTCAGCTCCGTCGCAGCCCCCCTTTCCATACCCTATCAAGCCTTCTATTCCGCTACCAAGGCGGCGGTCAACGCGCTTACCAAGGCGCTTGCCAACGAAACCGCGCCCTTTGGCATCCGCGTCAGCGCCGTCATGCCCGGCGACGTGCATACGGGTTTTACCGCGTCGCGCCGCAAAACGCCGGGCGGCGCGCTGTACCCTGCCGCCGATCACGCGGTGGCCGTGATGGAGCGCGACGAGCTTGGCGGCATGACGCCGGAAACCGTCGCGCGCGTCATCGTGAAGGCCGCGACGGCGGCGCATCCCAAGGTGCTGTATGTGGCAGGGGGCAAGTATAAGCTGTTTTGCTTGATCGAAAAGCTGCTTCCGACGACGCTCTGCAATAGATTGGTGGGAAAGATCTATTCCTGAAGGAAACGCACGAAAGCGCCGGAAACCCGACGCTTTTTTGTTGGCTCAATTTTCCATTTGCTTGCCCATGAAGTAGGCGGCCGTTTCGCACACCTTGCGCTCCGAGTCCTCCATGTGCGCGTCTTCGTCGCGGCTTAGAAGCATTACCGCGCCTATGGCGTCGCCCGCGGAGAGGATGGGTACGATGACCTGCGCCGTATAATCCTCCGTACCGTCCGCCGTCACGCGTAATAATTCACCGTCCCCGGCGTTCATCATCGCGCGGCTGCGCTCCTGCATCAGCGTTTCCAAATCGGGATGAATGGGCTTATCCATAAGCTCCTTTCTGCTGCCGCCCGAAACCGCGATGACGGTATCCTTGTCGCAGATGGCCGCGATATGCCCGGAGGACTGGTGCAGCGCCTCCGCGTACTCCTTGGCGAAATCGCCAAGCTCGCCAATGGGCGAATATTTTTTGAGGATGACCTCGCCCTCTCTGTCCGTGAAAATCTCCAGCGGGTCGCCTTCCCGAATCCGCAGCGTGCGGCGGATTTCCTTGGGTATGACGATCCTGCCAAGTTCGTCGATGCGTCTTACAATGCCCGTTGCCTTCACCTTTCTGCCCTCCCGTGTGTCATTTGGATGTAAGCCTAGTATCTGTAAGGGACGGCATTTTCTATGCGGACAACCGCGGTGGGAGGTATTGGAAATGCGGGTGCGGTCTTGCCAAAATGTGGATGGGGTGGTAGGCTACAATAAACGAAACACAGGGGAGGAGAGCAATGCCGAAACCGGAAAGCATAGCGCCGCTTTTTGCGGGATGGGACGAAAAGGTCGTGCTTTCATATTTGCAGGGGCATATGGGGCGCGCGATGGCGGACGATGAAGAAAATCCGCGCGCGGCGCAGATATGGCTGGGCGATTTCTGCTATTTCGCGGGCACGCCGGACGCGGCGCTCGCAAAGCGGGCGGCTGCGCGCGTCATCGTGCCGCGGGACGAGGCGTGGGCGGCTTGTATCAGGACGGTTTGGGGCGATAAGGTAAAAGAAAGCGTTCGCTATACCATCAAAAAGGAGCCGAACGCGTTCGACGCCGAGAAGCTTACGGCCTTTACCCAAGGCTTACCCGCGGGCTATGCGCTGCGTCTGTTTGACGCGCGGCTTTATGACGCGGCGATGGCGGAGGATTGGTCGCGCGATTTTTGCGCGCAGTTTGACGGTCAGGCGGATTTTTGCAGCCGCGGCTTGGGCGTGGCTGCCGTTTGCGGCGGCGCGCTCGTATCGGGCGCGTCCAGCTATTGCATCTATGACGGCGGCGTGGAGATCGAGATCGCCACAAGGCCGGACAGCCGCCGCCTTGGCCTTGCGGCAGCTTGCGGCGCGGGGCTTATTTTAGAGTGTATACGCCGGGGCTTGTACCCAAGCTGGGACGCGGTGGATCTTCGCTCCGTGGCTGTGGCGGAAAAGCTTGGCTATCACAGGGATAAGCCGTACACGGTGTTCATTCAGAATGTGTAACGGGCGCGGCGGCTTTTATTATATGAAAGGACGAAAGGCGGGGGGAGAACGCATGAATATGGATCAAAGGATACAGGCTATGAGCGAGGCGGCGTGGAAGCGGGTCAATATCATAGGCGGGATCGCGCTGGGCATTATCATAGGCGTGGTGCTGTTTGTGCTTTCGGATTCGGCGCGCTTTGGTCCTTTCGCTTTTATGGGCGCGGCGGTGCTTGCGCTGTTCGTGCCCCGCTTTGTGCAGGGACGGGTGGTGCGCAGCGTCCGCACGGGACAGATCGCCATGCTCTTTACGGTAGCCGCCTGCATGGGCGCGTATATCATCCGTGGGCTGCTTGTTTGATACGAACGCAAGAAATTCGGTACTACCGACAGAATATAATAAGGAGAAGATTTTATGAGCGAATGTACGCATGATTGCAGCACCTGCTCCGCGGAATGCGGCGAACGCCAGGGAGAAAGCATGTTGGCGCCCGCCAACGCGCTAAGCAGCGTGAAGAAGGTTATCGGCGTGGTAAGCGGCAAAGGCGGGGTGGGAAAATCCCTCATCGCGGGCTTGCTTGCCTCCGCGCTCGCACGCGAGGGCAAGCATACCGCCATACTCGACGCGGATGTGACCGGCCCCTCCATACCCCGTATCTTCGGCTTGCATGACCGGGTGATGGGCGCTGAGGGCGGCATGCTTCCGGCACGCAGCAAGGGCGGCGTGGATGTGATGTCCATCAACCTCCTGCTTGAGCACGATACCGACCCCGTGGTATGGCGCGGACCCATCATCGCGGGCGTGATTCGCCAGTTTTGGAGCGAGGTCATCTGGAAGGACGTGGACTATATGTTCGTGGACATGCCGCCGGGCACGGGCGATGTGGCGCTCACGGTGTTTCAATCCCTGCCCGTGGACGGCGTTATCATCGTGACGAGCCCGCAAGAGCTGGTTTCCATGATCGTAGCGAAGGCCGTCAACATGGCGGAGATGATGCACATTCCCGTGCTGGGCGTGGTGGAGAACCTTTCTTATTATGAATGCCCGGACTGTCACAGCCGTCACAGCCTGTTCGGGGTAAGCAATTTGGACAACATCGCGGCGGGCTACGGCGTCAAGGCCGTAGCGCGCATGCCGCTCGACCCCAAGCTTCCTAAGCTGTGCGATGCGGGGCAGATCGAGGAATACCGTACGGACGCGCTTGCACCCATTATCGCGGCGCTGTCCTAAGCGGGCGCCGCGCGCTATACCGATCCAAACAAGAAGGCTCTCCAAGCAAACGGAGAGCCTTTTCCATATTTCCGCCGCATTCAAATATGAACGAACTATTAACAAAACGCCCTAAAATAGGGCATTTATGAACAATTTAAGACCAATGTGCGAACAAATTACTAAGTTCTGCCACAATTCGTTGACGCTTTTAGGAAGCGATTGCTACAATGTGTGCAAGCTAAAGGAATCCTCCTGCGGCAGTTTCATTACTGGCCGGGAAACCGGCGGCACTTGCATACATAGGAAAAATGAAAGGGGTAAAAGAAAATGAAAAAGATCTTCGCTATCGCACTTGCATTGATCATGGCGCTTGGCATTGCCAGCTCCGCCATGGCGATCTCCTGGGGTGTCCCCACCGTAAGCGCCTCCGCTTCCGCGCCGTTCAGCGCAGAAGTCATCAAGCTGGGCGCGAATGCCGGCGTAACGGGTTACGAATACTATTCCGTGATCAACGACGCGGCGGCTTACAACTACAGCAACATCTTCTATGCGATTAAGCTGAGCCTTCCCTCCGCCTCACAGGCAAACAGCGCTTATAGCGGCGCTAAATACAATGTGGGCGATCAGATCAAGGTCACCATCAACTACACCAACGTTTCCGGCAAGACTGCCGAGGTCAAATACGTGACCATCGGCTCGAGCGCCAAGACCCTTTGGTACAACGGTAAGCTCGGCCAGTTTGAAGAATCCTGGGTACCCTCTGTCACCAATTCCTGCGGCTGCGGCGACCAGCACGTGATGCGCGCTATGGCGACCGGCACCGGCGAAGTCAAAATCAAGGTTTGCTTCTCGGCCAAGGGCGAGCTCAAGGATATGAAGCTTGCGGGCTGCTACGAGGTTGCCAAGAAGGAATTCTGCGGCGTCAAGCCCTGCGCCAATTGTAAACCGCAGGACATCAAGGGCTTCCTCTTCTCCGGCGAATGCGCTAGATTCCCTGTGTTCTTTGCTACCAACGCTGCCAATCGCGTGATAGGCGCTTATGCTATCGACAGCTACGCTAACGCTTATGCAAATTACGACGTATACGGCAGCATGAAGCAGGTCGAGACCACGAAGCTCTACGGCTGGAGGGTCAAGGGCCCCTACTGCGGCGATTGCTACAACCCCGGCGTTACCAACGGCACGGAGTTTACGCTTGAGGAGAGCATCATTCCCGCAGGCAAGCTCATCACCGTTCCCACCGCCGGCGCGAACCCCGCTAACGCGTCTTGGGTCAACAGCAATAAGATCGGCAGCCTGACCAAGGAAGCGACCTGCGACCTTTTCACCGGCAGCAGCGGCATGGTCGCCTCCACCTGCAAGATTGTTGACGCCAATGGCAACGATCTGCCCGTGGTTCGCAACGCGGATACCTTCAATACCGTTTACATCAAGAACAAGGACGACAGCTTCACCCCGTACAGCGTTGCAAACCTTGGCAAGCTCTTGGACGATTTGGCGACGGGTTCCAACCTGTATCGCAACAAGAAGGCGAGCGAGGATACTGCGAACACCACTGCGATTACGAAGGCGCCTGCCGCCGACGGCGTGGAATACCTCAACGTCATTACGCTGAACGGCACGCAAAAGGCCGGACAGGCGCTGCCTTCAGCGATGGACGATAATCGTTACTTCGGCAAGGACTGGTCCAAATACGGCAGTGCAACGCCGGTCGTAGGTGCTCCGCTTAAATTCTACACCAATGAGACCTACTACTTCTGCTATGCGGCCAGCTACGAGCACCTGTTCCAGCAGCTTACCGCCGACCGTGTGGACTGCGACACCAACGACGCAGCGTACCTCAACTCCCTCAACCACCTGTACAGCGTGCTCGGCTTCACCTTCGCGGACGTCATGGCGGGCAACGTGTACATGACGGAGGACATCCTGCTCGCGAACTTCGGCTTCGCCATCGCACCTTGCTCTGAAGCCGTCTGGGGCGCATACACCGCCTCCATCACAGTAGCGCCCGTCGCGGAGGTTCCCGCAACCGGCAGCGTAGGCTTCCTGGGCTTCCTGTTCATCGGCCTCTCGGCTGTCGCGACGGTTGCCAACCGCAAGCGCTATAACACAAAGTAAAACACATCCTACCAAAGGGAGCCGCAAGGCTCCCTTTTTCGCGTCGGCGATTTTGGCGGAATTGCGGCGCGAAAACGGCAAACGCAGGCAAAAATTAACAGTTTATGAACAAGCTACAAACGAAATATGAATGATTGCCGATCGCGTTGACAGCGTCCGATGCGAAGTGCTACACTGCGTTGAACAAAGAAAAGCAAGGCGGATCAAAGCGCGTTCTTTGATCGGAAAAGAGGTAAGGCATGAAGAAGAAGGCAATCGCGATCCTGTTCATACTGCTGCTGACGCTGTGCTTTGCGTCCGTTTCCATGGCGTTTGCGTGGCCCGGCGCGGGCGATGCTTCCGCAGAAGCCGCGCAGGACACGCTTTCTACGCCCGGCGCGGGCGACAGCACGTTTTTCGGCGGCATCATGATCGGGCTGTCCGTCGTCGCCAGCATCGCAAACCGTAAAAACAACGATAAAAAATAACATATATTGCCAATGCAAAAAGGAGCCGGCCGGCTCCTTTTTTTGTGCGCCCAAGGCGGACGCGCCGCCGCGTTTTTGAATGCTTCATGAATGCGAAATGTACCGAATTGGGCAGAATGCGGCGCAATGGTGGCAACCCAAGAACAAATTCCGTCTTTGATTCCAAATCCATTGACGGTCTGTTACGGGTGTATTACAATGCCGTCATTCAAGGGAAACACCTTGTAAGACAGCACGTTCGGCCGAACGACTGATGAAAACAAATTCCAAACCATTTTTTGAAAGGGGCAATACCATGAAAAAGCTACTTGCTATCCTGCTCGCATCCATCATGACGCTGGGTCTTGCATCCTCCGCGATGGCGCTGAGCTGGGCCGCGCCGACCACATCCTCGGGCGCTTCGCCGTTTTCGGCGGAGGTCATCAAGCTGGGCGCAAGCTCGGGCGTGACAGGATCTACCTATTATACCGTTCTCAACGACGCGGCGGCTTATGATTTCAGCACCATCTATTACGCCATCAAGCTGTCGCTGCCCTCCGTATCCGAGGCGAACACCTATTATGGCACGTCGAACTACAGCGTAGGCGATACCGTTAAGGTCAACATCACCTACACCAACGTGCTTAACAAGTCCAACGCCTCCACCTATGTTACCATGGGCGCAAACGCAAAGACGCTTTGGTACAACAGCAGCACCGGCGCCTTTGAGGAGTCTTGGGTGCCCAGCGTTACCAACGCCTACGGCTGCGGCGACCAGCATATCGCCAAAGCGACGGCCTCCGGCAAAAGCGAGGTCAAGATCAAGGTCTGCTTCGCGGCAAAGGGAACGCTTTCCGATATTAAAATCAGCGGCTGCTATAGCGTTGCCAAGCGTGAATTCTGCGGCGTGAAGCCCTGCGTCAACTGCGCTGCGGTCGACCTCAACGGCTTTATTTTCTCGGGCGACTGCGCCAGATTCGATGTATTCTTTGCCACCAATTCCGCCGGTAAGGTGACGGGCGCGTATGTGATCGATAAGGGCAGCGATTACACCGTGGATACCTACGGTTCCATGAAGAAGATCAGCACCACGCTCTACGGCTGGCAGCTCACGGGCACCGGCTACAATGATTACTACGGCACCGGCTATATCGGCACGACCGCGAAGTTCACGCTGGAACCCATCAACGCAGGCTCCAAGCTCTACAACAACTGGCAGAACTGGAACAACAGCTTTACTTACGGCGGCCTTGACGCAAAAACGGCGGAAGCCCTCTTTGTGGGGAGCAGCGGCGTTCTCAACTCCACGGTGGTGGACGCGAGCAACGTGGAGCAGACCGTCACTCGCGACGCGGCGACCTACGATACCTTGTACATCATGAACGATTACGGTCACTTTGTCCCCGTTTCGCAGGTAAGCTTGGATAAGATCTACGACGGCTTGGCATCGGCGTACGCAAACGGCACCTATCATCTCTACCGCAACGCCAATGCGTCGGACGATACGACCAACACCACGGCGATCACCTATGACACGGCGACGGACGTCACCAATGTCATCAGCCTTGACGGCAAGGTGCTGCCCTATTCCAAGAACAACAACCGTTTTGCGGGGAAGGCGTGGTCCAAGTACCAGAACACCGGCGTCAACTACTATCTTGACACCTATGTGTTCTGCTTCACGGGCACGGATGAGCAGCTCTTCCAGCAGCTTGCCGCCTCCACCGTAAGCTGTGATACGACGGACGGCGCGTATCTGAACGCCCTCAACTACCTCTATAGCGTGCTCGGCTTTACCTATGCGGACATCGTCGCCGGCAACGTCTATATGACGGAGGACATTCTGCTTTCGAACTTTGGCTTCCTCACCGCACCCTGCAACGAGGCCATTTGGGGCGCGTACACCGCCGCTATCACCGTTTCCCCCATCGCGGAGATCCCCGCGACCGGCGGCACAACGTTCCTGGGCTTCCTGTGCGTCGGCCTCTCGGCTGTGGCGTTCGTGATGAACCGCAAGCGCGTGAAGGAAAAGTAATCCTATCCTTGCGCGATAAAAAGGGCAAATAAACAGAAAGGCGCCCCGGATCGTACGATCCGGGGCGCTTCTATCGAATAATACCGGGATTGTCAAGGGGGCGCCCCTTGACGTTGCATCCGGCTCCGGCGGCATGTACGCCGGAACGGATGAAAACCGCTAGGTTTTCTTGCTTTGCAGGTTTTGCCGCCCGGCGAAGCGCAGCGTAGTAGGCAAAATCTGTGGGCTCGAAAAAGTCGATAGGACTTTTTCGAAAAACTTATTCCCATTCGATGGCGTCGATGCTCACAAGGTATTCCTCGGAAAAATCAAGGTAATCCTCCGCAAGGCGCATGCAGTACATCTTGTAATC
>CAZNAL010000047.1:0-14515 GCA_964571055.1 uncultured Oscillospiraceae bacterium | reverse complement strand
ACAGCAGTCCCTTGTCCGCGATGGTCTTTAATGACCACCACACCGATTCGATATAGTCGTCCGTATAGGTGATATAGGGGTTTTCCATATCCGCGAAGTAACCCACGCGGTCGGACATGACCTCCCATTCGCCCTTGTACTTCCATACGGATTCCTTGCATTTGTGCAGGAAGGGCACGACGCCGTATTCCTCGATCTGCTCCTTGCCGTCTAGCCCGAGCTGCTTTTCTACTTCCAGCTCCACGGGCAGGCCGTGCGTGTCCCAGCCGGCCTTGCGCATCACATCATAGCCCTGCATGTATTTATAGCGGGGAATGATGTCCTTCATGCAGCGGGTCAAAATATGCCCGATATGCGGCTTGCCGTTGGCGGTGGGAGGGCCGTCGTAGAAGGTGTAGGCGGGCGCGCCCTCATGAAGCGCCGTGCTCTTTTCAAAGATGCGGTTTTCCTTCCAGAATTCCAAGATCTCTTTCTCGCGGGCTACAAAATCCAGCGAGGTGGGTACTTTTTTGTACATAATCACCACTCCGTTTCTCTCATATAGCAATAAAAAAATCCACGTCCCGTATCGGGACGCAGATTCGCTGCGCGGTACCACCCGAGTTGACGCCGCATGCGGCGTCCGCTCCTTGGCCGAACCAATATCCGGCCGCCCCTGTAACGTGAGGCGCACGTCAAAGCTTACTGTGGCGGATAGCCGCGCTTTCAGCCTTGCGCTCGTGGGGGATACGAAGGGCGGCGTTTCCTGCCGCACTTGCACCGTACTGCGGCTCGCTAAAGGGCTACCGACGTTCGCCTGTCCCAGTCAAAACTTTTCTAATGGAGCTATTATAGCGGTTTGCGGCAGTTTTGTAAACGCTTTTTCACAACAATTATGCAATTCCCCACTTTGAAAAGCACATCATATGTGTTAAACTAATCAGCATAGTGGAAGAATGCGCATTTGTCGTGCATTTTGCAGTACAGGAGGAAGACTTTGTTAAACAACAACGGGCGCAGATGGCGCACCCCTATCCTTTATTTGCTCATATTAGGCGCGATCGTATTTCTCGCCAGCGGCTTGGATCTCTCCGGCGCAAAACCGGAAGAGGTTCCTTATATGGATTTTCTCAAGATGGCCGAGAAGGGCGAGGTCAGCGCGGTCGAGATACAAGATCGTGAGCTGGTCGGCTTGAAGAAGGATTCCGAGATCGACCCTGCGCTGTTTCCCGCGAAAAGCGATTTTCACACCATCATCCCCTCGCAATACCGTTTTGAGGAGGATATGGCGATCATGGCGGCGCGCAAGCTCAATAAGGACGTGGAGGACGTCACGGCGGGCGAATACGGCTTTGCCTACGAGCCCGCGGAGCCGGAGCGAACCACCATTTGGGAGATCATACTGCCCTATATCATCATATTCGGCGCTTTCGGCTTGTTCTTCTATTTTATGATGCAGTCGCAGGGCGGCGGCAACAAGGTCATGAGCTTTGGCAAGAGCCGCGCGCGCGTGCAGACGGATATGAAGAACAAGGTCACGTTTGCGGACGTTGCGGGCGAGGACGAGGAGAAGGCCGAGCTTATGGAGGTCGTGGACTTCATGCGCAACCCCAAGCGCTTTACGGTGATGGGCGCGCGCATCCCCAAGGGCGTGCTGCTCGTGGGCCCTCCGGGCACGGGCAAGACGCTGCTTGCTAAGGCTTGCGCGGGCGAGGCGGACGTGCCCTTCTACTCCATATCCGGTTCCGATTTTGTGGAGATGTTCGTGGGCGTGGGTGCAAGCCGCGTGCGCGATCTGTTCACCACAGCCAAGAAAACGGCGCCCGCCATCATCTTTATCGATGAAATCGATGCGGTAGGCCGTCAGCGCGGCGCGGGTCTTGGCGGCGGCCATGACGAGCGCGAGCAGACGCTCAACCAGCTGTTGGTCGAGATGGACGGCTTTGCCGTCAACGAGGGCATCATCGTGATCGCCGCGACCAACCGCCCCGACATACTCGATCCCGCGCTGCTGCGTCCCGGGCGGTTTGACAGGCAGATCACCGTCAACGTGCCCGACGTGAAGGGACGTGAGGAGATACTCAAGGTGCACGCCAAGGGAAAGCCGTTAGCCGACGATGTGGATCTTTCGGTGCTTGCAAAGCGCACATCAGGCTTTACGGGCGCGGATCTTGAAAATGTGCTCAACGAGGCGGCGATCCTCGCCGCGCGCTTTAAGAAGAAGCTGATCGGCATGCCGGAGCTGGAGGAGGCCATTACCCGCACGGTGGTAGGCCCCGAAAAGCGCAGCCGCCTGATCACGGAGGATGATAAAAAGATCACCGCCTACCATGAATCCGGTCACGCGATCGTGGCGCATTGTCTGCCCCATTGCGATCCGGTGCACGAGGTGTCCATCATACCGCGCGGCATGGCGGCGGGCTATACCATGATCATGCCGGATAACGACAACAGTCACATGTCACGCGGCAAGATGCTGGATCAGATCTGTATGAGCATGGGCGGACGCGTGGCGGAGAGCATCGCGCTTGACGATATCTGCACCGGCGCCATTCAAGATCTTAAGCAGGCGACGGAGGTCGCCCGCAAGATGGTGATCGAGTACGGCATGAGCGAGGCGGTAGGCCCCGTGTTCCTGGGCGGCGACACAGAGGTGTTCATCGCTAAGGATTGGGGACACCAGCGTAACTATTCCGAAAAGGTCGCCTCTACCGTTGACGCGGAGGTGCGGCGCATTCTTGAGGAGCAGTTCGACCGCGCGCGCAGCATCCTGCAGGATCATCGCGAGGCTTTGGAGCGTGTAGTCAAGGCGCTGTACGAATACGAACGCATCACGGGCGAGGATTTCGTCAAGATCTTCAACGGCGACGAGGTGGAGCTTACGTCCTTCCGCGCGCAGCAGGAGCGATTGATGACCCCGGACGAGGAGGTTCTCAGGCAAGAGGAGGAGGAAGCGCGGGCGAAGGCGGACGAGGGCAAGGATACGTCCAAGTGGGAGTCGTTCGTACGCGACGCGGCCGAGCGGGAGCCGGCGGACGAAGAGAAGCCCAAGGACGAAGAAAAATAGAAAGCGGTGCGGCGCGGGTCAAGAACTCGCGCCGTGTTTTTAGATGCTGGGGAAAGCATAATATCCATAGAAAAGAAAGTATATGGAACATCGTGTTGAACAAGCGGCGTTTGTCTGTTATACTAGAGATGCGGCGCGCGCCGCAAGATTTTGCAAAACAGGGGTGTATGTCGGTATGAATAGCGGTAGCGGCGTCATTAGGATATTTGCGGGATCTGCAAGCAAGAAATTTGCGCAAAAGATGTGCGATTATCTGGGCAGTCCCATGGGAGACTGCGAGACTATAGTTTTTTCCGAAGGCAACATCTTTGTAAGGATTAACGAGAGCATCCGCAACAGCGACGTTTATTTTGTTCAAACCCTGGGTTTGCATCCGAACGACGAATTTGCGGAGCTTCTCTTTTTTATGGACGCCTTCAAGCGCGCGAGCGCCAACTCCGTAACGGCGATCATTCCCTATTTCAGCTACGCCAAGGGCGATAAGAAGGACGAACCCCGCGTTTCCATCCGCGCGCGTGTGTGCGCCGAATGCATCGAGCTTGCGGGCGCGGACCGTATTATTACCATGGATCTGCACGCCGCGCAGGTACAGGGCTTCTTTAAGGTGCCCGTCGATCATCTTTACGCGGAGCCGCTGCTGGCGCAGTACGCGCGGCGGCTGGGCCTTGCCAATGAGGATCTCGTCGTGGTTTCGCCGGACGCGGGAAGCGCCAAGCGCGCGCGCTCGCTTGCGGACGCGCTGGGCTGCTCTGTCGCCATCGGGGACAAGATGCGCGTGGCGCATGACGAAAACGCCAAAGTGCTCGAGATCATAGGCTCCGTCAAGGGCAAAAACTGCTTGGTGGTGGATGATTTTACCATTTCCGGCGGCACGCTTGCGGAGATCGCGCACGGGCTCAAGGATAAGGGCGCGAAGGACGTTTATGCTTTACTTTCCCATGTGGTGATGCAGGAAAAGGGTGTGGAGCGCATTGAGAAGAGCCCCATCAAGCTGCTCGTTACCACGGATACGGTGGATTGCCCCGCGGCCGAGGCTTCGGATAAGATCCACATCATATCCGCCGCGCCCATGTTCGCTGAGGCCGTGCGGCACATCCACGATAAACAGTCCATGAGCACGCTCTTTGATAATCCCCCGCTGCATATGCTGGACGAAAGCTTTCATACGCGGCAGATGACGATGCAGGATTTGATTAAGAAATAGAAACGATGATATAAGAACAAAGGAGAAGGCGCGTACCTTCTCCTTTTTGTCGTTCCTTGCGCACGCTTATCCTGCGGGCGCGGTATCGGCGACGGACTGCCAAGGGCTTTCCGATGTCTGCCCGGCTGAATCGCCCAGCGACTGCCACGGCGTTTCCACGGGGAGCGGCGCGCCCACAACGTTTTGCCCCGGTACGAGCGTGCCGTCGTCTGCATAGTAGTAGACGGGATTGCCGTTGACGTCGGGTACCGCCATGGTCGGGCGCGGCGTGCGCGGCGGCAACGACGCGCCGGGGGTCAGCAGCGTTGCGTCTTCCGCGTTCTCCGCGTTGCTGTAAATGAACTGATGCATAAGCCACGCGTTTTGCGTAATGTCCGTAAGCAGCACGGAACGGCGGTCATAGCGCCCGCTTTGGTAAGTGCCGTCCGCGGGCATGCGGTTGTGGAGTATGCCGTTTGCGCGCATGCCGAGCGCTTGTACGGCGCAGTCAAGTATGGCTTCGTTTGTCATGTTGGTCTCTACCAACGGAAGGAGTTTATAGAGGATGGCGTACTGCTGCGCGGCGTTCAAGCTTTTGAATTTGGCAAACATGGCCTTGAGTACCTGATACTGCCTGTCGCTTCGCTTGAAATCGCTGTCCAAATGCCGTATGCGGGCGTAGCCGAGCGCCTGCTTGCCCGTGCATTGCACGTTGCCCGCCTCCGCGAAGATGAAGCCGTCCCAAAGGTATTCCACGCCCCACTGCTTGTTGAGCCCCGCGATGCAATCGTTTGCGGCGCTGATCTCCTCCGTGGTCATTTCGACCGTTACGCCGTCCATCACGTCGATGAGCTGTATGAACATGTTGAAGTCCACCATCACATACTCCGTAAGCGTAAGGCGGTAGTTTTGACCGATGGTTTCCATCAGCAGCTTTGTGCCGCCATACGCCATGGCGGCGTTGAGCTTGTTGTAATCCGGCTGGCCGGGGATCTCCACGAGCGTATCGCGCAGGAGCGAGGTAAGCTTGAGCCTGTCGTGCGCCTTATCGATGGTGGCGATCATCATGGTATCGGCGCTGGAATTGCCCGCGTTGCCTCTGCGGTCGATCCCGATGAGCAGCACGTTTCGATAATTCGCCGTGTCGCTGTTATCCGCGTCCATCGCGGCGTACTGCGCGTCCGAAAGAAGGGTCTGCGTACACACCTCGCTTAAGGGAAGGGGCGTTGGCGTAGGCGTGGGCGCGGGCGTGGGCGCGGACGGCTGACCGTTTTGCGGCGCTGCCGTCGCGGCGGGCGTGGGCGCGGGGGAGGGCGTGAGCGTTACGCTCGGCAGGGGCGCCGCCGTGGGACGGGATATGCGCCCAAAGAGGAGCAGCAGAAGCACGAGGGGGATGGACAGCGCGAAAAGAAGGCCGCCGGCGATCAGGAGCCCCTTACGCGTTCCGCTTTTTTTGTTGGTTTTGTCACGTTGCGTTTTCATGCCACGAGTATACGCGCGGTGAATGCGCAAGTCAAATCGGGCGCAAAATGTTCACAGTTGCTTTGCAAAAGCGCGCGCCCCGCGCTTGCTATCCACGGGGGGTTGTTATACAATACATCATGAATATGTATGGAAAGTTCGCAAAACTGTATGACGGCTTGATGCGCGACGTGGATTACGACGCGTGGGCAAAGTATCTCTGCGCGCTTCTGCCGCCGTCGGGGCAGGTCGCGGACTGCGCCTGCGGCACGGGTGAGATCTCGCTGCGTCTAAGCCGCGCGGGCTACGCGGTGACGGGAATCGACATTTCCCGGGAAATGCTTGCCATCGCCCAAGAAAAGGCGCGCGAGGCAGGCAGACGCATACCCTTCGTATGCATGGATATGCGGCGCTTGCAGCTCCATAAGCCCGTGGACGCCATCGTATGCGCGTGCGACGGCGTGAACTATTTGACCTCGCGGGAGGGCGTGCGCGCGTTTTTCGACGCGGCGTATGCGTGCCTCAAGCCGGGGGGACGGCTGCTGTTCGATATTTCCACCCGCTATAAACTCTCCACGATTCTTGGCTGCAACACCTTTGCGGAGGACGAGGAGGAGCGGGCGTATATTTGGAAAAACTGCTACGATCCCGAAAGCAAGCTCTTGGAGATGCGCTTGACCTTCTTTGCAAAAGACGGGGACGCGTATACGCGCTTTTGCGAAACGCATATCCAGCGGGCGCATTCCGAAACGGAGCTGCTGCACGCGCTTGCAAGCGCCGGCTTTACAGCCTCCGTCTATGAAGCGTTTACGATGGACGAGCCCGTAAACGACGCGGAACGCGTGCAGTTTGCGGCGGTGAAGCCGTTATGAAGCCTATCGTTGCCCTGCGCATGCTGGGGGAGGATACCCTCCTGATTGCAACAAGGCTCTATACGGATAACCGCTTACCGGACGCGGCGCTGGGAATGCGGCTGATCATGGACGGCGTAGCGCATGTGCAGCGGCACGCGCCCTACGCGCTCCCGCAGGGGCGGGTACAGGCGTGCACGCAGATCGAATGGGCGAAGCGCTTTTCCTTGGACGCGCTCAACGTGCGCCTTCAGGATAAGCCGATGCGAAGGCGGCATGGGGTCATGCGCCTGTTCAACACCGTAAGCAGGGTGTACATCGGCGCACGACGGCATGGATTGTTTAAGCTTGTTCGTTTTCTGTTTCGCATGCCGGATATGTTTATCAACGTCGGCGGCAGAAACCTAAACGATCCCGCGCAATACGAGCTGATGGTCAGCGTGGTGGCGCATGAATTCGCGCACGTTTGGGGCTGCCGCGACCAATACAGGTTCCGGGACGACGCCAAACGCAGCGCGGATGTGCAGGATTGCGACCTCATGTATCGCACGGGGCCGCGCCAGCATTTGCAGGCTTATCATATGCAGGGCTTATGCGCGTGCGCAAAAAGGGGCAAACTGCCGGTACGGGGAATATAGTAACAAAGGAGCGGGCATGGGTAAGGATAGGATACTGTGCGGCTTATTGGCGCAGGACGCCGTGCGGTTTACGGCTATAGACGGACAGGAGATCGTGGCGGCGGCGCGCGAGACGCACGGCTTGTCGCGCGTATGCTCCGCGGCGCTGGGGCGGACGCTTTTATGCACTGCCATGATGGGTGTACAGCTAAAAAATCAGGAGGATCGCCTTTCGGTGATCGTCAAGGGCGGGGGCCCCGCGGGCAACATCGTGTGCAGCACCCGCCTCGACGGCGCGGATGTGCGCGTCAAGGGGTATATAGAAAATCCCGCCTTGGAGCTGCCGCTTGCCCCCAACGGCAAGCTGGACGTTTCCACGGCGGTGGGTTGGTTCGGGGAGCTGGTGGTGACGCGGGATCTGTCGCTGCGCGAACCCTATGTGGGGCATGTGCCCATGGTGTCAGGCGAGATCGCGGAGGATTTCGCGCAGTATTTCAGCGTCAGCGAGCAGCAGCCGTCCATGGTCTATTTGGGCGTGCACGTTGCGGCGCGGGACGGGCGCGTGCTTTCGGCGGGCGGCGTGATCGTGCAGCCGCTGCCCAACTGCCCCGACGCGGTGCTGGACGAATTGCAGGCACGCGCCGAGGGTGTGGGCGCGCTTGCGGGCATGCTGCAAACGACGCCGTTAGAGCAGGCCATGGCGCAGCTGTTTGCGGATATGGATATGCATGTGACACAGACGCGAACGCCGCGCTATCTTTGCGATTGCAGCCGGGAGCGGCTGGAACGCGTGCTGGTGTCGCTGGGGAACGACGAGCTTACGGATATGATAGAGCATGAACGCCACGCACAGCTGAAATGCCAGTTCTGCAACACGGCGTATGAGTTTGACGAAAACGAGCTGAAACAGTTGCGCAAGGAGGCGTCGGAAAAACAGGCATGACAAATTCTAAGATCAAACTTGGCGGCGGCAAGGTGATTCCCTTTGAGCAGACGGGGGACTTCTTCTATAAGCGCGGCCTTGATAAACTGGATAAAAACAATCTGTTGGGCGCGATGGCCTATTACAACAAGGCGCTTGAGCGCGACCCGCAGAATACGGAGATACGGCTGGCGATCGCGGAGACCCTGACCGAGATGTATCGGTTTGAAGAATCCAACCGCCTGCTTTTCACGACCTTTCGGGACGTGGAGAACCGCCCCAGCGAGTGCTATTTCGGCATGGGCATGAATTTCCTCGGCCTTAAGGAATACGAGCGCGCGCGGGAAAGCTTGGAGCAGTACACCTTTATCGAGCCGGAGGGCGAGTTTGCCTACGACGCCTACGATATACTCGACGCGCTGGAGGAATCCTTCGAGGAGGACGAAAACAGCGGCAGAAACGCGCAGACGGCGCAGCTTGCCAAGGACTTGCTGGATCACGACGATTTCGCGGGCGCCATCCGGATTCTCGAGGAGCTTGTCAAGCAAAGCCCCGACGATTTGGACGCGCGCAACAATCTGGCGCTCGCTTACTACTGCAACCGCGATTTTCAAAGCGCTACAGAGCAGATGCACTGCATCCTGGAGGAGCAGCCCAACAATTTGCAGGCGCACTGTAACCTCGCGGTGTTTCTGCACGGCGCGAAGGACGACGCCGCAGCGCAGACGGAATGCGATTATATCGCCGCCGCGGACACGGAGGATCCCGAGGAGCTTAGCCGTATCGGCTTGGCGCTTATGGAGCTTGCGCGATTTTCGGACGCGTACGCCGTGCATAAGCGGCTGCTTCGCATTGTCCCCTATGACCGCAATACCCTGCACAGGCTGGGGCAATGCGCGTATCAGCTTGGCGAATACCAGCGCGCGGCGGAGTATTATGACCGCTTGGTCAAGGTGGACGCGCGGGACAGCATCGCGCGCTTTTACCGGAACGATTGCCTGAAGCCCCTTTCCGGGAGCGCCAAGCGTAATACGGTCATGCTTTCCTATCAGGTGCCGCTGGACGAAACGGTGGCGCGCATCCATAAGCTCAACCATTATTTGGGTATGGACGCGGCGGCGCGCAAGGCGATCTGGCAGCGTTCCGGCAGCGAGCTGGAGCTGCTGCTCAACTGGGGCACACAGCTTGCCGAGCGCAGCGTCAAGCGCGCCATGCTGCGGCTGGCCGCTTCCTTTGAGGATGAAAAGGCGGAGCTGCTGCTGCGCGATTTTCTGTTGCAGCGCACGCAGCCGGGCGATCTCAAGCGCGAGGTGTTCGGCCTTCTCAAGCACATGGGTGCGCAGGAGCCGTATCTTGGCTATATGGACGGCGAGCTGGTGGAGAGCAAGGTGAGTTTAATTAAGCTTTTGGACGAGGCTGTGCCGGATATGTACAGCGATGTGCTGGACATTTGCATGGGGAACATGCAGGATCGTCCCCAACGGTTTATGATGGAGGCCGCCAACGCGTGGAGCGATTATATCGCCTCCTTGGACGGTTTCCCTGCCATTTCGACGCCGCAGACCTACGCTTTTGCGGCGGCGCTGGAGTATCTTGCCTGCCGCGAGGGCGGACAGCGCGCCACCAAGGGCGAGCTGTGCAAAAAATACGGCGTTACACTGGTGCGCTTCAATCACGCACTATCGAAGCTTATGGACATTCGCCAAGGAGAGAAAAAAGATTGACCTTTATCGCCACATGTAAGCTGGGCCTTGAATCTCTGGTCGCGCGCGAGCTGCGCGAGCTGGGGATTACGGTCGTATCCGTGGAGGACGCGCGCGTTCTCTTTTCGGGCGATTACGCCGCGATGGCGCGGGCGTGCCTTTGGCTTCGTACCGCCGAGCGCGTGCTGCTGGTCGTGGGCAGCTTTACCGCCGTCACCTTTGACGAGCTTTTTGAAGGCACAAGGGCGATCACATGGAAGCCCTACCTTACGCGCGACGCGTTTATCCATGTGAACGGAAAAAGCGCAAAAAGCACGCTATTCTCCGTATCGGACTGCCAAAGCATCGTGAAGAAGGCGATCGTGGAGAATCTTAAGCGCGCTTATAAAACCGATACCCTGCCTGAAACGGGCGGCGAGGTGATCGTAGAGGTGGGGATTCTCAAGGATGTGGCGACGCTCGCGTTGGATTGCTGCGGCGCAGGCCTTTCCCGCCGCGGGTATCGCACCTTCAACGTACCCGCGCCCATCAGTGAAACCTTGGGCGCGTCCATCGTGCTGCTTTCGCGCTATCGCGGCGACATGCCGCTTATCGACCCCATGTGCGGTTCGGGCACGATGCCCATCGAGGCCGCGATGATCGCGCTGCATATGGCGCCGGGGCTGGGGCGCGGCTTTGCCGCCGAGGCGTGGCCTTTTTTGGACGACGCCGTATTTTCCCGCGCGCGCGAGGAAGCGCGCGACGCCATCCTGCAAAATGTGAAGCCGGATATTCTGGGCTGCGATATCGATACGCATTGTATCGATCTATGCAAAAAGCACGCGAAAAAGGCCGGGATCATGGTCAACTGGGCGGTGCGCCCCGTGCAGGAATTGGAAGCGCCGGCCGCGCGCGGCATCATCGTGTGCAACCCTCCCTACGGCGAGCGCATGCTGGAACGTAAGAGCGCTGAGGCGCTTTATCGCGATATGCGCCGCGCGTTTTCAACACTCGACGATTGGTCGGTCAGCATCATCACGGCGCATAAGGATTTTGAGCGCGTTTACGGGCGGCGGGCGGACAAGCGCCGTAAGCTGTCCAACGGCGGCATGCCCTGTATGCTTTATCAGTTTTTTGCCCATTGATAACGAAAAATCGCTCTTGCATTTTGGCAACGCATCATGTATCATATTGCAGTACGCGAAAAGCGCCGCAACAAATAGAGCAATCGGCATGGAGAGATGGCTGAGCTGGTCGAAGGCGCACGACTGGAAATCGTGTATGGCAGGAATGTCATCAAGGGTTCGAATCCCTTTCTCTCCGCCAAAAAGTCCCGAATATTCGGGACTTTTTCATGTTTGGGGAGATTGCGGACAACAACTGTATATCTTGGTTTTCTACCATTCTTCTACCCAATATGCAATTTAGGTGCTAATCTTGCCCGTTCAAATCCTCAAAAATTCTATCCACTACGCTGATAGCTGGCTGTTGCATCTCCGTGATAACATGGGAATAGGTATCCAGCGTAATGGCGATGTTGGAATGTCCTAGCATAGAGGAAACGATTTTCGCTGGAATGTCGTTTCGAAGCATTAAGGTTGCGTATGTATGTCGCAGGTCGTGAAAGCGGATGTTCGGTAAGCCAACGCTTTTAAGCAAGACGGCATTTTCGCTAACAGCCGCTTGGGTTGGTCGATTACGCCCTTCCAGAGCAGATGGGAGAGGTGCTGATCCATACTATGATGATATCTACGATAGAGCTTGAAAGGCCGTAGAAGCGGATTCTGTTACCTGAAGATTTTCCTTTAGTTTATCGATATTCGGCGCCGATAAGCCGCTTCTTTCCACGAGAATGTCAAACTCCTGCTGCAAGCACTGCATTTCGGGCAATGCTGCCATACAGTGTTTTGCCATCGTGATCTCGGCGAGCTTTGTTTGCATAAAACCTGCAAATACCATGGACAGCAGCGGTGTTGGCAATGCAAACCACCACAGCTTTGCGGGTGTTGGGCAAATACCGTTTTTGCGAAGGACGCCGCGCCCTTCCTTTATTGCCGCAACCATAGTGTGTACGGCCGGATATGATCGCCCGAGCGCCACGTTATCACAGCGATAACCATATAGAGCGTTGGCGATGCAGGTGACCATTGCGACGTGTGTTTTCTGCCAAGCGTCCATATCACGGCAATAAACGGAAGGGATGCCTGCCTTCCGTATAAGCGAGATTAACCTATTCACATATACGGTCTTTCGACCGGTATAACTGCCAAAGGTGGTCGTTTGAAAAAGCCGCTGCATACCCCGCCCGATGAAATAATAAACCTTTCCGTCCTTGTATTCACCGCCCGCCGAAGGGAATCCGAGCAAAAGGCGTTTTTCGCCTACGGCTTGCGCCCAGCTTTGGTATCCGGCGGCGGTGTTAACGATAAAAACGAATGTGTCAGAGCAGTTTTGCGACAACGCAGGTAATATCGCGTCTACCTGTGTGCGCTGCATGGCGACAAAAACGTAATCGTACCTGTCATCAGGGAATAGCTGATCTATGATCCTGACTGGTACGCTTTCTGTTTTGCCGGTTCCGGCATCAACAAGCGTCACACCGTTCCGCCTTAGCGAATCGAGACGCTTACCACGGGCCAGCACTGTAACGTCGTTTCCCGCAAGAGCCAGCTTGCCCGCAAAAATACTTCCGATCACGCCCGCGCCGTAGATACATATTCTCATACGTTTTGTCCTTCTGATTCTCATATAGTTCTTTATTCTTTGCCGGCTTCGGCAGTCCTCTCGATCAACGCGGCATACAGCGCCGGGTCGGTAGCCATAATTTCACCGTGCCCGTAATCGCCGAGGCAGATCTCCTCCATATGCGGCATATGTTTTTTTAGCACCTGCATGCCCTCGATCATATAAGGCTCACGTGATCCGTACCAGTATTGCAGCTTAGTGGATGCAAGCCGCGTAAGATCCGGAAGCTGATAGGTGAGGCAGGTATACTCGCTGTTGTAGATCGTTTCTTTTTTTGCCGAAGCGCACAGATCCTTCTTTCGGAAGCTAAACCCCATCATCCGTTTCATGGCGCCGCGGATGAACGCGTTATCTTTCCCGACGATGAGTTTGGAAAACCCGCGTGCCACGAAAGCCGCCACCGGCTTTGCAAAACGCTGGTTTTTAAGATACCCGCTGTCCAAAATAAACGTATTTGTCGTAACTGCATATTTACAGAGCAGCACCATGGCGATGAAACCGCCCATAGACATACCCAGCACCATATGCAGCCGCTCGGTATCCGTTTCTTTTAGATATGCGGCTATCTTCTCGGCTTGTTCCGCAATGGAGTGAAAGGCGCCGGACGTACCGTCGTAACCATCCAGGCAGGGCATGATAACATGATACCTTCTTTCGAGTTTTTTTCGCGCGGAAGAAAAGGATTTTTCAGCGGTACAGCCCATACCATGGATGAGCAGGATTGCCGGATTCGATTTCTCGCCGTAAGTTAGAAATTCCATCGACACATCACCTTTGTTTTGAATACGCAATCTCTGCGGAAGATACATAAGACGGAATATGCCGCTTACTTTCTCGTATCAAATCCCTTTTCCGGCGCCCATTCGCAGTTGCCCACAATATGATACCGGCAGTTGCAGCAATCGTTTCCGTCGCCGAGCGTTTTTGTCCGTTCAAAACCGTTGCCCATGATATGCGATAGCAGATAGTCTATGCGGCAGATGCCGGGGAGCAGCGCTCTTACATGATAATCCTGCGCAAGCTTTATGTAACCGCATTCTGTAATGTCGATCTCGAAGGTGTTGGGATCGACATTTCGAAAAGTGATGCGCCAATCATACGGATGCAGCAGCCCCGCTTTTTGACGCTTTTCGTGCTTCGCCGCTTTTTTTCGAAAGCTGTTCAAGTATATTTTGCCTGTAAGCTTCAGCATACAACGAGGCATCATACATAACAGCCGCTCGTTCATTGCCCAGATGTTGCGATCCGCCTCCTCGCGCGTGTTGCCAAGCTCGATCAATGCTTTATACCATGCGATGTAAGCGGGTGCAAAACGATAGTTCAGAGAAAAAATGCTTTTACCGATATCCGGCACTTTGGGCGCGATCTCCCGAAAGACGGCGGTGCTTTTCTCCGCAAACGCTTTGAAGAATTCTTCGGAATACTGTTCGATGTAGTAACGTTTGCTTCTTCGCAGAGCAATTTGATGGATTTGTCTGTCAAATAAGCGCAGCTTCATACCTGTGTCTCCTTTTTATGGCGTGTTCGTTTAGCGAAAGGAGCCGCGACGGAGCGTGTGAGAGGTGGTTTTTCAAAGAAAAGTCGCCGCGAACTTAGTGAAGTCCGCGGCGACGTGGCGCGCCCGACACGATTCGAACGTGCGGCCTACAGAGTCGGAGTCTGTCGCTCTATCCAGCTGGGCTACGGGCGCATGCGCTAAGATGCATTATAACACGCCCGGCGCGCTTTGACAATGTGTAAGCGCGCCGGGAAAGATGGATTATTTTAGCTGTGCGGGATTGGCGCGATCAATCCACATGGGATTTGATGTTGATCCAAGCGTCGTTGTAGACGTTGATGAAATCGCCCAGATCGTGGAACACCTCGCAGCGATCCAGCACCTCCTGCGGGGGATTGTAGGTCTCGTTCTCGAGATATTCCGGATCGAGCAGCGCCATAGCCGCCTTGTTGGGGGTGGAATAGCCGATGTATTCCGTGTTGGCCTTGGCGACCTCCGCGTCGCAGAGGA
>CAZNAL010000046.1:0-14607 GCA_964571055.1 uncultured Oscillospiraceae bacterium | reverse complement strand
GGGGGCGGCTACGATGCGCCCCATGGAGGCGTTGACCTCCACCACCGCCATGCTGCTTGCGCACACGCGCGCTATCACCTCGCCGAGCATCGCGCCGTCGCGATAGGCGAACAGGCGCTGCGCGTCCTTCCCGGAAAGGCCGGATACGGATTCGTGCTCCTCCTCCAGCCCCTTTCGTACGGCGTCGCGCATGACGGCGAGGTTTCGTTGCATCTCGTTTCGCATCGCTTCCCGCGTCATTTCGCCAAAGCTTTCTTCGCGAAGCTGCATCACCTCGCCGATGGTCGCCTTCTCGCGTTCGCACAGGGAAAGAAGCTCCGCGCCCGTTGAAAATTGATAGCTTATCATAGCCGCTCCTTTACGCGTTGTCCACAAAGCACAGGCGGTTGACGTTCTCCATCCGGCTTATGCTCTCGAGCGTCTGCGGATCAAGCTCCGCGTCCAAGTCGATCACCATGTACGCCTTGAGCCCGCGCCCGTCGCGATACACCCGCATGCCCGCGATGTTGACGCCCCGCGCGGCAAGAAGCCCCGTGACGGCGCTGATCATGCCCGGCGTGTCGCGGTGGCTTACGATGAGCGTCGGGTATTCGCCCGTAAAGGCGACCTCAAGGCCGTTGATCTCTGTTACCAGTATGCTGCCGCCGCCGATGGACGCGCCCAAGACGTTCGTGATGTGCCCGTCGTGCCCCGTGATGATGATGCGCGCCATGTTGGCGTAATCCTGCGGCGCTTCCTCGTAAAATTCAAAGGTGTACGCCACCCCCGCCTCCTGTGCGAGAAGCCGCGCGTAGCGAAGGCGCTCGTCGTCCGGCGCAAGACCCAGCACGCCCGCGAGCAGCGCCTTGTCCGTGCCGTGGCCCGCGCCGGTTTTTGCAAAGGAGCCGTAAAGCAGAAGCGCCGCGCTCTTCACGTCGCGCCCCGCGATCTGCCACGCGACGTGCGCAAGCCGCGCCGCCCCCGCCGTGTGCGAGGAGCTGGGGCCGATCATACGCGGCCCCATGATGTCGAAGCTTCGAAAGGTCTGCATGCGCGCCTCCTTTATTCGTCCCGCGCCCAAGGCGGGGTATAAAAAAATTCCCGCGCGTTCAAGTACGAAAGCGGGCTGTCCGCGGGAAACGCGAAACGAAGCACCGCCGCGCAAAGGTACAGGCGGTTCGCGCGGCACGCGCGGTTCCACTCGCGCTCGCCGTACTTGTCGTCGCCCAAGATGGGATGCCCAAGAAACGCCATGTGCGCGCGTATTTGGTGCGTGCGCCCCGTGACGAGCTCGACCTCCAACGAAAAAGCGCCGTTCTCGCCGTATGCGCCCAGCGTCCGGTAGGCGGTCGTGATGGGCTTCGCGTCCGGCGCGCTGTTGGCTTGCACCGTGACGCGCCCCTTTTGCGCGTCCTTGATAAGATACGCGTTCTTGGTATCGGCGCTCGGCTGTGGCGCGCCCTTTACGACGCACCGGTAAAGCTTTTGCACCGCGCGCGTTTTGATCGCGTCATCGAGCGCCGCCTTCGCGTTCGCCGTGCGCGCAAAGAGCACAAGCCCCGTGGTGTTCGCGTCCAGCCGGTGCACGGGGAAAAGCGTACCGAACACCGTCTCCGCGCGGGCGTGGAGCGTATCGGCGTTTTTGCCGTCTTCGTCGCAGGTCTCAAGGTTTGCGGGCTTTCCCAGCACGAGCACGTTCTCATCGCGATACACGAGGAAAAAGCCCTTCTCCATCGCGGCAAGGTGTTCACGAAACGGCTGCCACGCCTTGCCTTCGGGCAGGGCCGTGAAGGTCATGCGCGTATGCAGCGTCGGGTGCTCGAGCGTAAGCGCGTACGCCCAAAGCGCGAGCTGTTCGCCGGGTTCGGCGCGGGGATTGTAGCGCTGGTCGCCATAGAGCGGCAGGCCGTGGTGCGAAAACTGCGCGCGGATCTGATGATGCCGCCCCGTAAAGAGCGTCACGTCCACGAGCGAAAGCCCGCCCTCGGACGCTTGGCGCACATAGGAAAGCGAGCAGGCCTTTGCGTCCGGCGTGCCACAGGGCACGATGCGCGCGTTGGTTTCTTCCCGCAGCAGCCAATCGTCCCACTGCGCGGCGTTTGCGGGCGCGCCTTCAACGAGCGCCGCGTACTTCTTTTGCGTGCCGTGCCCCTTAAACTGTGCGGACAGCCTTGCGGCAGCCTTGCTCGTGCGGGCGAACGCCATCACGCCGCCCGCGGGACGGTCAAGCCTGTGCACAAGGCCAAGATAGACCTCGCCGGGCTTTGCGTATTTTTCTTTAATATAGCGCTTGCATTGGGAAAGAAGGTCGTCGTCCCCGCTTGCGTCCGCCTGTACGGGCAGGTTGCAGGGCTTGACGACCACGAGCAGATGATTGTCCTCGTACAAAACTTGTATCATGGTTTATTTCGTCCACCTTGCCGTCGCGCCGCAGGGCAGCAGCAGCCCGCCGCGTTTGATGGGAAGCCCCACCTCGTCCGTATCCACAAGCCCGCCGCGAGATTTGAGCGCGACGCGCAGGATGTTAGAGAGCACCGTGGGCGCAAGCCCCGTGGTGTAGGAATTGATGAGGAAAAAGCGCGCGTCGGGGCTTAGGATGTCCGCACACGCCGCGACGAGGGGGAAAAGATCCTCCTCGATCTTCCACATTTCGCCTGTGGGGCCGCGCCCGTAGCTGGGCGGGTCCATGAGGATGCCGTCGTATACGTTGCCGCGCCGCGCCTCGCGCAGCACGAACTTCATCGCGTCGTCCACCAGAAAGCGCACGGGGCGGTCCGCAAGGCCGCAGCAGGCGAGGTTGTCCTTCGCCCAGCTCACCATGCCCTTTGCAGCGTCCACATGGGCGACGCTTGCGCCCGCCGCCGCGAGCGCGCAGGTCGCGCCCCCGGTGTAGGCGAACAGGTTGAGCGCCCGGAAGGGCTTGTCCGTTTCCCTGCGGTAGGCTTCCACCACGCCCCGCATGAAATCCCAGTTGACGGCCTGCTCCGGGAAGAGTCCCGTATGCTTGAAGCCCGTGGGGCGCACGAGGAAGGTAAGATCGCGATAGCGCACGTTCCAGCTTTGGGGAAGGTCGCGCGCGTACTCCCAATGCCCGCCGCCCGTTGCGGAACGGATGTAGCGCGCGTCGGGGGAAGCGGGCGGCTCCATCGGCCACGCCGCCTGCGGGTCGGGTCGAAGCAGCGTCACGTCGCCCCAGCGCTCGTATTTTTCGCCGCCGCCCGCGTCCAGAAGCTCGTAGTCCCGCCATTGATCGGATACAAACATAGCCTTATACCCCCGGCATCATGCTCAATAGGAAGTTGGAATAATAGAAGAAGGGCGCGAAGAAGGAGCCCTCCACCATATCCGTCACCAGATCGAACTGCCCCACGACGGTGAGCAGCACCGGCATGAGCATAAAGATCAGAAAGAGCGACAAAACGCCGCGCAATATCCCCAGCGCCCCGCCCAATAACGCGTCGCCCACGCGCAGCATCGGAAAGCGCCACGCGTAATCCACGCCGTTGATGAAGAAGCCGCATATGAGCCGCAGCAGCAGATAGAACGCAAGAAAGCTCAGGATGTTAATAAACACGCGCACCATGGTCTCGTTGAAATAATCGCCCAGCGTCGTGATGCCGTGATCCGAGAAGGCTTCTTTGGCGACGTTTTCCATGATCTCCTTGTCCATAGGATAGGGGACGTCCGCTTGGGACACGATGGCGTTCAAGTCGTCGGCGGAAAGCTGCGAGATCGGCAGCCGCACGCTCTCCATCCCCACGCTGTTGGCGATATACTCGCTGCCCTCCGTGTAGTAGAGCATCATGTCGTAAAGGTGGGAATCGCTCCGGACGGCCTTTGCGCCCAGCGGCATGAGAAGAAGAGCGAGAAGCCAGCAAAGGATGAACGCGCAGATAGAAAAGAGGGTGTTCAAAAACCCCTTGTAAAAGCCCAGCAGCAAAAAGAGCAGGAATACGCCGAGCACAGCGTAATCTAAAAGGTTCATGGGCTACCTCCTACTTGATGTCCAGCACAAAGCAGCGGTCGGCGCTTTGCACGAGCGCCTTGGTTTCGGAAAGCTTGACGGCGGCCGTCATGGGTTCCTCAAATTCGAGCGTTCCCTGCGCGCTGCCCGCGCCGTCGTAAAAGAGCACGCGCGCGGGCGTGAAGATGGCGAGTTTGCCGTTAAAAAGCTGCGCGCCGAGCGCGTCGTCGGGAAGCTGCACGGACGCGATCTTCTCGGCGGGCAGCTCGCCCTCCTGCAGCGTGTAGAGCCGGATGCGCGCAAAGCCCGAATCCGTGCGCTCCTGCAATAAAAACACGGGCGTCGCGGCGGGGGAATAATCCGTGACGCGCCAGCCGTAGATCAGCTCCCGGTAGATCTCCGCGTTGCCCGCGCGGGTGTAGCGGATGATATGGTTGGTGCCCACGGAAAAGATGCTCGTGCCCGTAAACACCACGTCCTCCAAAAGCTCCCCCTGCACGCTCATCAGCCCGTCCGTAACGCCCTGCGCGAGGTTGTAGGTGGTGACGGTGGAAACGGGGATGCCGCCCGCCGCGTCGAGCGTCAGCGTCCAAAGCGTTTCCGCGTCCGTGGTGTCGATGCCGAAATCGAGGAGGACGGCGGAGGAAAAATCCAAGCTGTCCGTCTGCGCGCCTTTCGAGTCGAACACCTGCAGCGCGCCGCCCGTTTCGGTGGAGACGAACACCGCAAGATGCTCGCTTCCGCAGATCACCTTTTCCACCGTGCCGTTAAGCGTGATGGGTACGTCCGCGCCCGTGATGAGCACGGAGGTGTCGTTATAGAGGGCGCTGAGCTTCGCGCCGGCGGAGAGGCGCAGCGCTGCCGCCGCGGAGGATACGGAGAGCGTGTAGTCGCTCTTTTTGTCCGTATCGTGCCGGAAGGTGAGCTTTCCGTCCTTGTAGTAAAGAAAGCCCGCGCCGGTATAGGTATAGACGTCGCTTGGCGCAAAGGGCGCTTCCTTGAGGGAAGCCTTGTTGCCGCCGCCCTTCAAAAGCTGGATCACGCCGTACACGCCGCCCGCCAATAAAAGCGGGACGAGCAGCACAAGCGCCAGCCTTAGAATGGTCCTTTTTTTGTTGCGCGCCGTGAAGCGCCGTCTTCTTGCCATACAGTAAGATCAATCTTCCGCGGCGTCGCCGCAGAGCAGCTTGAGGGAGGCGGGCAGCAGCGTAAAGCGCGCGGGGGTGCGCTCCGTCACCTCGCCGTCGATGTCCAGCATGCAGTCCTCCGGGCAGGATACGCGTATATCCGTCGCGCGGAAGCGATGCACGCAGGGGTTGTCCGCGTGCTTGCCCTTGACGAAGCTTGGCAGCAGCGTCAAAAACCGAAACAGGCTTACCTTGCGCACGACGTATACGTCAAACAGCCCGTCGAAGGGGTCGGCTGTGGGAACGGCGCGCATGCCGCCGCCGAAATACTGGTTGTTGCCGATGCTCACAAGCAGCGCGTCCTCGTGGAGCGTCTCCCCGTTTGCTTCAATCGTCATGTGCAGCGTGCGCATGTGCAAAAGCGCGTCGAAAATACCCAGCATATAGGGAACCATCCCGTGAAAGCGCTTCTTGTACTTTTCCGTGGCCAGCAGCACGTCCACATCAAACCCTATGCCCGCGACGTTGATAAAGCTGCGCGCGTTGATCCGTCCGGCGTCCATCTGCCGCGTGCGTCCCCCCAGCAGCACCGCAAGCGCCGCCATGGGCTCCGTGGGCATTTTGAGCCCCCTTGCTAGATCGTTGCCCGTGCCGAAAGGCAGTATGCCCATCGTGGCGTTCGTTCCGATGAGCGCGGCGGCCACCTCGTTCATGGTGCCGTCGCCGCCCACGGCGACGATGCACGCTTCGCCCTTTTGCAGGGCTTGCGTTGCGAGCGCCGTCGCCGTAAAGGGACCGGGCGTGTACACCGCTTCGTAGTCGATACCCTTTTCGTCCAACGCCTGCCGTACGTTCTCAAAGGCGGAAAGCGCGCGCCCGCCGCCCGCAACGGGATTCACGATAAAATAGAAACGTGTCATACAGATCCCCATATGCCTCCATCATTGCATATCCATACTAGGATAATATAACGTAAAAGGGCGCGTTTGTACAGACGGCGCGGAAAAAGTTCACATGCTTGGTGTAGTGCGAAAGGGAAGGATATGGTATAATGCGCTCATGAAGATGCGATTTTATAAAATGCACGGCTTGGGCAACGATTTTATCGTGGCGCGCGACGCGCTCCAAGAGGACGGCGCGTCGCTTGCGCGCCTTGCCCAAAGGGTCTGCGACCGCCGTACCGGCGTGGGCGCGGACGGTTTGATGTTCGCGCGCCCCTCCGACACGGCGGATGTGCGCATGCAGCTATTCAACAGCGACGGAAGCATCGCGCCCATGTGCGGCAACGGCATACGGTGCTTCGCGAAATACGTCTATGAGACGGGGCTTGTGAAAAAGGAGACCATGCGCATCGAAACGCCCGCCGGGCTCCGCGACGCGCAATGCACCGTTGAAAACGGCGCCGTCACGCAGGTGCGCATCCGCATGGGCGCGCCCAAGTATCTAAGCGACGGCATATGCGCTACCGCCGTCGGCGGCGAACAGGTGTTTTATTGGCCGGTGGATACGGGCGTACCGCACGCGGTGGTGCCGGTGGAGGACCCGACGGACAGGAAGCATATGCAAACGGGCGCGCTGCTCGAGCGCGCGGAGGTTTTCCCGGAGGGCGCCAACGTGGATTTCATCAGGGTGCTGGATCGCGGGAACATCCTCATGCGCGTGTGGGAGCGCGGCTGCGGCGAAACGCTCTGCTGCGGCACGGGTGCTACGGCCTCGGCGGCCTGCGCCTTCCGCGAGGGGCTTGTGGACGCGACGGTGCGCGTGCAGCTTACGCTGGGCGCGCTGACGATCGAAAACGAAAACGGGGTCTATTTTATGACCGGACCCGCCGAATATGCGTTTGAAGGAGAGATCGAGCTTTGATGCACCATTACACACTGTACCCGCAGAACACCTGCTCCCGCCAGATCGATTTCGATATGGAGGACGGCGTTGTGCACAACCTGCGCTACACCGGCGGCTGCAACGGCAACCTCAAGGCGCTGGGGATCCTCTGCGAGGGTATGCGCGCCACGGACATCGTGGAGAAGCTTTCCGGCGTGCGCTGCGGCAACAATACGACCTCCTGCAGCGACCAGCTGGCGCGCGGCCTCAAGGCGCTTTTATAGATGCGCGTTTGCGGCTTTACGGGCTACCGCTACGAGAAGCTGCCCTTTTCCCGCACGGACGCGGCGGCGGTAGCGCGCCTGCGTTCGCGGCTGCGCGAAGCATGCGTTTGCGCGCTCGACGCGGGCTGCACGCATTTTATCAGCGGCTTTGCCCAAGGCAGCGACCTTCTGTTTGCACAGACCGTACTCGCGCTTAGCGAGGAATATGCGCTCACGCTCGAGGCGGCGCTTCCCTTCCCGGACGCCTGCGCGTATTGGTGCGCCGAGGACAAGGCGCTCTTTCACGCCCTGCTTGCCCGCTGCGACAGCGTGCACGCGGTATCCGATCACCCGGGAAAACGATTTTACCTGATGCGAAACGACTACATCGTAAACGCCTGCGACCGTTTGATCGCCGTTTACGACGGCAAGCCCGGCGGCACGGCGTATACGCTGCGCCGCGCGATGCGAAAGGGCGTCGTGATCGACCTTATCAAGCCATAGGAGAAGGATATGGAAACGGTTCCCCAAAGACTGGACGCGCTGCGCGCGCGGATGCGCGCGCTGGGCGCAAGCGCCTGCATCGTACCCACGTCGGATTATCACGGCTCGGAGTATGTAAGCCCGCATTTTCGTCTGCGGGAATACCTCACGGGCTTTGACGGCTCCGCGGGCACGCTCGTCGTCACGGACGCGGGCGCGTACCTTTGGACGGACGGCCGCTATTTTTTGCAGGCGGAAGCGCAGCTGCAGGGAAGCGGCGTGATGCTGATGCGCATGGGCGAGCGGGACGTTCCCTCGCGCAAGGATTTTTTGCACGATGCGCTTCCCGAAAACGCCGTGGTCGCCTTTGACGGGCGCACCATGGACGCGGCGGCCGTCAAGGAGCTGCGCATGGCGTTTGCGGACAAGGGGATCGAGCTTACAAGCGATCCCGCGCTTTTTGACGGCTTGTGGCCGGCGCGTCCGCCGCTTCCCGGCGCGCCCGCTTGGGCGCTCGACGTGCGCTTTGCGGGCGAGAGCGCGGAAAGCAAGCTCAAATGGTTCCGCGAGGAAATGGAAAAGCACGCCGCGGACGTGTGGGCGCTTTGTGGGTGTGAAGACGTCGCGTGGCTTTTGAACCTGCGCGGCGGCGACCTTCCCCACACGCCCGTACCGCTTTGCTTCTGCTTTGTGGAAAAGGAGCGCGTGTGCCTTTGCATGGACGCGGAGAAGCGGGACGAAGCGCTTACTGCCGCTTTGGAAACGCTGGGCGTGGAATTCCGCCCCTACGAGGGGGCTTACGGCTTTGCCTGCCGGTATGAACAGGGCACTACGGTGGTGCTGACGGAAAGCAAGGTCAACTACGCGCTTTGGGAGATCCTCGCGCAGAACACGCTTCTGTTGGACGTGGAGGACGCGATCGGCCTTCGAAAGGCTGTACGCAACGCCGTGCAGATCGAGAATCTCAAAAAGGCGCACGTCAAAGACGGCGTGGCGCTCACGCGTTTTCTCTATAGGATGGAGCGGGAGGGCGCGGGCCTTACGGAAGCCGCCGCCGCGGAGAAGCTGGACGCGCTGCGGCTGCAAACGGAAGGCTGCATCGGCCTTTCCTTCGATACCATCTGCGGCTACGGCAAAAACGCCGCAATCGTACACTATCGCGCGCTGCCGGGGCATGACGCGAAAATCGAAGCGCGCGGCCTGCTGCTCGTCGATTCGGGCGGGCAATACTATGAGGGGACCACGGATGTGACGCGCACGCTCGTCATGGGCGCGCTCACCGCCGAGGAAAAGCGGCACTATACGCTGGTGCTTAAGGGGCTTCTCGCGCTGATGAGCGCCCGCTTTCCCGCGGGGACGCGGGGCGTGCAGCTCGACGTGCTCGCCCGCGCGCCGCTTTGGGGCGAGGGGCTTGACTATCGCCACGGCACGGGGCACGGCGTGGGGTATCTCTTGGGCGTGCACGAGGACCCCGTGCGCATACGCAACGCGCGTGAGGATTTCGTATTCCGGCCGGGCATGGTCGTAAGCGACGAGCCGGGCGTGTACTGCGAGGGGAGCCACGGGGTGCGCTTGGAAAACCTGCTGCTGTGCAGGGTGGACGCGGACACGCCCTACGGAAGGTTCCTCTCCTTCGAGCCGCTGACGCTTGCGCCCTTTGCGCTTCAGGCGGTGGAGCGCGAAATGCTAAGCCGCGAAGAAAAGGACGCGCTCAACGCCTATCACGCGCGCGTGTACGACGCGCTCTCTCCCGCCTTTTCGGGCGACGCGCTCGCGTGGCTTCAACAGGCGACGAGGCCTATATAGAAAAGAGGGAAACGCTATGATCGACGCCTTTGCGCTCGGCGACCGGGTCGTTATGCGCAAACCCCACGCCTGCGGCGCGAACGAGTGGCAGATCATCCGCACGGGCGCGGACGTGAAGATCAAGTGCCTGCAATGCGGGCGCATCGTGATGCTGGATCGCGCGGAGTTCGTCAAGCGCGCGAAAAAAATCATCAATACCGAGGAAAACGAAGCATGAAGCAAAAGGATGGCCTTAGCGCCAAGGAGCGCAACACATTCCTGAAGATGCAGGAGGAATTCCACAAGCAGGATTCCGTGTTCAACAAGCGCGCGAACATCGACTTTTTCATCTATCTTTTGACGGTGGTGCTCATCGCCCTTTCCATACGCCTGTTCGTATTCGAGCCCGCGCGGGTGGAGGGGCCTTCCATGGAGCCTACGCTTTGGACGAACGAGCGGCTTTTTGTGGAGAAGGTGAGCCTTTGGGCTGCGCCGCCCCGGCGCGGAGAGATCATCATCTGCTTCTACCCGGACGAAAAGGATACCTGCGTGAAGCGTGTGATCGGGCTGCCCGGCGAAACGGTGGAGGTAAAGCGGGGCGCGATCTACATCAATGGCGAAGCGCTTGACGAGAGCGCCTACTGGAACGATTATATCTATAACGAGATGGAGCCGCGCACGGTGCCCGAAAACAGCGTCTTCGTCGTGGGGGACAACCGCAACGTTAGCAAGGACAGCCGCGCGCCCTCCGTGGGGACGATCCCGCGCGAGCGCATTGTGGGGCGGGCGCATTTCGTGATGTGGCCGTTCCGCGCGTGGCGGGACCTTTAAGCATTATGGGACGCGCAGAGGAAAACGCTTGGGAATACGGACGCCTTCGGCGCAAAAGCGCCGTTTGGGCGTCGGCCGTCGCGGCGATTTGTTTATCGCTGGTGTTCGGCCTGTGGCTGCACGGCGTGCAGATCGCGGACGAGGGCATGGCGCCTACGCTTCGCGCGGGCGACGTGGTGCTTTTTGACGCGCTGAAAAAATACGCCGTTACGCCGCGCCGCGGCGATATTTACGCGGTCAGGCGGGCGGACGGCGTGTATTTGGGGCGCGTGATCGGCCTGCCCGGCGAAACCGTGCAGATGCGGGACGGCAACGTATATGTCAACGGGTATTTTTTGAGCGAAAACGCCTACGCGCAGTACGCCGACGCGGACCTTGCCCCCGTGACGCTCGCGGAGGGACAGTTCTTTCTGCTGCCCGATAACCGCGCGTATATGATCTCCGAAACGGCGGACATGATCGTCGGCGCAAGCGCGCTGTACGGGTGCGCCGCCCTGCGCGTGTCGCCGCTTGCCGCCATCGCGCTGTTTTAACAGCCGCATTTCTGTTTTTATTTTATACTAACAATCGAAACGCTTTGCCGTATCAAGAAATGAAAAGCAACGTCCGCGCCTAGGGACGGATGATCCTGCCCCGTACGTCTGCCTGCGGCGCTTTGGCGCTTACCGCGTCGCGGATGCGCTCCGCCTTCACGATGGAATCGACCTCCACCATGGAGGGCTTGGGCGCGTCCGTGGCAAAGTAAAGGCGGAAAACGTTGCCCTCAAAGGGAAATTCGCTGGTGGGGCATTGTACATACTCGTTTTCCAGCACGATCTCGCGTATGGACGCGTACGGAAGAAAGTCCGCGCAAAAAAGACGGCGTATAAACAGGTGCGAAGCGCCAAGGCGCACGGCGAACTTCCTTTCGGCCTCCTTGTATTCCGCGTGCAGCGCGGCGTTTTGCGATTTTGTGCCAAAGGCGTCCTTGAAGATCATGGCGCGATTCCTTTCGAGCATAAAGTAAGCGTAGGCTTATGGTAGCATGAAAGGGCGCAAAGGGCAAGCCGTATCATTCCCGCGCGGGGCGGGCACGCTAAAAGCGCGGTTGCAATGGGGACGCGAATCGTGTACAATACTCCAAAGGACAAAGCTGCAAAGAAAGGCAGGTATTCCCAACCATGGAAGAAGAAAGAGATTTTGTCGTATTTACAGATGAGGACGGTAACGATTTTGAACTGGACGTTATCGATTATTTCGAGCACGACGGCGCAGAATACGCGATATTGACCGAGCTTCCCGACGAGGAGGCCGACGAGGAGCAGGAGCTGGAGGTCTACATCATGAAGGTGGAGACCAACGAGGAAGAGGACTACGAAGAATTCCTCCCGCCCGACGACGCGCTGATGGACGTTTTGACCGAGATCGCGGAAAAGCGCTTGGCTGAGATGGACGATCACTGCTGCTGCGGCGAGTGCGGCGACGACTGCGATTGCCATAAATAAGCGCGCACGGAAAACCGCGCAAGGGGGGGAATGTGAATGTTTACAAGCAAGGAATATCGCGGCATCGGCCGCAATAAGCTAAAAGGGCACTGGGGATTGAGCATACTCGTTACGTTTGTGGCGGGTCTGTTAGGCGGCACGAGCGGCGGCGGCAGCGGTGCGGCGGGCGGCAGCGCCGGCAGCAGCGCGGGCAGCAGCGTAAGCGGCAACAGCGCCGGCATGGATTCTGCGATGGAAGGCGTTTCCGAAATGCTTACGGAGAATCCGGCGGTCGTGGCGGCTATCATGAGCGTCGTGGGCGTGCTGCTGCTGATCGGCCTTGCGCTCTTTATCATCGGCGCGGCGGTGGAGCTGGGGCATGACGCCTATTATATCGACCTTTGCACCAACCGCGAGCCGGGCTTTGACGCGCTGTTCTCCCGCTTCGGTATCTTTTTGAAGGCGCTGGGGCTGCGCTTCTACATGACGCTGTTCATAACGCTGTGGACGCTGCTCTTTGTGATCCCCGGCATCATCGCGTCCTACCGCTACGCCATGGCGCCCTACATCATGGCACAGGACCCCAACGTGGGCATCCGCGAGGCGGTCAACCGGAGCAAGGAAATGATGGCGGGCAACAAATGGCGGCTCTTCTGCCTGCAATTGAGCTTTATCGGCTGGGCGTTCGTGTGTCTTTTGACGCTGGGCATCGGCTTTTTATGGCTGACCCCCTACATGCAGGCGTCTACCGCCGCGTTCTATCTGAGCGTGTCCGGGCAGGGCATCCCGATGGAGCCCACGATGCAGCCACAGGGCGTATAACACAAGGCAAAGCGAAAAAGGGGGTTGCGTTTGCGCGCGATCCCCGTTTGTGTTTTTAGAGGAGGCCGCGTATGGATATCAATCTGCAAATGAAAAGCGTGGAGCTGATGATGAAGTTCCTCAAGCACGACCTAAAGGACGTGCCCGTATACGGCTATGCGCTGCAAAAGCCGCCCGCGCTCCCCGCACCGCAGCCGTCGCCGCTGCCGCGCAGCACGCCCGAGCGCGAGGGCATGAGCGCGGCCGCCATGGAGCGGCTGTTCCGGGAATTCAGCGCGCAGCCCGCGACGCTGGGACTGCACGCGTGCATGGTGCTGCGCCACGGGCGCGTGATCGCGGAGGGCTATTGGGCGCCCTACCGCGCGGACGTGCCGCACATGCTCTTTTCCATGAGCAAAAGCGTGGTGGGTACGGCGGTGGGCATCGCGCTGGACGAGGGGATACTAAGCTTAGACGAGCGCGTGGTGGACGTGTTTTCAGACATCGTAACGCCCGCGATGCAAAAGCAGCATAAAACGCTCACCGTACGCCATCTTCTCACCATGAGCAGCGGCAACCGCTTCAATGAGGTGGGATCGGTGCTGGACGACAGCTGGCTTCGGATGTTCTTGGAATCCGTGCCGAAATTCGAGCCGGGCACGGCGTTTGAGTATAATTCCCTCAACACCTATGTGCTCGCGGCGATCCTGCGCCATAAGACCGGCATGACGCTGACCGAATACCTGACCCCGCGGCTGTACCGGCCGTTGGGCATCACGCGCTACGATTGGGAGGTTTGCCCGCAGAGCGTCGAAAAGGGCGGCTGGGGGTTGAGCCTTACGCTGGAGGACTGCGCGAAGCTAGGCCAGCTCTATCTAAACAAGGGCGAATGGAACGGCAAGCGGATCGTAAGCCGCGAATGGGTGGAGATGGCCACGTCCAAGCAGATCGAAACGCCCAACGGCGAGAGCAAGGACGGCTACGGCTTTCAGATATGGATGAACGGGCGGGACGCGTACCAGTTTAACGGCGCGTTCGGCCAGTATGTGATCGTACTGCCCGCGCTGGACGCGGTGGTGGCGATCTTTAGCGGCAGCCCGCAGCTTTTTGCGCAAGGCCATATCATGGAGCTGCTGCGCGCAAGCTTTTGGGTAGCGGAGGACGCGCCGCTGTTGGAGGACCCCGTTTTGCACGCGCGCTTTCGCGAGTACGCGGCCGCCCTTCGCTATACGCCCGCGCTGCCCGAGGGCTTTGAAGAAAACAGCGATCCCGCCGTGTACCACAGGATACTCGATATGCTAAACGGCCGCGAATACAAGCTGGAGGGCAACACGGGCGGCTTGTTCCCGCAGAGCTTGCAGTCGGTGCACGGCAATTTCAGCCTTGGCACGGATATGGTGCGCTTCTTTCGCGAGGGGGACGCGCTGTGCATGGATCTCTACGAGGGGTATCAGCGCAACACCCTGCGCGCCACGCCCGAATACATACCGGGGCGCGCGTACCTTCGGGGCGAAGAGCAGCTTGTGGGCTCCCGCGTCCTTTGGAGGCTGGAGGAGGACGGCGATATCCGCCTGTGCGTGGTGGTCTCCTTTATCGAAACGCCTTTTACACGCATACTGCAATTCGATATTGCGCGCAACGCCATCCGCTTGACCTTCCACGAAGCGCCCACCGTCGCCGAGAGCACCAACATGCTTTTGCAGCTCATCGGCTACTCCCCCACCACCTACGTCAAGCGCATGGCCGCCGCAGCGAAGCGGATACCCGGCATGAGCGAGGAAGCGATCACGGACACCATCTCCCGCATGACGCTGCCCACGGCGGAGGGGGGAATCATAGAAGCGCAGTAGCGGTTTCGCGCCCGGTCATTCGGCCGGGCGCGAGGTTTCAATTTACAACTGTTTGCATGCGCAAGGCGCATCGCGCGCGGTCGTTGCAAACGGCAGCGTGCGTCTTGCTTCGCAAGACGTTTCGCCCTCGCCGTGCACGCCGCCTCGGGCGATTATAGCCTCCGAGAGCAAAGCCGCCCAAGCCGGAATCAATAGGGCTTACCCCTTAACAATCCCCTAAGTAAGAAGCGGCCCTTT
>CAZNAL010000045.1:0-14767 GCA_964571055.1 uncultured Oscillospiraceae bacterium | reverse complement strand
TAGTTAGTCTTTCTGAAGGCGCAGCCCGTGTTGGGACAGGCGGCGCATTTATGGATGTGACAGCTCTGCTTTTCGCGTGTTAAGCCGATGAAAGCCGTCACGGATTTGACGGGCGTGAGCATGCCCTGCGCCGTGGCGCACAATCCGATGCGCTTCCCCGCGTTCAAGGCGTTCAAAAGCGCAAACGACACGTCCGGCGCTACGTCTCCGTAGCCGGGGGAGTAGCGGGGGCGTAGGTACAGCGCGTCGGAGCGATTGGATAACGCGTCCTGCGTCTCGTCGCAATAGCGCTCGATCTTCTCCGACGCCAGCGTATCGAGAAGATACGCGTCCGCTACGGAAAGCACCGCGCGGCGGCTGATCAGGCGATCGACCTCCGCGCCCAGCGTGGCCGCAAATAGGAGGGCGCGGCCGCATCCTGCAAGGTGTTCGCGAAGCGACGCGCCGCGCACCGTGACGCCGCACACCATAACGCCGTCCGCAAGCTCGCGCACATCGCCCTCCAGCGTGACAAAGCAAGGCCGCGCGGCTTCCTCCAGGGCTTGTATGAGATCGGCGCGCTCAGCCGACGTTTCGTTGGATGTGTTGCGCGTCACAGCTTGCCTCCACGATATAACGGATGTTCTGCATGATCTCGCCCGCGATCTCGGGGTGATTCATGGTATAGATATGCACGCCCCGCACGCCGTTTGCGATAAGGTCGATGATCTGCTCCGTGGCGTAGGCTACGCCCGCCTGATGCATGGCCGTGGGATTATCCCCGAAGCGCTCGAGCAGGTTCAAAAAACGAGGCGGCAGCTTTGCGCCGCTGAGCTTGTAGACGCGTTCGATCTGCGCTTTGCGGGTAATGGGCATCACGCCCGCCAGCACCGGCACGTCGATCCCGCGCGCGAGCGCCTGATAGAGAAAGCGATAGAGCACGTCGTTATCAAAAAACATCTGTGTAATGAGAAAATCGGCGCCCGCTTTTACCTTCTCCTTAAGATGCACAAGATCCTGCGGCAGATTCGCCGATTCCACATGCCCTTCCGGGTAACAGGCGGCGCCTATGCAAAAATCGCCGCGGCTGCGGATGCGCTCCGTCAGCGCCGTGGCGTAGGTGTAGCTGTCCGGCGCGCGGCCGCTCTCGGGGATGTCGCCGCGAAGCGCGAGTATGTTCTGCACGCGCTGAAGGGTCAGCGTATCGAGCATATCGTCGATCTCTGCTTTCGACGCGCCCACGCAGGTAAGGTGCGCAAGCGGCGTCGCGCCGCACGCGCGCACATGGCTTACCATGGCGACATTGTTGCCCGCCGCCCCCGCGCTGCAGGTGACGCTGATGAAATCCGGGCGCAGTTCCACGGTGCGCTCCACGACCTCCATCGCGTTGGATAGCGCCGTCCCGCTCTTGGGCGGGAACAGCTCGCAGGATACGGTAACGGCCTTTTCACGCAACAGCTCTGAGATCAACATAACGGTCATCCTTTCTTGCATAACGCTTAAAATAATAAAAACCCCGCGTCGCGATTGCGAAGCGGGGTTCTGTTTCTATAGCTATAGAACTAGAAGCGGCTTAGCAACACGACGAACAGCGTGGAATGCATCATCATCCCACGCATGCACATCATCATGCTGCCACTGCTAACTTTCATTATTCTGCAATACCTCTGTTTTCAATTACTATGCATCTTATCCTACTTATATGCCTTTGTCAAGCGCGGCGTGTAAGGACGCGGCGTCGGGCGCGAAAATTGGCAAAAATTACCGTATTTTATTGAAACGGGCGGGAATATGTGCTAGTATCTACTATATATCCTAAGGTACGTATACCCTTTTTCGATAAGCGCTTGCCGGATGGACGGTGCGATACGGCGCGGACGCATTTTGGACGGAAAAAGCAAATCTTTCATGCGTCTATGCGGATTCTTTGGGAAAGCGAGAAGCGATCAACATGACGGAAAACAGAGAGAGAGCGGCGGGAGACTTGCCGGATCGGGCTTTCTCGACATTTCTGACAAACACGACCGACATCATGTATGTGCTGGATCGGAATATGGCCGTTCTTTCGGCCTCCGACAGCTTCGTTCGCTATCTTGGCTTGTCCGACGCGTCCGCCGTGATAGGAAGCTCCATTTTCGACATTTTGCCCGACAAGGAACAGGCAAAGCGTTACGCGCGGGACGCGCGCGTGGTGCTCAAAACCGGCGAGGACATACTTGGCTTCGTCGAATCCGTGCACGATCACGAGGGGCGTATCCATCACGCGCTTTGCTCCAAATACGCCGTGCGCGACAAGAAGGGGCTTCCGGTGGCGGTGCTTTTCGTTTCACGCGATATGACGCGCGAGTATGAGACCAACGAGGATTATTGGCGCTCGGTACAGTATCTTCTGGAGCTGCGCGACAATGAGTACGCCGCGTGGATGTTCGACGTCACGAGCTGGCGCGTTGTGGAAACGCGTTTTCGCGATAAGGACGCATACGCGCTTGCGCCTATGGAAACGATAGACGCCTATCTTGCGTCGGCTTCCGCGGCGGTCGTGGACGACGCCGAGGTGAAGCGCTTCTTTGACACGATCTGCTTGGACACGCTGCATAACGTTTATAAAAACGGTACGCGCAGGCTGGATTACGAGTACCTCTGCGCCATGCCGGACGGCTCCGAGCGCTGGGTGGGCTTGATCGTGCGGCTCAACACCGACCCCATCAACGGGCATTTGATGCTGATCGGTTCGCTCTTGGACATCAACCAGCAAAAGACCGCCCAAAGCGAGCTTGCCAAGGCCGCAGAGATCGATTCCATGACGGGTCTTCTCAATCACGACGCGACGTTTAGCCATATCGGGCGCTTTATTACCGGCGACGGCGCCAACGGCACCCACGCGCTTTTGATGGTGGACAGGGACAACCTCAAAGGTATTAACGACCATTTGGGGCATCAGGCGGGCGACGAGATCATCATCGAGACGGCGAAGGCGCTTCGATGCACCTTCCGCGACGACGACGTGATCGGCAGGGTGGGCGGCGACGAATTCCTCGTGCTGGTCAAGAACATAGGGAAGCCGCAGATGCTTAGGCGCAAGGCCGCGGAGCTGCTGCAGGCGTTACAGTATATTTGCAGAACGCCGGAGGTCACCGTGGAATCCACCGGCAGCATAGGCGTTTCCTTCTATCACGGCGACGGAAAAACGGTGGACAGGCTTTACGCGGAGGCGGACGCGGCGCTCTACCAATCCAAGACCAACGGGCGCAACCGCTATACCTTCTACGATCAGGAGACCGGGAGCGCGCCGGAGACGGCGGCGCGGGACGCGCTGATGGAAAGCGTCAATCTGCGCACGCTTCTCAACAGCATCGACGGCGGCATCCTCATTTTGCATATGGAGCCGGGGAAAGACCTCAAGCCCGTCTTTTTCAGCGATTCGTTTTTGGCCATGATGGGCGGACTCACCGCGGAGGAGGCGGCGGCGCTGAGTGTGGAGGGCATCTTCCCCTGCATCCACCCGGACGACCGGGATCGCGCCCGCACCGAGTTTTTGGCGGCCCTGGACGATGGGCATACGCTTCGCACCACCTATCGGCTCATCGGCAAGGGCGGTATCTACCATTGGCTGTCCGTGGGCATGAACATCGTTTCCAACCCGGATGGGAAAACCGATGTGTACGCCGTGCATACCAATATTGAAAAGCTGATGCATCAGGAGGAAAAGCTCGCCTCCAACGAGCAGCGCTACCGCATGGCATTCACGCAGACCGCGCGGCTGCTCTTCGAGCTGGACGTATCGAGCGAGACGATCACCTTCTACACGAACGGCGAGGCGGCCTACGCGCCGGAGGAGACGGTCGGCGGCATGCCGGAGGCGGTGATCGATTCGGGGCTGGTGCACGCGGATTCCGCCGACGCGTTCCGCGCCTTCTATCAGGGCATGACGCAGGGAAAGAAGGAGGACAAAGGCCTTTTCAAATGCCGCTATGTCAGCAGCGGCCAGTACGGCTGGGCGACGCTCTCCTACCAAACGATCTTCGACGGGGAGGGTAAGCCGGAGAAGGCGATCGGCAGCGCGGAGGAGCTTCCGGGCATCATGGGACGGCAGACGCGGCTGGAGCGAGAGGGGCTTTTGATGGAGGCGGTCAAGGACGATCTGCTCTTCACGATGAAGGCCAACCTCTCCAAAGATATGATCGATTTTTACGAGGAGCGGCACGACGCCTGCTTTGCTTCCCTCGATAAAAGCGGCTATTCCGCCTTCGCGGAGGCTGTGGCGCGCACCACCTCCTATCAGGAGGACGCGATGCTGCTTAGATTGCGGCTTTCGCGGGAAAATATGATCGAGGAGCACGCCAAGGGCAACCGCTGGGCGCTGGTGGAATACCGCCGGCTGGACGGCGGCGAAATACGCTGGACAAAGATCAGCGCCTGCATCATCGAGGACCCCGTGCTTAAAGAGCTTTGCGTATTCTGGTATGTGAGCGATGTGGAAAGGCGGCGAAGCGTAGAGGCGATATTGCCTGTCGCCACCGAGCGCGACCCGGTTACGCATCTTTACACGCAGGCGACCTTTGAGAAGCTGGTGGACGGTTTTACGCGAAGCTGCGGCGAATCCTCGCGGCTTTACTCGCTGTCGGTGATCCGCCTTCTCGGCTTGCCCGCCATGAGCGCGCGCATCGGCGCGGAGAGCGTGGAAACGGAGCAGATGTTTTTGGGCCGTTTCCTTTGCGCGCTGCTGGACGGCGACTGCATCCTCGGCCGTTATAACGACGACTGCTTCGTGGTGTTTTGCGCAAACGTCCAGTCCGACGCGTGGATGCGCGCCAAGATCGAAAACGCCATTTCCCGCGTGGGGCGGATGCGAAAGGACAATCAATCCGAAAGCACGCTCAAGCTCGTTTGCGGCATCGCTACGGAGAACGCGCGCTGCGCCGAGCTTTCCGGCATGCTCTCCCAAGCGATGCGCATCTGCGACGCCTATCGGGACACCGAAACCGACCGCGTGCGCACCTATACCAATTATGTGGATTCCTTCCGCGTGACGGAGGAGCAGCTTGCGGAAGCCACCTTTGCGCTGGTGGGACAGGAAGAGTTGACGCGCCCGCTTTTCGGCGCGGAAAAATCGGCAATGGCGGAATGTATGCGCGCTATGCTCGCGGCGGATACTTACGACGCGTCCGTAGACGGCGCGCTCGCGGCGCTGGGGCAATACTACGGCGCGCAGCGGGTGTATACGCTCTCGCTCCTCAACGGCAACTGCACCGTATCGGGGCTTCATGAATGGGCGGTTCCCGGCAGGCACAGCATATTGCGTCAGCTTGCGGGGACGACGCTTGATAAGCTGCCCATGCTCAAACGCGTACTTACGGCGGCCAAGCCCATCGTCATGAACAATCAGGGCGTGGGGCGGCGGACGCCCAACCCGGGCGAAGCGCCGTGGTGCTTTGTGATCCTCCCGGTCATTATCGAAAACAGGGTGCAGGGCTTTTTGTGCGTGGAGAATCCCACGGCGCACAGAACGGACGTGGCGCTCCCTTACGCGCTGCTGCCCATGCTGCTGCATGAGCGCGCGCGCTTTGGCATGAACGCGCCGGGCATGTCCGTCGCGGGCAGGGACCAGCTGACGGGGCTGCCGGATCGCACCGCCTTCAACAGCGTGATGCAGGCGTTCAACCCTGACGCCTATCACGCGGTGGGCGTCATGTGCGTTGTCGCTTCCGGATTGCATGACGTCAACCGCACCAAGGGCGTGGCGTTCGGGGACGATATGCTGGTGTTTGCCGCACAGACGCTTCGGGATATCTTCAAAAAGGAACAGGCGTTCCGCATCACGGGCATGGAGTTTGCCGTGCTCGTGACCAACCAGACTAAGGACGCGTTTCAAGGGCAATACATGCGGGTACAGAGCCTATTGCAGCGGCGTTATCCCAAGCGCTTCGACTTTGGGCAGGCGTGGAGCGATAAGGGCGAATCCGCGCGGCGGCTTATCAACCGGGCGGAGGATATTGCCCGCAACGGCATGCCCGCGCCCGCCGTCGCGGAACGCTTGAACCGCGAGGACGGGAGCCTGCCGGAGATCGAGAGCGCCTTGCGGGAGGGCAGGTTCTTTATCCTTTTGCAGCCGCAGGTGGATATGCGCACGCGCAGGGTGGTCGGGGCGGAGGCTTTGGCGCGCTATCGCAACCGCGAGGGGCAGATCGTGCTTCCCTCCGAGTTCGTCAGTATCATGGAAAAGGCGGGGAATATCAGAGAGCTTGACTATTTCTCACTGAATCAGGCGTTTCAGGCAATACAGGGCTGGATCGACACAGGCGTATCCCCAGTGCCGGTCGCCGTGAACTTTTCGCGCAGCACCCTGCTTGCTTCCACCGCGCTCGCTTCCATTTTGGCGATCCAAAGCCGTTACGACGTGCCGGAACCGCTTGTGGAGATCGAAATGACGGAAAGCGTGGGCGAATACGGCGCCGACGCCGTGCAGCAGGCGATGGAGGGGATACGCGGCCAATCCTTCCGTTTTGCGCTGGACGATCTTGGGTCGGAGTATTCCAGCCTCAAAACGCTGGGCGACCATTCCTTTGACACCATCAAGATCGATAAATCGCTGATCGACGGATTCCTGTATAATTCGATGAGCCGTTCCATTGTGGAGAGCATCGTGGGCATCTGCGCCAAGAACAACGTCAAGTGTATCGCCGAAGGCGTACAGTCCGAGCAGCACGCGGCGGCGCTTTTGGAGATCGGCTGTACCTACGCGCAGGGCTATTATTACGGCAAGCCCATGCCGGTTGACGATTTTACCAATAAGTTTTTGAAAAAGCGATAAGGGCAGGAGGAAAAGGAGCATGGCAAAGGGCGAAACACGGGAAGCGAAAAATAAGAGCGTGGATGTGGCAAAGCGAAACCTCATCATTGGCTTGGGCGCGTCGGCGGGCGGCTTGGAGGCGCTGCAGCAGTTTTTCAGCAGCATGCCCAGCCACAGCGATCTCGCGTTTGTGGTGGTGCAGCATCTTTCCCCCGATTATAAAAGCCTTCTTGCGGAGATATTGAGCAAGCAAACGCAAATGCCCGTGCTGCAAGCGGAAAACGGTACGGTCGTGCTGCCCAACCACGTTTATCTCATCCCCCCCAAGAACAATATGATCATCCGCAACGGCAAGCTCTACCTCAAGGAATATGTGCAGGGCGGCATCAACCATCCCATCGACGTGTTCTTCGTGTCGCTTGCCGAAGAAATGAAGGAGCGCTCCATCGCGGTGGTGCTTTCCGGCACCGGTTCGGACGGCACGAGCGGCATCAAGGCCATCAAGGAGCACGGCGGTCTTGTGATCGTACAGGACCCCGCGGGCGCCAAGTTCGACGGCATGCCCAAGAGCGCGATCAACACGGGCCTTACCGATTTCATCCTTTCCCCCAGCGACATCGCGGAGGAGATCGTGAACTTCTGCAACTATCCCACGGTCGCCAAGCCCGAGGAGAGCACGGAGCTTTTTTCGGACGAAGCGCTGCTCGCGCGCATCTATATCATCCTCAAGCGTATCTGCGGCATCGACTATACCCATTATAAGCGCAACACCGTGACGCGCCGCATCGAGCGGCGGATGGTGGTGGCGCATCAGAACAATCTGGAGGATTTTGTAAGCCTTCTTGAAAACGACGAGGAGGAGGCGCGCATACTCGGGCGGGAGATCCTTATCGGCGTTACGAATTTCTTCCGCGACGCCGCCTATTTCGATAAGCTCAAATACAAGGCTATCTACGATATCGTCACGCGTTCGGGCGAAAACGACGTGATCCGCGTGTGGGTGGCGGGCTGCTCCACCGGCGAGGAAGCGTACTCCATCGCCATACTTTTTCACGAGGCGCTTGAAGAACAGCAGTTACGCCGGGACGTGAAGATATTCGCGACCGATGTGGACGCGAAGGCTGTGGACATAGCGAGCAAAGGCCAGTTTTCGGACAATATCATAGACGACGTTTCCGCGGAGCGCCTGCAAAAATACTTTATCAAGCGGGGCGATAAATACAGCGTCAACAAGGATATCCGCAAGATGATCGTCTTCGCGCCGCACAATATGTTTACCGATCCGCCGTTTGGTAAGCTCGATCTGATCTCCTGCCGGAACGTGATGATCTACTTCCAGCCGGTGCTGCAAAAGGCGCTGTTTTCTATCTTCAATTCCGCGCTCAAGGACGGCGGCTATCTATTCTTGGGCAAAAGCGAGACGGCAAGCGAGTTTTCCGACGTTTTCAAGCCGGTCTGCGCCACGGAGAAGATTTATGTACACGTTGGCGAGGGCAGGATGGCGGACAGCATGGCCATGGCCTTTACAGCGCCCCTTGTGCCCACCCCCGTGCACACGAGCATCGGCGCGCAGCCGCGCGAAGCGAACGACGCTTCGCAGGAGGCGCTGTATACGCACTTTATGGAACGGTTCCTGCCCCCCTCCGTCATACTCAACGAGAACAACGAGGTGCTGCATCTCTTCGGCGATTACGGTCCGTTTCTGCGCATCGGCCCCGGCAAGGCAAGCTTTAGCATCTTCAGTCTCATCAATGACGATCTAAGCCTTGCTGTGTCCACCGCGCTCAACCGCTGCCGGACGGAAAAGAAAGCCGTTACCTATACGGACATCAGCGTAACGGATGAAAACGGCGCCGCGCGCAGCATCGATATGACCGTACAGCCGCTCAACGGTTATAAGGATGTGGAAAACGGCCTTGTCGCGCTTCTGATGACGGAGCACCGAGCGGCGGACGTGGACGGCATCTCCGAGAAGTACGACATCGACAAGACCGCGGCGCGGCGTATCGCGGATCTGGAGAGCGAGCTTTTGCGTTCGCAAAACGACCTCAAGGCGACTATAGGCGAGCTCGAGACGGTCAACGAGGAGCTGCAAGCCGCCAACGAAGAGCTTTTGACCGCCAACGAGGAGCTGCAAAGCTCCAACGAGGAGCTGCAATCCGTCAACGAGGAGCTCTACACCGTCAACGCCGAATACCAGCAGAAGCTTGACGAATTGACCGACATGGCCAACGACCTTTCCAACTTCCTGTCCTCCACCATGATCGGTATCCTCTTTTTGGACGGCAAGCTCAACATTCGCAAGTACACCGAGTATGTCGGGCGCGAGTTCGATATTATGGAGCATGACATCGGCCGTTCCGCGCAGATCATGGACCATTGCTTCCCCGATTACGACCTGCTCTCCGACGCGCGCGCGGTGCTCAAAAGCCTCGCGACCATCGATAAGGAGATCACTGCCGCCAACGGCAAGACCTATAACGTGCGCGTGGCGCCCTATCGCACGACGGAAAACAGCATCAAGGGCGCGGTGGTGACCATTATCGATTGCTTCCACGGAGAGAAATAAGAGCGTGGCATATCGACAAAGGTCGAAGGGCCTTTATCGACAAACTGTAAGCCGGCGGTATGCCCGCCGGCTTTCGCATACCCCGGCGTTTATGCAGCCATACTAAAGGCAGAAACGTTAGATATGCTGTTATCGATAAATATATAATGGAAATGCGACGTAAACCCTTTACAAGAAAAAACTGGAATGGTAAAATTATAATAAAGGATACTCCCGTAAACGCCGGGGTTATCAAATATAGAATTAAAGGAGCAGAAGATGAAGAACTACTTCGATTTGACCGGTCAGGTGGCTGTTGTAACTGGTTGCTCAACGGGCTTGGGCGTGCAGATGGCAAACGCGCTCGCCAATCAGGGCTGCAACATCGTTGCGCTTGCGCGGCGGCAGGATAAGATCGATGCCGTGGCTGCGGAGCTCAAGGCGACCTACGGTGTGGAAACGATGGCCGTTCGCTGCGACGTTACGGATACGAAGATGGTCGTTGGCGCCGTCAAGGCGATACTCGACCGCTTCGGCCGCATCGACATCCTCATCAACAACGCCGGCACCGGCGCGGTAGCGCCCGCCGAGGAGATCACGGACGAGCAGTTCTCCAACGAATTGAACATCGACCTGTTCGGCTCCTTCAAGATGGCGCGCGAGATCGCCAAAGCCGCCATGATCCCCGCTAAGTACGGCCGCATCATCAACATCGCGTCCATGTACGGCCTTGTGGGCAACAAGGTAGCGCCCTGCTCCCCGTATCACGCGGCAAAGGGCGGCGTCGTCAACCTCACACGCGGTCTGGCAGGCGAGTGGAGCAAGTACGGCATCACGGTCAACAGCATCTGCCCGGGCTATTTCTGGACGCCGCTGACCGCCTCCACCCTCGATACGGATTGGTTCAAGGAGTACGCCAAGACCGTTATCCCTATGGAGCGCTATGGCAACGAGGGCGAGCTGGATTCCGCGGCCGTGTTCCTCGCGTCTCCCGCTTCCAGCTATGTAAGCGGCGTTATGCTGCCTGTGGACGGCGGCTATACCTGCGTTTAAGCGGCTGCGATAAAAGAAATACAAAACGAGCGAACGCCCGCCATTTGGCGGGCGTTCGTGCATATGGCGAAGCGTTTATCACTTCAGCAGCTTCCCCATGGCGGAGAGCAAGTCGTCGCGGTCGATGGGCTTGGGGATATAGCTGTTGACGCCGGCGAGATACGCCTGCTTGATGTCGTCTGCAAAGCCGTTGGCGGATACGCCGATGATGGGGATGTTCGCGGCGTCCGCCTTGCTTGCGCTGCGGATAACGAGCGTGGCGCGGATACCGTCAAGCTTGGGCATGCGCATGTCCATGAGGATGCAGTCGTAGGTGTGGTCGGGGGATTTGAGGAAGAGGTTGACCGCGTCCTCGCCGTTGACGGCTTCGTCATAGGTGACGCCCTCGTTTGCGAGCATGGAGCCTAGGATCGTGCGGTTGAGCGCGTTATCCTCCGCCATGAGCACATGGCGGCCGGCCAAGTTCACGGGGCGTTCGGCGCTCACCCTTGCAAGCCGTGCCGCGTGCGCCGCCGCGTCGAAGCGGTCAAGCCGCAGACGCACCGTAAAGGTACAGCCCTTGCCGGGCTCGCTTTTCACTGAAACGTCGCCGTCCATGGATTGTATCAGGTTGTAGGCGATGGAAAGGCCAAGCCCCATGTTGGCAGGCTCCTCCGAACCCTCCGCGCTTTCGCCGGAGAAGGGCTTGAATAGATCGGGAAGGAGCGCCGGATCGATGCCGATACCATTGTCCGCGATGACAAAGCACAGAGTCGCCGCGCTTTCGTCGGAGTCGGCGCCTTCAAAGGCTTTGAGGGTCACAGCGCCGCCGCGGGGCGTATACTTGATGGAGTTATTCAAGAGGTTGATAAGGATCTGCTGGATGGAGGTCTTGTTGCCCGTATAGACGGGCGCGAAATCGTCCGCGAGCGAGGTTTCAAACGTGAGCCCCGCTTCCTCCGCGCGGTATTTGAAGATGGATTCCACATTGTCGATCAACGATCGAAGCGGGAAGGGCTCCCTGACGGAATCCCCGGCGTGGCGTTCGTTGTTGGCGGCTTCCGCAATATCCGTCACGATGGAGGCGATGTAATCGGTCGTCTCCGACATCTTGTCAAGATCCAGCGCCAGTTCCTCCTTGTTGTCAAGCTTCTGCTTGGCCTGCTTGGTAAGGCCGATCAGCGCGCCCATGGGGGTGCGTATCTCGTGCGCGATGCGGGAGAGGAAGTCGCTCTTGGCGGCGCTGATCTGCTGGGCGATGGTCAGCTTTTCCTCCGTGGTCTGTAGCTGCACCAGCCCCTGCTTTTGCGTCGTGACGTCCACCAGCGTGATCACACAGCCGAGTATCTTATTTTCCGTCGTCCGATAGGGCGCTACGCGCATGAAGAACATCTTCCCCTTGCCGGTAGAAACCTCCCGCTCGTCCGGCACGAGGGTTTTGAGCACGTTGTCGCAGATCTCGGATATATCCACGGTGGGGAAATGATACGATATGAATTTCAGTGACCGCCCAATATCGTGATCCATGACGCTGAATTCCTTGGTCACATAATCCGTATAGCGGCGGATGTTCAGCTTGTTGTCCACGAATATGATGCCGATAAGCGTGGAGGAGAGGAAGTTCGCGATATCGTCGTTGAGATCGGCAAGCTCCGTCAGCTTCATTTGGTATTCGGAGTTCACGGTGTAGAGCTCCTCGTTGACGGATTGCAGCTCCTCGTTGGAGCTTTGCAGCTCCTCGTTGGCGGTCAAAAGCTCTTCGTTGGCAGCCTGCAGCTCCTCGTTGACGCACTCCTGCTCCGCGATGCTGCGGTCAAGCTTGTCCTGCACGTCGCCCAGATTCTGCTCAAGATCGGTGATGCGCTGCGAGGCGACGCGGTCGATGTCGTAGGGGACGGCGTCCTTGGATTCGCCGCGCTGCGAAAGCTCCGAGAAGACCAGCGCGTAAAAGCCCTCGCCCTCGGCGGCTTTATCGCTGACGGGCATGGCCGTGAGGTTGATGGTGCTCTGTTCCCGCTCGCCGTGGAAGCATATGTCCTTATATTGCACCTTGGCCTTTTTCTCGCGCGCCTCCTTGAGGAGCGTGGAAACGGGGATCTTGAGCGCTTCGGTGAGGATGTCGTACAGGCCGTTGCTGAAACGCCCCAGCGCCAAATGCACATAGTTGCTGTTTTCACCATAGCTGTGCACCAGTTCGTTCTTTTCGTTGACGACGAGGCAGGCGGGCATAAACTGCTCTAAGAGCTCCGTATTGATGGAGGCGCGCTCCGTCGTGCCCATTTCCCCCGGCACGGTGCGGCGCACATAGGGCACGTCGACCTCGAGGGGGAAGTCGTCGTCCGGGTAGGCGGTTTGCAGAAACGGGATCGCCTTTGCGCCGGGTATCTTTACCCTGCTGCGGTGCGAGAAGATCTTGGCGGCGGCGTCCACCACGGGGAAGGCCTCCGTGAACATGCCGATGGCTTCGGATTTGCCGAGGAAGAGATAGCCGCCATCCTTGAGGGAGGCGTGGAAGATGGCGAACAGGTCGTTTTGCAGCACCGGCTGGAAGTAGATGAGCATGTTGCGGCAGGAGATCAGATCGAGCCGCCCGAACGGCGGATCCTGGAACACGTTGTGGGGCGAAAAGACGATCATCTTGCGGATGTCCCGGCTCACGACATAGGTGTTGTTGCGGCGGGTGAAATAGCGGCTTAGCCGCGCGGGGGAGACGGTGTCGATGATGTTGTCGCTGTATACGCCCTTGCCAGCGATGGCGATGGATTCCATGTCGAGGTCCGTCGCGAATATCTTTACGGTGCGCTTGAGCTTGAGCGTTTCCATCTCCTCGCAAAAGAGGATGGCGAGGGAATACGCTTCTTCGCCCGTGGAGCAGCCCGCCACCCAAACGCGGACGGGTTCCTCCGCCGTGCTGTGGACGAGTATGTTCTGTATGGCCTTCTCCTTGAGGCATTGGAAATACTCGGGGTCGCGGAAAAAGCTCGTGACGCCGATGAGCACCTCCTTGGAGAGGGTTTTTACCTCCTCGGGCGATTCATACAGATAGTCCACGTAGTTTTGCAGGGTTTCCTTGTGCGTGAGCATCATGCGCCGCTCGATACGCCGCATGATGGTGGTTTGCTTATAATGGGTGAAGTTGATGTTGCTGAGCTTTTTGAGGATGATATAGATCTTCTTCATCAGCTCTTCGTCGATTTCCTTTTCGCTTTTGAGGGATACGCTGTGATTGTTGGCCGCGATGGAGATGTGCTGCAGTTCCAGCGCGATCTCCTCGGGTGAAATCTGCGCGTCCACAAGCCCCGTGCGGATGGCGCTTCGCGGCATGCCGTCGAACTTGGAGGATTCCAAATCCTGCACGATGATCATGCCGTCGTTTTCCTTGATGCTCTTGATGCCGTTGGTGCCGTCGGAGCCGGTGCCGGAAAGCACGACCGCGATGGCGCGGGGGCCCGCTTCCTCGGCAAGCGAGCGGAAGAACATATCGATGGGAAGGTTCAGCTCCTTCTCGCGCTGCGCGATCAAATGCAGTTTGCCGTTGGCGATGCGCATGTTCTTGCCGGGCTGGATCACGTAGACGCAATTCGGCTGCACCTCCATCCCGTCCTCGACCTGTATGACGGGCATGGCGGTGTATTTGGAGAGGATTTCGCCCAAAAGGCTTTTATAATCGGGGGAAAGATGCTGCACGATGATATAGGGGAAGCCGGTGTCAGCAGGCAGGGCGGTCAGCAGCTTTTGGAGCGCCTCCAGTCCGCCCGCGGAGGCGCCGATGCCGACGATGTAGTGATAATTGAAGCTTTCGGCACGTTCCTGCGCTTTGCCGTCCGGTTCGTATGTCTGCTTGTTTGCCATAGCGATATTACTCTCCTGCTCTTTCTTTTTCTTGTAAGCCCGCACGGATCGCGTCGCAAACCTCGTTATAGATGCCGCGCAGCCGTTGGTTGGATGGATCGATCTCTTTGATTTTGCCGTTGCGAATGAGCACGACAAGCTCGCCCGTCGCGTGGAACAGCGGAATAAAGCCCATGTTCCCGGCCAAGCCCTTTAGGGCGTGCGCCGCGGTAAAGGCTTCGTCCCAAGCCTGCGTTTGAATGGCCTCGTTGAGTTCAAGAATGGTGGTGTCCTGCAGAAAGGCGTTTAGACAGTGGCAGTACAGCGTCTCATTGCCGGACAGGCGGCGGAGCGCGCTGTCGATATCCGTCTCGCACCGTGACAGACGGCGAAGCAGCTCATGGTTCATAAACGATGAATCTCCTTCTGTTTCTGCGTCAAGAATTGCTTGCGCGGCCGGATCGTGCCCGATACGGCAATTGCGGGGAAATACCTATGTGAAAGATTTAATAAACTATAAAAAGTATATCATTTATTCGCGCGCCGGTCAACAGCTTCGGCGCGCTTTTGGGCGCTTGATGGGGATT